>JBNLVK010000207.1:0-15716 GCA_050618055.1 Myxococcota bacterium
GCCGCGTGCGCGGGCTGCGCGCGCTGTACCTGGGCGGCTACGTGCTGAAGCGCGACTCACCGTCCTGCGGCATGGAGCGGGTGAAGATCTACACGGCGTCCAACGCCGAGAAGAAGGGGCGCGGGCTGTTCGCCGACGCGCTGATGCGGGCCATGCCCGAGCTGCCGGTCGAGGAGGAGGGACGCCTCAACGATCCGGCGCTGCGCGAGAACTTCATCCAGCGCCTGTTCGCCTACCGTCGCCTGCGCGACTGCTTCGCCGGTCGCTGGACGCCGGGCCGGGTGGTCGCCTTCCACACCGCCGAGAAGCTCTCGCTGATGGCCCACTCGACGGTCGCCTACCGCGAGCTGGGGAGACTGGTCGCGCGCGTGAAGGAGCTGCCGCGCGCCGGGTTTCGCGACCGCTACATGCGCGAGTTCATGGCGGCGCTCTCGCTCATGGCGACGCGCGGGCGCAACACCAACGTGCTGCACCACGCCGCCGGCCACCTGAAGAAGCGCATCGACGCGCCGGCGCGCCAGGAGCTGGCGGCGCTGATCGACGACTACCGGGAAGGCCTGGTGCCGATCGTGGTTCCGCTGACGCTGCTGCGCCACCACGCCCGCGTCCACGACGTGGAGTACCTGAACGGCCAGACCTTCCTGTCACCCCACCCGAAGGAGCTGATGCTCCTGAACCACGTCTAGCTTGGCTCGCGGAGCGCGGCTCCGCCCGGCGGCTCGACCGCCTCGGGGAAGTCGGCGAAGGGGAAGGGCGGCGCGTCGTCGTTGTAGGTCAGGTAGCGGCCGATCCGGTAGTAGTAGGCGACGACCCGGTTGGCCAGGTCGCGCACGCGCGGGTCGGGACGCCGGCGCGTGACCAGCGCCCAGGCGAGCTCGAAGACGACGATCACCGAGATCACCGCCTCCAGGGCCGCGGCGACGACGGTGAAGAGCAGCGTCAGCAGGATGCGCACGCCGGTCTCGCCGCGCTCGATCTCGCCGTCGGTCTCCAGCTCGTCCAGGGGGTGTCGGATCTCGTCGCTCATGCGGGTTCCTCCGGTGGGCACGTCCGTCGATGCAGGAGACAATGTGCAGGAGACGTGCCAGACTCGGAAGGCGTCTGGGCGCGCGAGGGCGCGTTCGCCGTGCAGCACGGGCGCTGCGTGCAGTGCCGCGACTGCGGACCCGGAGGGATCATGCGACGCGTCTTGCTGCTGCTCGGAGCCGTGCTGCTCGCCTGCACCGGAGCACCGGAGCCGAGAGGTCCGGTGGCGGAGGGAGATCGCTGCGGCGGCATCGCCGGGGTCGCCTGCGCCGAGGGCCTGTGGTGCGAGCCGGACGCCGGCGAATGCGGGGTGGCGGACGGGCAGGGCACCTGCGTGGTCCCCTCCCCGATCTGCACGCGCGACTACCGGCCGGTGTGCGGCTGCGACGGCCGGACCTACGGCAACGACTGCGAGCGCCGGGCCGCCCGGGTGGGGAAGGACCACGACGGCGAGTGCCGCGGCTCGTGACCGGGGTCGCGTCCGGGCCGCACGGGCCCGGCACGCCTCATCAGCCGTAGGAGCTTCGGGGCCGCGCCCGCCGGGCCGGGAAGGTGGCCGAGACGGTGATGCGGCGGGCGCCCCAGCCCAGGGCGTTCAGGTGCTCGCCGGCCGCGTCGACGTCCGCCGTGATCACGCGCCCGTCCGCGAACACCACGGTGTCGGCGTCGCGCGCCACCACCGGCGTGTCCTTCACCGACGCCGCCAGCTGCTGGACCTTGGCGCTGGAGGCCAGGATCACCAGCGAGACCGGTCCGCTCCCGTAGGACGGACCCCGCTCGCACACCTCGCCCTGCTGGGCGTGGGCCGCCCCGGCCAGGGCCAGGGCCAGGGCGAGCAGGATCGGGACGGACCGGGGCATGCCCATGGGATCGGGCCCTCGCCGCCGGGCCTTGAGCCGGCCGGGCGGTCGGCCGAAACGGAGGCATGGTGAATCGCCCGCTTCCGCTCCGGATTGCCGGCCCGTTGCTGGCGGCCGCCGTGGTCCTGGCCCTGGGCTGCGGCGAGTTCGTCGATGCCACGCCCGACGCCGCGTCCGACCAGGTCACCGCGGAGAAGCCGGAGGGCTGGGAGAGCATCGACGACGAGAGCTCGTCGATGCGCCTCTACTACCAGTTCGTCGACGAGCGCCGCCAGGTGCGCTTCGTGGAGACGCTGGAGGAGGTGCCCGAGGCCCTGCGGGCGACGGTCGGCTTCGTGAAGATGGACGTCCCTCCGCCGCTCTCGCCGGGCGACGCCGCCCGCGCGCGCGAGGCCCGCCGCCGGGCCAGCGGACCGCGCATCGGCGCCGGCCGGGTCGCCGACGCCGCCACCGCCGGCGGCGGCATCGTGCTCTACTCGGCCGAGTGGTGCGGCGCCTGCAAGAAGGCGAAGCGCTGGCTCGACCGCAACGACGTCGACTACGAGCTGCGCGACATCGACACGCCGCGCTGGGCCCAGGAGCTGATGCGCAAGACCGGCCGCCGCGCGGTCCCGGTGATCGACGTCGAGGGACGCATCCTCACCGGCTTCAGCGCGGCCGGGTACGAGAAGCTGGTCGCGAGCTCCTAGAGCCGCTCGACCAGCTCCCGCGCCTCGCGGAACACGCGCTCCTCCCGGTCGGCCAGCTCTGCGGCGATCTCGCCGGCGCCCTCGAACAGGCCCGGGTCGCAGGTCTCGCGCTCGCTCTGCTCCTTCAGCAGCGCCGCCAGGTCGCACCAGCGCGCGGCGCTCCCGTCCATCTGCTCGGCCAGGCCCGCGGCGCCGATCTCGGGCACGTGCTCCGCGGCCTCGCGCAGGAAGTCGGCCTCGAGCGAACGGAAGAAGGTGCCGGCCGCGCCGCGCTTCACCACCACCTGGTAGCCGAAGCGGGCGCACCACGACCAGTCCTCCGCGTCCTTCCAGCCGGGCAGGTCGCGGGCCAGCTCGCGCAGGGCGGCCACGCCCGCCGAGCCGGGCAGGTCGAAGTCGGGCTCGAGCATGCCCTTCGCGTTGCGCGCCAGGGCGGCGAGGATCGCCTCGCGCAGGGGGCGACCGAAGGCCACCACCGGACCGAACACGCCGTGGCGGTTCTCGCACGGCATGGGGTGGTCGGGCGCGTTGCGCGAGCGCCGCAGCTCGTCGAAGGAGCAGGGCTGGTAGTCCTGGAACTTGCGATCGGCGATCAGGACCGTGCCGGTCGCGTCGTCGTAGCCGACCGCGACGCAGCGGTGGCCCGGGAAGTGGCTCGTGGTCCGGTGGTAGCCCAGGTAGAAGGTGTCGGTGGAGAGCATGACCGGCTCGCCGGCGTCCAGGCTCGCGCGCAGGTCGCGCCAGGCCGCGTCGTCGTCGGGCTCGGCGCGCTCCACCAGGTCCATGCCCGTGTTCGGACCGAAGTCGGCCTCCAGCGTCGGCGTGCGGCCGTGGAACATGCGCGTCGGCGAGAGCCCGCCGTCCTTCAGGTAGAAGAAGCCGAGCCCGCTGGCGAGCCCGAAGATCATGCCTTCGGAGAGCTCGTGACCGTGGTGGGCCAGCAGGTTGCGCAGCGCGGTGGAGGCGCAGTGCTCGCCGGTGCGGTGCACGTAGCGGTCGACGACGACGGCCATGCCCACAGGATAGCGGCCTATTCCAGGGCCACGCCGAAGTGGCTCACGTAGGGATCCAGCTTCGCGCGCAGCCCCTCGGCCGTGAAGCCCCACTCCTCGGGCGTGTAGACGTGGGCGCCGAACTTGCCCTTCGGCTTCTCGGCCAGGTAGCGCCGGATGCGCTCGGCGTGCTCGTCGGTGAAGGGCCGCTCCATCTTCGCGTAGGCCGCGCGCAGCGTCGCCACCGGATCCTTCATCAGGTCCTGGAAGTGGACGTCGACGAAGCGGTCGGGCAGGGTGCCTCCCTCGCGCAGCGACACCGTGCGGTTCAGGGCGCCGCTGAAGACCTCGTGGATCACCGTGCTGAGGAGCTCCACGTCCACGTCGTCGCTGCGCAGCCAGCGCACCAGCGCCGTCGTGCTGACCGTGGAGGGCATGGTCTTCGCCGGATCGCGGTGGGTCTGCACGATCCAGGCGTCCGGGTAGGTGGCGAACACCAGCTCCAGCATCGCCAGGTGCCCCGGCGTCTTCAGCAGCCAGCTCTTCCTCGGTCCGCCGCGCTGGAGCGCCTGGAGCGTGCGCCTGTGGAAGTCGTACATGCCGAGCGGATCGATCTCCCAGCCCTCGGGCGTGGCGATCATGGCCCAGTGCTGGCCGTTGAAGGAGGGCTGGGTGAGGGTGACGCACTCGACCGGCAGGTCGGAGCGCAGCTCGTGCACGGCGGCGAACTCGGGCTGCACGTCGGCCCAGACCTCCTGCTCGCACTCGCTCCACAGGGTGCGCCGGTCCGTCCCGTCCTCGGGCAGCGGGCAGGGGTGCAGGGCCTCCCAGGCCAGCGGCGCGCGCAGCCCGTCGTCCAGCCACAGCAGCTCGAAGGTGATGCTGGTGCCCGAGCGCGCGGGCCCGGTCACGATCACCGGCGCCTCGATGGTCTCGTCGAAGATCCCCGTGTCGCGCTCCACGGCCCGGTGGAGCAGCAGGCGCGTGCGCAGCGAGCGCAGCAGCTCCTGGCGGGTCAGCAGGCGGCCCACCACGTGGAAGCCCTCGCCGTCGAGGCCGCGCACCAGCGCCGTGAAGCGGTCGCGCCAGGCCGCGTCGCCGAAGTCGCCCGCGGGCAGGCCGCCGAGCGACGCGACGGCCTGCTCGAAGAGCTCGTCCGGGTCGAGGGGCACGATGCGCCGCGCGTCGCCCACCGATCCGCCCATGGCGTTCAGCCGCCGCACCCAGTCGGGACGCCGGTAGCGCTGCGACATGCTCTCGATCATGCGATCCTCCGTGAGTCCGCACCGTGACCCGCGGGCGGCTCCGGAATCTACTTCGCATGAGCGGATCCGCCGAGGCCCTGCGGGGCGACATGTCCCGCCGCGAGCGGGTGGACACCACGCGCGTGGACTGGTCGCCGAGTCCGAGCCCGACGGTGTGGCGCAAGCGCCTGCACCGCGTCGGTCCCGCCGAGTCGGGCCAGGTGACGTCGCTGGTCCGCTACGACCCGGGCGCCCGCTTCCCGGAGCACGACCACCCGGAAGGCGAGGAGATCCTGGTGCTCGAGGGCGTCTTCTCCGACCAGCGCGGCGACCACGGGCCGGGCAGCTACCTGCTGAACCCGGAGGGCCACCGCCACGCCCCCGGGTCCGGGCCGGGCTGCGTGATCTTCGTGAAGCTGCGCCAGTACGCGGGCGCGGGACGCGCGTACGTGGAGGTCCACACCCGGGAGCGCGCCTGGCAGCCCACACCGCGCGCCGGCGTCGAGGAGAAGCCCCTCTACGCCGATGCGCGCTTCCCCGACAGCGCGCGTCTCGAGCGCTGGAGCGCCGGAGCCGCGCCCGGCCCCGTCGCGTTCCCCGACGGCGCGGAGCTTCTCGTGCTGGAGGGCGCGCTCGAGGACGAGGAGGGGCGTCACGGTGCCCGCACCTGGCTGCGCCTGCCGCCCGGCGCGACCTTCGACGCCCGCTCGCCCGAGGGCGCCGTCGCGTTCGTGAAGGCGGGCGGCGTGGCGTCGCTGCGCGGCGGCTAGGCCCCGTCGTCCTCCAGGTCGCTCGCCAGTGCCAGGTTCGCGCTCTCGCTCTCCGGATCGAACACGATCACCACCTCGCCGGCGGCGATCTGGCGCTCGACCTGCGCGATCTTCGCGTCCAGGCTCTGCTCGACCGCGCCGTAGTCGGTGCCGTCGCGCGTCACGAACTCCTCGACCAGCCCGCGCAGCGCCGCGCGGGTGAGCTGGTCGGCCTCGAGCCGGATCATCCCAGGGCCTCCATGCGCGCCTTGTCCGCCGCGAAACGCCGGCCCGCCACCCAGAAGAAGGGCACCGCCAGCACCGACGAGGCGGTGAAGCCCACCAGCGTCCAGGTGTAGGGCTCGGCCACGCCGCGGGCCTGGAGCACGTCGATCAGCACGCCGCCGAGCGTGATGCCGATGCCCAGGCCCACCAGGTTGAGGGTCAGGATGTAGAAGGCCACCACCGTGGCGCGCACCCGCGGCGGCGAAAGCTCCTGCACGGTCGAGAAGGTCGGACCGTAGAAGGCGCCCAGCCCGAAGTAGCCGATGAAGATGCCGGCGTAGAACCACACCGTGTCCGGCGGCACCAGCCGGTAGGCGATGTTGAACGGCGCCAGCAGCAGCATCACCCAGAACAGGAACATGGGGCGCCCCGTGCCGGTGCGGCGCTGGAAGGCGTCGCCGCCGACGCCGCCGAACAGGCTGCCCAGCACGCCGCCGACCATGCCGATCCAGCCCGACAGGCGCGCGATCTCGGCGCGCTCGAAGCCGCGCTCCTGCACCAGCCAGAGCTGGTCGAAGGCCGCCGCGCCCAGCAGGAAGTGCATGGTGACGCCGCCGGCGATGGTGCAGGTGAGCGCCGGCGAGGCGCCGAGGGTGCGCAGCAGGGTGCGCGCGATGCCGTCCCCCGCGGCGGGTGCGGAGGCGGGCGATCCGGGCGACCCGGGAGCGGGACGCCGCGCGGTGCGGGGCGGACGCGTCTCGGGCACGAACAGCATGACGACCGCCAGCCCGATCCCCAGCGCGCCCAGCGCGTAGAAGCAGTTGCGCCAGCCGATCGCCGGACCCAGGTAGCCGGCCACGAGCAGCGACACGCCGACGCCGATGGGCACGCCCATGTAGTAGACGCCCGACGCCAGGCCGAGCCGTCCGGCCGGGAAGCGGTCGGCCAGCAGCGACATGGAGGTCGGCGTGAGGGCCGACTCGCCGATGCCGATCAGCATGCGCGGGACGGCCAGGCTGACGAAGCCGCGCGCCGCGCCGGACGCGGCGGTGAGCAGGCTCCAGAGCGTGAGCGCCGCGGCGATCAGCCGGGGCCGGTGCACCCGATCCGCCAGCGCACCCATGAAGAGACCCATGCTCGCGTAGAAGACGATGAAGGCGAAGCCGGTCAGCAGGCCGAACTGGGTGTTCGTCAGTCCCAGGTCGGGCACGATGAAGTTCGCGAAGCTGGCCAGCAGCTGGCGGTCGACGAAGTTCATCACGTTCAGCAGCGTGAGGAACGCGAGAAACAGGTACTGGCCGGCGCCGACGGCCGGCTCTTCGGACGGCTGTGCGGCAGGCGGCGGGGTCGTGCGCTCGGCGGGGGCGGCACTCACGAGGAGGCCATCCTACACGGATCGCAGGCGGGTATGCTCGCGGGGTGCAGCGACGGCCGCTGGCCACCCCGATCCGCGTCGAGGACGCGCGCGCCCTGGCGGCGGTGCGCCGGGTCGACGAGCGGGCGCGCGCCTGCGGCGGTCGGGCCCTGCTGGTGGGCGGCTGCGTGCGCGACGCGGTGCTGGGTGCACCGGTCCGCGACCTGGACGTCGAGGTCTTCGACGTCGAGCGGGAGCCCTTCGAGAGCGCGCTGCGCGACGCGCTGGGCGCGCGGCGCGTCGGCAGCGACTTCCCGGTCTGGAAGCTCGAGGGTCTTCCGATCGACGTCTCCCTCGCCGGACCCGGCGTCACGCTCGAGCAGGCGGCGCACCGCCGCGACTTCACCCTGAACGCGCTGGCCCTCGACCCGGCGGAAGGCGTGGTGCTGGACGCGGTCGGGGGGCTCGCGGACCTGGACGCCCGCGTGCTGCGTCACACCGGCGAGCGCTTCGACGAGGATCCGCTGCGCGTGCTGCGCGGCATGCAGCTGGTGGCGCGCTTCGACCTGACCGCGGCGCCGGAGACGGTCGCGCGCTGCCGGACGCTCGATCCCACCGGCCTGGCGCCGGAGCGCATCTTCGAGGAGTGGCGCAAGCTGCTGCTGCGCGGCGTGCACGTGTCGCGCGGTCTCGCCTTCCTGCGCGACACCGGCTGGCTGCGCCACACGCCGGAGCTGGCCGCGCTGGTCGACTGCCCGCAGGATGCGCGCTGGCACCCGGAGGGCGACGTCTGGGTCCACACGCTCCACTGCCTGGACGCCTTCGCCGCGGAGCGGGTGGGCGACCCGCGGGCCGACCTGATCGTGGGCCTGGCCGTGCTGTGCCACGACTTCGGCAAGCCGGCGACGACGCGAGAGCAGGAGGGACGCGTGCGCGCGATCGCCCACGAGCAGGCGGGCGTCGCGCTGGCCCGGAGCTTCCTCCGGCGCATGACCCGGGAGACCGAGATCCTGGTGTGGGTGCCGCGTCTGGTCGCCGAGCACCTGGCCCCGTCGCAGCTCTTCCGGCAGGGCTCGGGCGACGCCGCGGTGCGGCGCCTGGCGCACCGCGCCGGCAGCATCGCCTGGCTGGTGCGCGTCGCGGCCGCGGACCACGCCGGGCGCCCGCCGCTGCCGCCGCGACCCTTCGAGGCGGGCGACTGGCTCCTCGAGCGCGCCCGCGCCCTCGGCGTGCTGCACGCCGCGCCCGAGCCGCTGCTCCAGGGACGGCACCTGGTCGAGCTGGGGCTGGCCCCCGGTCCGGACTTCGGTCCGCTGCTCGAGGCGGCCTACGAGGCCCAGCTCGACGGCGTCTTCGCCACGCCGGACGGGGCGCGCGACTGGGCGCGCCGGCGCATCGCCGCCGCCGACTGACAGCCGGTTGTCAGCAGGCGCTCCGCCGTCGTACGAAGGGGCTTCGCCGCGGCCGCCGACCGGCGTAGGCTGGTGCAGCGCCCGAAGGAGGAGAGCCATGTCCGCACTGGAGATCGGGACCCAGCTCGTGGCCCTGTGCAACGAGGGCCGGAGCGAAGAAGCGGTCGAGCGCTTCTACGACGAGAAGATCGTGAGCATCGAGGGACAGGGAACGGACGAGATGCCGGCCCGCATGGAGGGCATCGAGGCCATCCGCGCCAAGAACCGCTGGTGGTACGACAACCACGAGGTGCACGCGACGCAGGCCGAGGGGCCGTTCTGCGGCCACCGCGACGACCAGTTCGCGGTGCGCTTCGAGATCGACACCACCCCGAAGGCGACCGGCGAGCGCGGCAGCATGACCGAGATCGGCCTCTACACCGTTGCGAACGGCAAGATCGTCCAGGAGGAGTTCCTCTACCGGATGGGCTGAGGCGTGCCATACTGGCTGCCCTCTGGAAACGACCCCCGAGGGAGCCATGCCGAACGAAGCCTGGATCATCGACGCCGTCCGCTCGCCGCGAGGCAAGGGCAAGAAGACCGGCGCCCTGCACGAGGTGCACCCGCAGCGCATCCTGGCCCAGGTGCTGAACCGCCTCCAGGAGCGCAACGGCTTCGACACGGCGGACGTGGACGACGTGGTGATGGGCTGCGGCGCCGGCAGCGGCGACCACTCCATGGACATCGCGCGCATGGCGGCGCTCGACGCGGGCTGGTCGCTCGACGCGCCCGGGGTGACGCTGAACCGCTTCTGCGGCTCGGGCCAGCAGGCCGTGAACTTCGCGGCCATGGGCGTGCGCGCCGGCTACCAGGATCTGGTGGTGGCCGGCGGCGTGGAGTCGATGTCGCGCCCCGCGCCGCTCCACGTCGACGGCTTCACGGCCAACAACGCCCACCTGCGCCAGCAGTTCGACATGGTGCCCCAGGGCATCTCGGCCGACCTGATCGCCACCGTCGAGGGCTTCAGCCGCGAGGAGTGCGACCGGCTGGGCATCGACAGCCAGAACCGCTGCGCGGCCGCCATCAAGGACGGCCGCTTCGACGACGCGCTGGTCCCCATCTACAAGGACGACGGCAGCCTGGCGCTGGACCACGAGGAGTTCCCGCGCCCCGGCACCACCCTCGAGGACCTGTCGGGCCTGAATGCGAGCTTCGAGAAGATGGGCGCCCACAAGCCCGAGGGCGCCGCGCGGAGCATCGACGAGACGGCGCTGCTCGCCTACCCGGACGTCGAGGAGATCCGCCACGTCCACCACGCCGGCAACTCGTCGGGCGTGGTCGACGGCGCGTCGGCGGTGCTGGTCGCCTCGCCCGAGTACGCCAAGGCCCACGGCATGAAGCCGCGCGCGCGGGTGGTCATGACCGCGGTCGCGGGCACCGAGCCCGTGATCATGCTCACCGCCCCCGGTCCGGCGGCGACCCGCTGCGTCGAGAAGGCCGGCATGGGCTTCGACGACATCGACCTGTTCGAGGTGAACGAGGCCTTCGCCGCCGTGGTGCTCAAGTTCCTGAAGGACACCGGCGTCGACTGGGACAAGGTGAACGTGAACGGCGGCGCCATGGCCCTCGGTCACCCCATCGGCGCCACCGGCGGAATGCTGATCGGGACGCTGCTCGACGAGCTCGAGCGCCAGGACAAGCAGACCGGGCTGGTGACCATGTGCACCGGCGGCGGCATGGGCACGGCGACGATCATCGAGCGCGTCTAGGTCGCGCCGGCGGCGCAAGCGCGCTTGACGCGCCGCTCGACGCCGACGGACCGGGGTCTAGACTCGCCGCATGCCGGCTACCGTCGATCCCGAAGAGCTGACCCGGCGCCTGCGGGATCCGGCCACGGCGGAGCAGGCGCTCGCCGAGTACTTCGTGCTCGTGGAGACGGCGCCCTTCCACTACGTCTACGAGCTGCGCCCCGGCGCCCCGATCCGCAGCGGGCCGCGACCGGCCGACGGGTTCCTGTACGAGCCGCTGATGGACCTGGCCAACCGCGTCGCCCGCGCGGCGCGCAGGCGGACCTACGAGGAGCGGAAGGCCGCCGAGCCGGACGCCCTGCGCGTCGTCTCCGAGGGGGACTCCTGGTTCCAGCACCCGCTGCTGCGCGACGTGATCGACCACCTGAACGACCGCTTCAACGTTCTGAGCCTGGGCGCCGCCGGCGACGCGCTGGTCGACATGGTCGAGGAGGGCGAGTACGCCGGGGCGCTGGCGGAGGAGAAGTCGAAGCTGCTGCTCTTCAGCGGTGGCGGCAACGACATGCTGGGCGACGCCTTCGGGACCTACCTGGTCCGTCCGGCGCCGCCGAGCGGCAGTCCGGCCGCGGCCTTCGTGAACGACGTCTTCGCCGCCCGGGTGGCCGAGCTGCACGCCCTCTACGACCGGGTGGCCACACGGCTCGAGGACGCGCTGCCCGACGTCGTGCTGCTGACCCACGCCTACGACGTGCCGGTTCCGCGCGACAGGAAGCAAGGAGGGCGCTGGGTGGGTCCGAAGCTCGCCGAGGCCGGCATCGACCCGGCGACGGACGGGCGGCGGGTAGTGCGTCACATGCTCGAGGTGTTCGATGCGGGCCTGGCCCTGCGGGCGGCGTCGCGCACGAACCTGGTGCACGTCTCCACGCTGGGAAGCGTCGCGGACGACGAGTGGGACGACGAGCTGCACCCGAACGCCGGCGGCTTCGGAAGCCTCGCCGCGCGCTTCAGGGCGAAGATCGACCTGATCCTTCCGTGAGCGGCGTCTCGTCCGGAGCGGCGCCCTCGATCTCGGGAAGCGAGTCGTCGTCGTGGAGCAGGCGCGCCGCCGGCCCCTCCCAGTCCTCGTAGTCGCCGCGCCGGGCGGCGCGCACCACCAGCGCCACCAGGGTCGCCGCGAGCAGCAGCGTCGCCGGGAGCATGATCCAGAGCGTGTCCACTACGGCCTCCAGCGCAGCAGGCGCGCCGCGTTGCCGGTCACCACCAGGGAGGACAGGCTCATGGCCAGCGCCGCGTACAGCGGGTGCAGCACGCCGACCGCCGCCAGCGGGATGGCCAGCGCGTTGTAGGCGAGGGCGAAGCCCAGGTTCTCGCGAATGCGGCGCAGCGCGGCGCGCGACAGTGCGATGGCGTCGGGGACGGCGCCGAGCCGGGGAACGCGCACGACCAGTTCGGCAGCGTGCAGCGTGACCTCGGCGCCGCGGACCATGGCGACGCCGACGTCGGCCGCGGCCAGCGCCGCCGCGTCGTTGATGCCGTCGCCCACGGCGAGCACCGGCCGGCCGGCGCGCGACAGGGCGCTCACCCGCGCCACCTTCTCCTCGGGTGTGGCGCCCGCAGCGATCTCGCGGATGCGCGCCCGCGCCGCGGCGCGCTCGACCGCCGGAAGGTGGTCGCCGGAGACCAGGCTCACGCCGAGGCCCAGGCGGCGCAGCCGCTCGACCGCCTCGGGCCCGTCGGCGCGCGGCGGATCGGCGGCGCCGGCCACGCCCAGCGCCGCGTCGCCGCGCGCCACCCAGGCGAGCGACAGCCCGCGCTCGGCCAGCTTGGCGGCGGCCTGCTCGAGCGCCGGCGGGACGCGGACGCCCTCGTCCCGGAGCAGGTCGCGGGATCCGACCAGCAGGCGGTCCGCGCCCTCGCCGGCGACCACGCCGCGGCCGGCGACGGCGCGCCGCACGCGGTCGTCGCTCTCGGGAACGGCCAGCCCGCGGGCGTCCGCCTCGCGGCGCAGGGCCTCGGCCACCGGGTGGGTCGAGCTTCCCTCGGCGGCGATCGCGACGAGCAGCAACGTCTCGGCGTCCGCCCCCTCGGTGGCGATCTCCTCCACGGCCAGCCGCCCCTCGGTGAGCGTGCCCGTCTTGTCGAACATCACGTGGCGGACCTTCGCGCAGCGCTCGATCGCCTCGCCGCTCTTGACCAGCACGCCGAGCGACGCGGCGCGGCCGATGGCCGCGGTGATGGCGGCTGGCGTCGCCAGGCCCAGCGCGCACGGGCACGCCACGATCAGCACCGCCGCGGTGGTGAGCGCCACCTCGAAGCCGCCGGCGCCGGCCAGCGTCCAGGCGACGGCCACCAGGGCCGCGGCGCCCACCACCGACGGGGCGAAGACGGCGGCCACCCGGTCGGCGGTCTGCTGGATGGGCGGCCGCACCAGCTGGGCGCGCTCCAGCAGCTCGCCGATGCGCGCCACGGTTCCCTCGCCGACCGCGCAGCGCACCTCCACCTCGATCTCGGCCAGTACGTTGCGCGATCCGCCGTGCACCGCGTCGGCCACGCCGCGCAGCACCGGGTGCGACTCGCCGGTCAGCAGCGACTCGTCCACCTCGGTGGCGCCGTGCACGACGGTGCCGTCGGTGGCGATGCGCTCGCCGGGCGGGACCACGATGCGGTCGCCCGGGCGGAGCGCGTCGACGCCCACCTCCTCGACGCCGCTGGGCGTGCGGCGCAGGGCGGTGCGCGGCGTGAGGCTTCCCAGGCGGTCGACGGCCGACGAGGCCCGGGCCCGCGCGCGCCGCTCGAGGGTGCGCCCCAGCAGGATCAGGAAGACGATCATGCTCGCCGAGTCCATGAACAGGTGGTCGGCCTCGAGCAGCGTGCCGGCGATGCTCACCGCGAAGGCGATGGAGACACCCAGCACGATCGGCACGTCCATGGTGATCTCGCGGCGGCGCAGGCCCGACGCCGCGCCGCGCCAGAAGGGCAGGGCGCACCAGGCGACGGCGGGCACCGTCAGCGCGATGGCGGTCCAGCGCAGGAAGCGGCGGATCTCGGGGGAGAGGTCCTGGAAGCCGCCGATGTAGAGGGCGACCGAGATCATCATCACGTTCAGCGCGAGGAAGGCGGCCACCAGCACCCGCGCCAGCATCTCGCGGGCGCCGCGCTCGCTGGCGTCGGGCGCGGACTCCGGGTCGTAGGGGGTGGCCTCGTAGCCCAGGCTCGCGACGACGGCGGTCAGCGCGTCGGCGTCGGTCTGCTTCGGATCGAACTCGACGAGGGCCCGATGCGTGGTGTAGTTCACGCTGGCCTCGCGCACGCCGGGGGCGTCGCGCAGCGCCCGCTCGGTGCGGTTCACGCAGCCCGAGCAGTGCAGGCCCTCGAGGAGCAGCCCGACCGCCGCCATCTCAGCCGCTCACGCCGGGGTGCGCCGCGTCGTCGATCACCGGGTCGGGGTGGGTGGCCGCGACGTGGTAGAAGGCCAGCGACGTGCCGATCATGAACACGAGCAGGCCGGCCAGGATCCAGGGCCAGGGCTCGAAGCGACGGGGCTCATCCGTCATGGGCGCCCTCCTTCGGGTTGACGTAGCGGGCACCGCGCACGACCGGCTGTGCGGCGCCGTCGAGCGGCTCCAGCACGAAGCCGATCTCGCCGCTGGGCGACGCGTGGCCCGCGCGCGGCACCACGAACACCCGGGTCGGGGCGGCGCTCTTGGCCGGCACCGCAATGGGGTTCATTCCGGCGATCAGCTCGAAGTCCTCGTCCTGCTCGAGACCCAGCCGGAACACGTGGTCGGTGCGGTCGCGGTTCTCGATGCGCAGGTCGAAGGAGTTGCCGACCCGACCGTCGGCGGTGGTGGTGTAGAGCGACGCCGGGTTGTGGGAAACGAAGAAGTCCATGGGCCGGCGCACCGCCACCAGGGTGACGAAGGCCGCCATCAGGGCGATCAGCAGGCCCCCGTAGACGGCGGTGCGCGGGCGCAGCAGGCGGCCCTCGCGCAGGCCCTCCAGGCTCACCAGCGAGCGGTAGCCGATCAGCTCCGGATCGCGTCCGACCCGTTCCATCACCCCGTTGCAGGCGTCGATGCACTGGGTGCAGGCGATGCACTCGAGCTGCATGCCGTCGCGGATGTCGATGCCGGTGGGACAGACGGCGACGCACAGGCCGCAGTCGACGCAGTCGCCCTGCGTGCTGCCGCGCTTGCCGCGCGGCTCGCCGCGCGCCGCGTCGTAGCCGATCACCAGCGTGTCGCGGTCGAAGAGCACGCCCTGGAAGCGCGCGTAGGGGCAGAGGTACTTGCAGAAGGTCTGCTTGACGACTGCGAAGTCGAGGTAGGCGACGACCGTGATGGCGGCGTGGAAGGCGGCGGTGGTGGGATAGATGCGCCCCTCGTTCCAGAACGCACCGAGCAGGTCGTAGGGGGAGCGGAAGTAGGCCACCAGGTGGAAGCCGATCACCCAGGACAGCGCGATCCAGACGGCGTGGGTCGCCACCACCCGCCAGCGCGCCAGGTCGCGGGGCGGGCGCGAGCCCTTCCAGCCCTGGATGAAGCGTGCCACCGCGGCGAACACGTCGGTGAAGACGGTCTGCGGGCAGGCCCAGCCGCACCACATGCGCCCGAGCGCGGCGGTGAAGAAGAACAGCGCCACCGCCAGCGCAGCCAGGATCACCCACAGGAAGTAGAGCTCCTGGGGGAAGATCACCAGGCCGAACACGTGGAACTTGCGCGCCGGGACGTCGAGCAGCACGAGGGGCTCGTCGCCGATCCGGATCCACGGGATCGTGAACAGGATGGCGATCAGCACCGCCTCGGCCCACCAACGGAGCCGGCGGAACGTGCCTTCGACGGGTCTGGCGTCGATCAACCCTAACCTCCCGGAGCGGGCGCGACGTAGTCGGGCGCGCCGACGCCGGGCTCGTCGCGCTTCGGCAGCGAGTCGGCGTAGGCCAGCGCCTTCCAGATCTTCTCGGTACCCAGCTGGGCCAGCCACGGCGGCATGCCGAGCGGCCGTCCTTCCGCCACCGACTCGAACTTCTCCGCGTCCGAGTCGCCGTACTTCCAGTAGGGGTCGACCAGCGACGGGCCGACCATGCCCGAGCCGTCGGCCATGTGGCAGGCGACGCAGATGGTCGTGAACACCTGCTTGCCCTCGGCGATGGCGGCGGCGTCGCCGGTGTAGGGGTTGCTCGTGGGGGCCGGCTGCGACGCGGCGAAGGCCTCGGCGCGCTCGGTCGCCGCCGCCACCTCGGCTTTGTACTGGCCCGCCTGGCTCCAGCCGTTGGTGAGGTAGAAGACGATGTAGACCAGGCCGAAGACCATTCCGCCGTAGAAGCCCAGGTTGAACCACGCCGGGATCGGGTGGTCCTCTTCGCCGATGTCGTCGCGGACGGCCTCGTCCGGCCGCGGGTAGTCGGCAATCTCTTCGGTCTCGACGCTCATTCGTCG
>JBNLVK010000208.1:0-3445 GCA_050618055.1 Myxococcota bacterium
CTGGTGCACGTCCTGCTGCCGCTGCGCCCCCTGCTCTACCCAGGACCGGCCAACTGGACCGAGGAGGGGCAGGAGTTCGCCTGGCGCATGATGCAGCGCACCAAGACCGCCTTCGTCGTCTTCAAGCTCGAAGATTCCCAGACCGGGCGGAGCTGGCTGGTGAACCCGGTGGGTGAGCTCTCCGCGTACCAGGCGCGCGCCATGGCCAAGCATCCGCGCATGCTCCACCAGTACGCGCACCACCTGGCCGACCTGACCGAGGCGGAGCAGGGTCGGCGTCCGCGGGTGAAGGCCTACTCGGCGGTGAAGCTGAACGGCAGCCGGCCGGCGCCGCTGGTGAGCCCGACCGTCGACCTGGCCGCCATCCCGCTGGCAGCGCTGGGCCACGCCGACTGGATCGAGCCGCCGCCGGACACCAGCCGCCTGGCCGACGACCCGGACTGGCGCGGCGTGATGCGCGAGCTGCGCACGACCTTCGCCGAGAGCTGGGGCTTCGACGGCTAGCGCTCCGCGGGCGCCAGCCAGCGCAGGCCGCGGGCGATGGCGGCGCGGCCGTTCTCCTGGGGAAGCGCGCCGTGCGCGATCACCAGGCGCTCCGCGTTCCAGTCGAGGGCCGTCGCCAGCGCACGGCGCGCGGGCCCGCGGCGCAGGAAGCTGGCGCGCCACTCGCGGGGCGTGCTGCCGTCGGGCCCGACCAGCCCGTCGGCCCGCATCAGCCAGAGCCGCCAGCCGCCGAGCGTCGCCGCGTCGAAGCGCTGGATCAGGTCGCAGAAGAGCGCCGTGCGAGAAGCCCGGTGGAAGAACGCCACCTCCTCCAACGCCAGGCTGCCGCGAAACACCACCTGGTCGATCTGCCCGGCCCAGGCCGGGTCGGGCGCGTCGCCGAGCTCGGTGTCGAAGTGCAGGTCGGGACGCTTGCGGGCGAGGCCGGGTGCAGCGTGGAGCTTCGCCGCCGGATGCCGCGAGACCCAGCCGGGCAGCAGCAGGTGGTGGATCTTGTTCGGGGCGACCAGGTGCTCGACCGGGCCCAGCGCGTCGACGGCGGCGCCGAGCGACTCGTTCCACTCGATCGGCGACCACAGCCACAGCCCGCCGTTCGCAAGACGCACGACGGCCATGCGCGTCGGGTAGTCGATGCGCAGGAAGCGCACGGGCGGTCCGTCGGCGAGCCAGAGGTCGCGTCCCGCCTCGCGCAGCACGACGCCCGGTTCAGCCCCCCGTCACCGGGCGGAAGCGCACCGGGACGCGGGCGGGCACGCGGAACAGCGAGCGGCCCCAGGCGGTGGCGGGCTCCAGCAGCTCGAGATCGGTGAAGCGCGCGACCAGCCTGCCGATGGCGATCTGCGACTCGAGACGCGCCAGGTGGGCCCCCAGGCACAGGTGGGCGCCGCCGCCGAACGACAGGTGCGGCGGCGTCGACGGGTCCTCGGCCCAGCGCGCCACGTCGAAGCGCTCGGCGTCGCGGAAGTGGTCCGGATCCCGGTTGGCCGACGCCAGCCCGATGGCCACCTCCTCGTTCACGGCGAACTCGTAGCCGCCGAACGAAGCCGGCTCGTGCAGGATGCGCACCGTCCAGGTGATCGGACCCGAGTAGCGCAGGCACTCCTCGACCGCGCTCTCGACGAGCCGCGGCTCGGCGCGCAGGCGCTCGATCTCGCCCGGGTGACGGATCAGCGTGGTCAGACCGTTGGCAATGAGCCCGATGGTCGTCTCGAAGCCAGCCACGAGCAGACCGATCGACTGGATCAGCAGCTCCTCGGTGGAGAGGCGGTCGCCCTCCTCCTCGGCCGCGATCAGCGCCGACAGCAGGTCGCCCTTCTCCTTTCCGCGGCGCTCGTCGATCAGCCGGTTGAAGTAGCCGGCCAGACCGTTCCGGGCGGCCTCGACCCGCGCGACGATGTCGGGCGGCACGTTGCCGCGCCGCAGCGCCAGGCCGTGGGTCACGTCGGCGGTCCACTCGGTGAAGGTGTCGCGATCCTCCACCGGCACGCCCAGCATCTCGCAGATCAGCGTGGCGGGAACCGGCAGCGCCAGGTCGCCCACCAGGTCCATCTCGCCCGCCGCCTCGACCCGACCCAGCAGCTCGTCGGTGACCGCCTCGATGCGCGGACGCCAGGCGGCGATGGCCCGCGGCGTGAACGCCTTCGAAACCAGCTTGCGCAGCCGGGTGTGCTTCGGCGGGTCGGTGAGCAGCATGAACTGGCCGCGCTCGGCCGCCGCGTCCTCGGCGCTCTGGTTGGGGAGCCGGCCGTCGGTGCGGCGCATGCCGGCGCCGGGCAGCCGCAGCATGCGCAGGCAGTCGTCGTAGCGGGTGAGCCGCCACACGCCCTCCGGCGTGAGACTCACCGGGTGCTCGCTGCGCAGCCGCCGGTAGACCGGATAGGGATCGTCCAGGTAGGCGCGGTCCGCGGGATCCGCGCCGTGCCAGTCGGGCTCGGGTCGGGGGCTCGCGAGGATCTGCTCGGCCACGTCGCCAGGATGGCGAATTTGCACTCCTAGTGCAATAATGACCCGACGCGAGCCCAAGGAGACCCTGGATGGCCACCGATCTCGGATTCGACCCCGATGCCCTGCGCGACAAGTACCGCCAGGAGCGCGACAAGCGCCTGCGCGAGGACGGCAACGAGCAGTACGTCGAGGTGAAGGGCGAGTTCGCCCACTTCCTCGACGATCCCTACGCCGAGCCCGGCTTCACCCGCGAGCCGCTGTTCGACGAGGTCGAGGTGCTGGTGGTGGGCGGCGGCTTCGGCGGGCTGCTGGCCGGTGCGCGCCTGCGCCAGGCCGGCGTCGAGGACATCCGCATCGTCGATCCGGCCGCCGACTTCGGCGGCACCTGGTACTGGAACCGCTACCCGGGCATCGCCTGCGACATCGAGTCGTACACCTACCTGCCGCTGCTCGAAGAGGTGGGCTACGTGCCGAAGGAGAAGTACTCCTTCGGCAAGGAGATCCTGGAGCACAGCCAGGCCATCGCCCGCAAGTTCGACCTCTACCGCGACGTCTGCTTCCAGACGCGCATCACCGAGCTTCGCTGGGACGAGGAAGCGGCGCGCTGGATCGTCTCGACCAACCGCGGCGACCGCATGCAGGCCCACTACGTGTGCATGGCCACGGGTCCGCTCAACCGGCCCAAGCTGCCCGGCATTCCCGGCATCGAGGAGTTCGAAGGCCACTCCTTCCACGCCAGCCGCTGGGACTACGAGTACACCGGCGGCGACTCGGAGGGCGGCCTCACGGGCCTCCAGGGCAAGCGCGTCGGCATCATCGGCACCGGCGCCACGTCGGTGCAGTGCGTGCCCCACGCCGGCGAGTGGGCCGAGCACCTCTACGTCTTCCAGCGCACGCCCTCGTCCATCGACGTGAAGCACAACCCGCCCACCGACCCGGAGTGGGCGAACTCGCTCCAGCCCGGCTGGCACCAGCACCGCATGGACAACTTCAACGC
>JBNLVK010000209.1:0-4765 GCA_050618055.1 Myxococcota bacterium
ATGGTGATGCCGGGGGACAACGTGGAGATGACGGTGGAGCTGATCACGCCGATCGCGATGGACAAGGAGCTGCGCTTCGCCATCCGCGAAGGCGGCCGCACGGTCGGCGCCGGCGTCGTCGCCGAGATCATCGAGTAGGAACCAACAAACGTCGAACGGCCGACGGGTCCCGGATGCGCCGGGGACCCCGACCGCCGCAAGCCGGCGCGGGAGCGCCGGCGCGCAGCGAGCCGCAGGCGAGCGAAGTCGAACTTCAAGGCGCGTAGCACAACTGGTAGTGCACCGGTCTCCAAAACCGGGGGTTGGGGGTTCGAGTCCCTCCGCGCCTGCCACCGGCCGATCACCGAGGGGAACGAATGGACTGGAATCCTGTGAACTGGTACCGCGACTCGGTCCAGTTCCTCACGGAGGTTCGCGGCGAGTATCGGAAGGTGACCTGGCCTACCCAGAAGGAGGCCATCGCCGGGACGGCCGGGGTGGTGATCGTGGTCGCGATCCTGACGACCGGACTCACCCTGGTGGACATGGCGCTGGGCCAGATGATCCGGGTGATCCTGCCCTAGGGGGCGCGAGGACCGATGTCGAAGCAGTGGTACATCATCCATACCTACTCCGGGCACGAGGGGAAGGCCATGCAGAGCCTGCTCGAGCGGGCGAAGGCGCATGGCAAGGAGGACTTCTTCGACGAGGTCCTGATCCCGGAGGAGACCGTCGTCGAGATGGTCAAGGGGTCGAAGCGTACCTCCAAGCGGAAGTACTTCCCCGGCTACATCATCGTGCGGATGGAGCTGACCGACGACACCTGGCACATCGTCAAGGGCACGCCGAAGATCACCGGCTTCGTCGGTGGCGACAAGAAGCCCCCGCCGATCTCCGACGAGGAGGTCGCGCGGATGACCCAGCAGATCCGGGAAGGGGCCAGCAAGCCCAAGCCCAAGATCATGTTCGACGAGGGCGAGAACGTGCGCGTGATCAGCGGACCCTTCGCGAACTTCTCCGGCTACATCGACGAGGTGATGGAGGAGAAGGAGAAGCTGAAGGTGATGGTGCACGTGTTCGGGCGAGCGACGCCCGTCGTGCTCGACTACACGAACGTCGAGAAGGCCTAGGAGAGCCCCCCAACCGTGGCGAAGAAAGTCGTAGCGATCGTGAAGCTCCAGTGTCCCGCCGGGCAGGCGAATCCCTCGCCGCCGGTCGGTCCGGCGCTGGGCCAGCACGGTGTGAACATCATGGAGTTCTGCAAGGCGTTCAACGCGCGCACGCAGGAGCAGCAGGGTCTGATCATCCCGGCGGTGATCTCGGTCTACGCGGACCGCTCGTTCACCTTCGAGCTGAAGACCCCGCCGGCCGCCGTCCTGCTCAAGCGCGCCGCGAAGATCGCCAAGGGCTCCGGTGAGCCGAACAAGACCAAGGTCGGGACCGTGACCCGGGACCAGCTGCGCGAGATCGCGGAGATGAAGGCCCCCGACCTGAACGCCCACGACACGGACATGGCGATCAACATCATCGCCGGTACCGCCCGTTCGATGGGCCTCGAAGTGGAGGAGGCGTAGCCGTGCCCAAGCCCGGCAAGCGATACGCGTCGGCGGCCGAGGGCCTCGACCCGGACAAGTCCTACAGCCTGACCGAGGCCGTGGACATGCTGAAGGGCGGTGTCGCGCCCAAGTTCGACGAGAGCGTCGACATCGCCATCAACCTGGGCGTCGACCCGCGCCACGCCGACCAGATGGTGCGGGGTGCTCTCGTGCTGCCCCACGGCATCGGCAAGGACACCCGCGTCCTGGTGTTCGCCAAGGGCGACAAGGAGAAGGAGGCCCAGGAGGCCGGCGCCGACTACGTGGGCGGCGAGGACCTGGCCAAGAAGATCCAGGAAGAGGGCTGGCTCGAGTTCGAGCGCGTGATCGCGACGCCGGACATGATGAGCGTGGTCGGCCGGCTCGGAAAGGTGCTCGGCCCGCGCGGCCTGATGCCCAACCCGAAGCTCGGCACGGTGACCATGGACGTCGCCGCGGCGGTCGGCGAGAACAAGGCGGGCAAGGTCGAGTACCGGGTCGACAAGACCGGGATCATCCACGCCGTCGTGGGCAAGCGCTCCTTCGACGCCGAGAAGCTCGTGGCCAACGCCGCCGCCCTGATCGACGCCGTGGTCCGGGCCAAGCCGGCCGCGGCCAAGGGCATCTACATGAAGAAGATCTCGATCTCCACGACGATGGGCCCGGGCATCCGGGTCGATCCGTCGAGCGTACCCGCGGCCCAGGCTGCGTAGGGGTTCCCCATGCTGACACGCGCGCAGAAGGAAGAGCAGGTCACCGAGCTGAAGGAGGTCTTCAGCAAGGCGACCTGTGTGTACGTGGCCGACTACCGCGGTCTCGACGTCGAGTCGGTGAACCAGCTCCGGCGCCGCGTCGTGAAGGAAGGCGGCGGCGACTACGAGTACCGCGTCACCAAGAACCGGCTGCTGAAGCTGGCCGCCGAGGGCTCGGACGTGGCCGGCATCGCCGACCACTTCCAGGGGCCGACGGCCATCGCCGTCTCCTACGGCGACCCGGCCGGGCTGGCGAAGATCCTCGACGAGTTCGCGAAGGACCACGAGGACTTCGAGCTGAAGGGCGGCGTCCTCGACGGCGCGGCGATCGGCCGCGGCGAGATCGCCACGCTGGCCACGCTGCCGAGCCTGGACGAGCTGCGCGGCAAGATCGTGGGGCTGCTCCAGGCGCCGGCCTCGAAGCTGGCGCGGCTGCTGAACGAGCCCGGAGCCCAGCTCGCACGCGTCGTGCAGGCGAAGTCCGGCGAAGGCGAAGCCGGCTAGCCGTTCGCGGCGCGCCGGGTCCGATCACGAATCCACGAACCACCATTCAATTGGAAGGAACATCGAAATGGCTGACCTGAATACGATCGTCGACGAGCTCTCGAGCCTCACTGTGATGGAGGCGGCCGAGCTCGCCAAGCTTCTCGAGGAGAAGTGGGGCGTCTCCGCCGCCGCGCCGGTGGCCGTGGCCGCCGGTGGCGTCGCCGCCGACGCCGGCGCCGCAGAGGAGAAGAGCGAGTTCGACGTCATCCTGCTCTCGGCGGGAGACAAGAAGATCCAGGTGATCAAGGAAGTCCGCGCGATCACGAGCCTGGGCCTCAAGGAGGCCAAGGAGCTGGTCGAGGGCGCGCCGAAGGCCCTGAAGGAAGGCGTCTCCAAGGAAGAGGCGGACAAGCTCAAGGAGCAGATCGAGGGAGCGGGCGGCCAGGTCGACATCAAGTAGGGCTGGCCGTCGGGCGCCCCGCAGCGTGCGGGTGCGCCGTCTCGCAGATCTCCCGATCCACACCGCCACTCCCGGAGGGTGAGACGAACCCGTGAGCCAGAACCCGTCGACTGCTACCGACCTTCGCGTCCGGAAGGACTTCTCCTCGATCCCCTCGATCCTGGAGATTCCGGATCTCATCGAGATCCAGAAGCACACCTTCGAACGCTTCCTGCAGACGAACATCGAGCCCGAGAAGCGCGAGAACACCGGCCTGCAGGCCGTGTTCAACTCGGTCTTCCCGATCAAGGACTTCAACGACTCGGCCTCGCTCGAGTTCGTGGGGTACACGCTCGAGGAGCCGAAGTACGACGTGCAGGAGTGCCTCCAGCGGGGCATGACCTACGCGGCGCCCTTCAAGGTGACCATCCGCCTGGTGGCCTGGGACGAGAGCGAGGGCTCCCAGGCGATCCGCGACGTGAAGGAGCAGGAGGTCTACTTCGGGGAAATCCCGATCATGACCGAGAACGGCACCTTCATCATCAACGGCACCGAGCGGGTGATCGTCTCCCAGCTCCACCGTTCGCCGGGCATCTTCTTCGACACGAGCATCTCCACCACGGTCAGCGCGGCCGGCAAGAAGATCTACTCCTGCCGTGTGATTCCCTACCGGGGCTCCTGGCTCGACCTGGAGTTCGATCACAAGGACCTGCTGTTCGCGCGCATCGACCGCCGCCGCAAGATCCACGCGACGGTGCTGCTCAAGGCCCTGGGCTACACGCCCGAGGACCTGCTCGCCTACTTCTACACCGCCGAGACGATCCGCACCGACGGCAGGAAGTTCGAGAAGAGCGTGGTGCCCGAGGTGCTGATCGGGCAGCGCTGCAACAAGGAGGTGCGCGACCCGTCGGGCACCGTCCTGGTGAAGAAGGACCGCAAGTTCACCCGCGCCGGCGTTCGCAAGATCGTCGAGGCCGGCATCGAGTGGCTGCCGATCCCCATCGAGGACCTGCTGCGGGTCGACGCGGTCAAGCGCGTCACCCCCACCGACCTGGTCGACGAGACGACCGGCGAGGTGATCGTCGAGTGCAACGAGGAGATCACCCAGGAGCACCTGGACGAGCTGAAGGCCCGCGGGATCAACGAGTTCCCGCTGCTCTACCTGGATCCGCTGGCGAGCGGCATGGCGCTGCGCGACACGCTGCTGGCCGACAAGACGGTGAGCCAGGAGGAGGCGATCATCGAGATCTACCGGCGCCTGCGCCCGGGCGATCCGCCGACGATCGACACCGCGACCAACCTGTTCCGGAACCTCTTCTTCAACCCGGAGCGCTACGACCTGTCGCGGGTCGGACCGCCCGGCCCCTGGGGCTGGAACTCGGTCCGCTCGTCCGGGTCGAAGCCCAGCTTGTGGTTGACCGTGGGGCGGCCGACCCGCGACAGGTCGTAGCGCTCCGGGTGGAAGAAGAGGTTCCGGAACAGGTTGGTCGCGGTGTCGATCGTCGGCGGATCGCCCGGGCGCAGGCGCCGGGAGA
>JBNLVK010000210.1:0-18111 GCA_050618055.1 Myxococcota bacterium
CCCTGCGCAGCGCGCAGCACGCCTGGACCGGATACCGGGACGCCCAGCTCGCCCTGCTGGCCGCGCGCTCGTCCGAGGGCGGCGGATCCATCCACCGGATGCAGGCCGCCGACGCGGCCCTGGCTCTCAGCCGGGACCAGGCGGGCCGGCTGCTCGCCCTGCAGGCTCCCCCCGCGCCGGACGCGAGCGCGGAGGACGCGCCCCTCTTCCTGGAGATCGACGACTTCCCGCGTCTCGACGACTTCGAGGACGCGGCGGCCTTCCAGGCTCGCATCGACCAGTACGAGGAGGAGTGCCGCGACGCGTGGATCTCGAGCTCGATGGGCTCGAAGTGCGGCGTCGCCGCCGGGCTGTGGGATCGCGAGCTGAACGCGGCCTACCGGGCGCTGCTCGGCGTGCTCGACGACGAGGCGAAGAACGAGCTTCGCGAGGGCCAGCGCGGCTGGGTCCGGATGCGCGACGCGACCCTGGCCTTCGACGGGCGCGTCCAGGCACTCCACTACGACGACGGCCAGCGCATGTGGATCCCGGTGATGTCGGTGCAGCGCGACGGGACCCTCGCGGAGCTGACGAAGACCCGCACGCTCCAGCTGCGCACCTGGAAGCGGCGGATCGACAGCCCGGTGTCGAGCCTGCTCTAGAGCATGGCGCGAGCGCAACGGCGACCGGGTTCCAAACGGAGGTACGACCGGTGAAGTTCTTCGAGCTGCGCGGGGCTGCGCGGCGGATCCTGCTGGCCCTCGGAGCGGGCTCCCTGCTGGCGTGCATGGCGTGCACCACGCCGGGCTTCTCCCCGGCCGCCCGCGACCTGGGCTACGACCCGGGCGGAAGCTGCACGCCCGCCGGCGGTCCGCCGAGCGACGCGGCGCTGCGTGCGAGCGCCACCTTCGCCCAGGAGCGGGTGGACGACGCGCTGGCGGCACTCGGCAACGAGCTTCCCGAGACGCGCCGCCAGTTCATCCACCCGCTGCGCGAGCCCATCCAGCGTTTCCCGCGCCTGACCTTCCCCGCCATGGTCGATCCCGAGCCGGCGGGCGGCGGACGCAGCACGCCGTCGTGGTTCTTCCCCGTCATCCTCGACAAGAAGCAGCTCGGCGAGCTGCCCCCCGAGACCATGACGGGCGAGCTGCGCTTCTGGCTGATTCCCCACGGCGCGAACCCGTCCGATGCGCAGTGGCGTGACGTGACCGAGTGCCTGGTGCGCGGGGCGACCCGCGAGGCGATCTTCGCCTCCGACGACGAGCGGCGCCCCGAGCTGCGGCCGTCCGGCGACCTGCTGCCGACCATCGCACGGCGCGAGCGACTGCGGGGCCTGGTGTTCGAGATCCCCACCCGCACCGCCGTCGCCGGCGCCCGGGTGGAGGCCGGCTTCTACGACCTGAAGGTGCTGCCGCGGCTGAACGCGCTGCACGAGGTGGCGGTGACCACCCCGGAGCTGGAGCGCATCCGCCAGGCCCTGGAGGAGGGCGACTGGAACCGCGCCCTGGCCGCGGCCCGGGCGCTCGATCCGGCCGACCTGGCCAACCCGGTCGCCGTCGGCGACCTGCGCGCCATCGCCGACCGCCTGGCCCGCGGCAACTGGAACGTGACCTTCCACCCGTCGCCCCACTTCGACATCGACCTGAAGCTGCTGCGCACGGTGCTGCGCAAGCTGGCGAGCCAGCTCGAGCGCGCGCCGGAGGATCGCGGCGCGCTCCAGCTCGCGATGTCGCGCCTCGAGCGCCCCATGCGCTCCCTGCTGATCGGCCGCCAGTCGGTGGCGCCGGTGTCGCTGAAGGATCCGGAGCAGGAGCGCGGTCGCTGCGGCGGCGACGACTGCATCCGCATCGCGGTGGGCGGCGACTTCCAGTACCACGGCAACCTGGGACCGCTGCGCCGATTCCTGGGCATGCTCGACCCGGAGTTCGTGCAGGCCGGCGACGCCGGGGTCGGGCAGCGGGAGGGCTTCGTCTCCCCCGACGTGCCCGACGTCGACTTCGTGCTCTTCGCCGGCGACCTGGCGGACGCCGCCGCCGGCAGCGCCAAGGAGCAGCTCCTGCTGAACGTGCTGGGCGCCCTGCCGCCCACCTCGCCCTACGGCGAGGACGGCGGCAACGAGATGCCCGAGATCCGCGACCAGCTCGCCCGCTTCCAGAAGCCCTTCTTCGCCGTGCCCGGCAACCACGACGGCTACGCGGGCTACGGCGGCCTGCTGAACATCCCCTTCGACGAGCTGGGCTTCGCCGCCGAGGAGACCTTCGCCCTGTTCGGAGCGCCGCGCGTGGGCCGCACCGTCGGCAACGCCATCAAGAAGCCCAACGACTTCATCCCGACGCTGGTGGGCTGGCGCCTGCTGAACCGCCACCCGCGCTACGACGGGCTCGGCCAGTTCCAGAACTACCTGGGGCCGCTGAACGTGGCCTTCGCGTTCCGGGGCCACTCGTTCGTCGGGCTGAACTCCTACGACCTGAAGCCGGCCGAGCGCGCTGCCGTCGGCGGCGTCGTGCTGCACTGGGGCGGCGGGATCCAGGACCACTCGATCCAGTGGATGGACGACGTGCTGAACCGCTTCGCGCCGGCCGACGAGCACCACGAGCAGTTCGTGTTCATGCACCACGACCCGCGCGGCGCCGTCCCCACCAAGGCCGAGTACGCCGAGCGGCAGTTCGGCCTCTACGACGCCACCGACACCTACATCAGCCAGCTCACCATGGGCCACGCCGGTCTCGGCAACTCGCCGAAGACCGGCATCTACATCCCCATCGTCTCGTTCGTGACCACCTTCCTGTGGCGCGGGCTCGAGATCGGCTGGGGCGCCGACGCGGGGAGCTTCCAGCAGGAGTGGATGCGCAAGAAGGACTTCGGGTGGTCCGCCTTCCCGAACCCGCCGTGGCCCCGCATGTTCGACGACGAGGCCTACAACGCGAGGGGGCTGATCGAGGTGATCAACTGCCACCTGGCCGGGCGCAAGCGGGAAGCGACGTCCGGCCCGGGAGACGGCGGGTGCGGCGACGCCAGGGGCGGTGTCTCACAGCTGCTGTTCGCCCACGACAACGTGCCCGCCGACGGCGAGTGGGCCGACTCGGACGAGCGCGGCGCCGTGTTCCGCGAGCCCTCCGACGGCCAGCTCTGGCGTCCGGGCTGGCAGGCGAACTCGGTGCCCGGCCAGTTCGGCGGCCTGTTCGGCCTGAAGTTCCGCAACGGCTCGCCCCCCGAATGGGCCCAGCACATGCTGCTGGAAGAGGGCCAGGGCAACGCCCGCGTGCTGCGCATGGACGACGTGGGCGACGCGGGCAACTACCACGGCTTCCACGTGATCACGCTCTACGCCGACCCGGAGCGGGAGCCGGAGACCCGCTGGTACGCCCTGCCCCGCTAGGACCGCGTCCGCAGCGCTAGAGTCGGGACGTGCTCCGCCCGATCCTGCACGCGCTGCTCCACGTCCTGGTGCCCGGAGCCGTCGCCCGCCTCGCCTGGCCGAAGACCTGGCTGCGCGCCTGGCTGGTGATGGCGGCGGTGAACGTGATCGACCTGGACCACCTGCTGGCCGACCCCCTCTACGATCCCAACCGCTGCAGCATCGGCTACCACCCGCTCCACTCCTGGCCGGCCCAGGGGTTGTGGGTCGCCCTGGCGATCTGGCCGAAGACGCGGCTCATCGGCGTCGGGGCGCTCCTCCACATGGCCCTCGACGCCGTCGACTGCGCCTTCATGCCCTGAGGTCAGTCGGCGGGGGGCGTGCGGAACGGGATGCCCAGGGCGCGCAGGCGCTCTCCCGCCTCGCCGGCCAGCGCCGCGCGCAGCACCTGGTGGGCCGCGCGCTCCAGCAGGTCGGCGCTGCAGTCGTCGATGGTGAGCTTGGTGGGGATCTGCTCCAGGCGGTCGCGCACCTCCTCGACGAGCGCCGGGGCCGCCTGTCCGCCCTTGCACGACGCCGGCCAGTCCGACAGCTCCGCCGCCATGTAGCGCACCGGGATCTTCTCGGCGCGAATGCCGCGCGCCGCCAGGGCCTGCCGGCGCTGCTCCCACACGAAGGCGCTGTAGGCCTCGCCGCGCGCCTTGGTGACGATGACGATCCGGCTCGGGTCCCGCGTCAGCAGGCCGTAGTCGGAGAGCTGCTTCATCTCCGCGGATCGCAGCACGCGGCTCGCGTCGAAGGAGACGAGCACGGCGGTCGACTCGCCTTCCGGGTGGGCGTCCGCCAGCTCGAGGGCCACCTCCTCCAGCGTGTCGAGCCCCGAGTTGTCGATCATTCCCCCGTCGCCCAGGTGCCACCACTCGGGCTGCGCGCCCTCGCACGAGCTCGGCACCTCCAGCGCGACCGGTCCGAACAGGCCCGGGAAGGCGGCCGAGGCGGTGACGGCCAGGGAGAGCGGGAGGTCGCGGGGGACGGCACGCCGGCAGCCCGGCCGCGCGAACGAGGCCGAGCGCAGGGGGCCCGCGTCGCCGCCGACGCCGACGTTCGAGAACAGGAAGCGGCGCGCCTCGTCGTAGCTGGCGGCATTGACCAGCAGCACCGGCAGCCCGGAGTCGGCGGCGTACAGGTCGCCGAAGGTCTTCCCGTCCAGGAACTTCCGGTCGAGCACCTCCTGGAACGAGCTGGCGCGCCGCGTGTGGCTCGTCCAGCGGTTCGGGAAGCGCAGCTGGCGGACCCCGGTGGCGAGGCTGTAGTCGTAGCGCATGGCCTGCTTGAACTCGGCGAAGAACGCGCGCCAGCATTCCTGCTTCGCCGCCTCGGACGCCTCCTCGTCGCAGGCGGGCCGGTTCGCCACGAAGTAGGACGCGGCCATGCTGCCCCCGGAGACGCTCGACAGGTGGGTGATCCGGTCGAGCAGCCCGTGCTGCCACAACGCCTCGAGCCCGGCCGCCGCGTAGACGGCGGCGCGGCTGCCGCCGCCGGAGAGCGCCACGCCGAAGAGGTCGGCGCGCGGCCCCGGCGCGGCCGGGCACGGCAGGTACGCGGTGTCGGCGGAGAGCGTGCGGTGGATGCGGTCGGGGAGGAAGGCGGCGCAGCCCGCTGCCAGCACCGCGAAGCCGGCCAGCCCGGCAACCATCAGGACCCGAAACGCACCCATGCGCGAGCAGCATACCGGTCTGCGACGCGCGTCACAGCCCCAGCTCGCCCAGGCCCGCGTGGTCGTCGGGGCGTCGACCCAGCGGCCAGGAGTACAGGCGCTGCGCTTCCGCGATCGGCAGGTCGTTGATGCTGGCGATGCGCCGTCGCATCAGTCCGCCGGCGTCGAACTCCCAGTTCTCGTTTCCGTAGGAGCGAAACCAGCTCCCCGAGTCGTCGTGCCACTCGTAGGCGAAGCGCACGGCGATCCGATCGTCCGCGAAGGCCCACAGCTCCTTGATCAGCCGGTAGTCGAGCTCCCGGATCCACTTCTTCTCCAGGAAGCGGACGATCTGCTCGCGCCCGCGGACGAAGTCCGCGCGGTTGCGCCAGTCGCTGTCCACGGTGTACGCCAGCGCGACCTTCCGCGGATCGCGGGTGTTCCAGGCGTCCTCGGCCAGGCGCACCTTCAGCGCGGCCGACTCGGCGTCGAACGGGGGAACGGGGGGTCGAAGCTCGGTCATGACGGTTCCTTTCGGTGATCGAAATGCGGATGGCCGGGGCACTCGAGAGCGCCCCGGCCTTCGCCGGGGGGTCAATGTGCCTGCATCGCCTTCACGGCTTCCCGGGTGGTCCAGACCGTGTTGGCCAGGAAGCGGAAGTTCACGAGCGCGGCCGCATGACCGTCGCCCTCTTCGACCTGCGCTGCGGCCGTCGCGTCCGACACGACGGCCACCTCGAACCCCTGCTCGAGCAGCTCCCGGAGGTGCGACTCGGTGCACAGGTTGGCCGACATGCCGGCGAGCACCACCTTCTGGATGCCGCGCTTGCGCAGCTGGAGGACGAGATCGTTCGTCTCCGGACCGTAGACCTTGTGCGGGCTGGTCACGGTGGTGCGGCCGTCGTCGATGTACGGCTTGTAGCGCGCCAGCCAGTCGGCGCCGGACCCCTCGAAGCCGTCGAGGCTGAGCGCGCCCTTCCGGTCGAACATGCCGATCTCGTGCATCAGGGCTTCCAGCGCGCCCTCGAAGCGCCAGCCGTGATCGTGCGGGTAGTAGTAGTGCGGCGAGACGAACACCGGAATGCCCGTCTGCTTCGCCGTCTTGAACAGGGCCTCGATGTTCTCCACGGTGTGGTTGGCCTGGACGCTCTTCCCCACGACCCCCCAGGTCACTCCTTCGGGGCTCAGGAAGTCGTTCTGGGGGTCGGTCACGACCAGCGCCGTGCGGTCCCTCTCGACACGCATGCCGGGATCCGGCAGCGCGGCGAGGGCCGCCGAGGCGAGGACCGCGAAGGACGCCAGGGCGCCCACGAGCGTTGCGGTCTGCTTCTTCATCGGGATTCTCTCCTGGTTCGGGGTTTCAGGCGCCGGTTGCGGGCGCGATGAACTCGACGCGGATGCCACCGGGAATGGCGCACATCATGTGCTGGATCGGGCCGTCGCCGAGCGGCTCGGGCGCGAACTCGACCTCGACCCCTCCGGTGCCGGCCAGTCGCTCGTGCAGCGCCTTCAGCTCCGCCTCGCTCTCGACGGCCAGCGCGAGGTGGTGGAGGCCGATGCCCTGCTTGCGATCGAAGGCGCGAGCCCGCTCGGGATCCGCCGCCTGCCAGAGCGTCACCATCACCCGCCCGTCCGACAGGAAGGCGGCGGGGTAGTCGGGAACCTCGCCGACCTGGCTGTAGCCGAGCGTCTCCACGAAGAAGCGGCGGGTCTCGGCGAGCCGGGGCACGGTGAGTCCCACGTGATGAATGCCACGGGTCCGGGGTACACGCTGATCGGTCATGTCGTCTGTCTCCTGTTGCTGGCCTGCTCGGGTGTCGAGCTGCTGCACTGCCCCCTGTGCAGATCGCATGCCAGCCGGGTCCGGGAGGCGATTCCACAAGCAACCGAAGGGCTTGGGTCGCATCGCGCCTCCCGCACCCGGCGCGCGACGGCACGAGCCTCCGTGGGCCCGACGACGACGCGTCGTGGTGCGGAAGCCTTCAACAGGACGGCGCCTCGCCCGCCGCCACCCGCAGCCGCGCTGCGCGCTCCAGGCGCAGAACGGGCGCGTCTGGCGTGCCGACCGGCTCCAGCTCGGCGAAGCGGGCCCGACCCATCGACGTGTACGCGAGCGTGCGGAGGGCTCGCCACCGCGCGCAGACCGCTCCGTTCGCCCTCACCCAGCCGGACGCAGGATCGTAGGCCGCCGTCTCGACCGCCGTGCAGCCGGCGCGGCCCGGGTCGCCGCAGTAGTCCACCACGGTCCGCCCCGCGACGCGACGCGGCCGCCGGTAGCCGCCCGGCATGCGCGTGCTCAGCACGACCGCGATGGACACGTGCGCGGACGCGCGCAGCGGCCCGATGCGGATCGGCTCGCTGACGACCCCCGAGAACGACGCCTCTTCGACGTGGCCGGTCGCCGCATCGAAGCGCCACCGGAAGTCGGAGAAGCTGCCCGCCACGGGCCTTCGACCCGCCATCAGGACCCGCTCCACCTCGGAGCCGGGGATGGTCACCACCCGTTCACCGGGATGGGACCCGGTCTCGTACCAGGCCTGCACCGGCTCGCTGAGGCTCGGACGCGCCCGGCCCGGAAGCGTCGTGACGGTCTGGACCGTGACCCGGCGCGCATCGGGGCGCGCGAGGTCCATCGGCGGAGCCGCCGTCGCCGCACCGGTTCCGGCGACGAGTGCTGCGATCGCGACGAGCGTGGATCGGACCTTCACCTCGACTCCTGGCCTCGCGGGAGTGAGCCTCCTGACACGCTCCGCGATGCAGCAGACGTGCCAACCCGCGATCGGCGGAGCAACGCGGGGATCCGGGGGCGCTCCCCTCCAGCCCCTGCGGATCAGCGCGAGGTGTTGCGCTTCAGGCCGAGCCGCTCGAGACGCGAAGCGAGGGTGGTCGGCTTCATGCCCAGGAGCTCGGCCGCGCCGCCCGCGCCGTAGATCTTCCCGCCGGCCTGCTCCATGGCGGCCCGCAGGTTCTCGCGCTCGAGGTCGCGAAGCGCCTCTTCGGTGAGGATCCCGCCGGCCCCGGGCGCAGCCGACGCCCCTTCTACGGCGTCGGGAGCGCGCGCTCCGGCCGGCAGATCCAGCCGGAGCCTGCCGTTCTTCGCAGTGATGACGGCACGTTCGATCACGTTCTGCAGCTCACGGACGTTGCCCGGCCACGCGTATCGCTGCAGCTCCTGCGCGTCGCTCTCCGTGAGGCGGGCCGGCCGCTCGAGCTTCCGGGTGGCCCGCGCGAGGAACTGCTCGGCGAGGAGCGGAACGTCTTCGGCCCGCTCCCGCAGCGGGGGAACGCGAATCGGGAAGACGTCGAGGCGGTAGTAGAGGTCCTCCCGGAAGCGGCCTTCCTGGACCTCCTGCGCGAGATCGCGGTTCGTGGCGGCGATGATGCGCACGTCGACCGTGCGGGTGCGATCGTCGCCCACGCGCTCGTACTGGCCCTCCTGGAGCACGCGCAACAGCTTGCTCTGGAGCGAGAGCGGGATCTCGCCGACCTCGTCCAGGAACAGCGTGCCGCCGTCGGCGGCCGCGAACCGGCCGACGCGGTCCTTGACGGCGCCGGTGAAGGCGCCCTTCACGTGGCCGAAGAACTCGCTCTCGTAGAGCTCCTTGGGCACCGAGGCGCAGTTGACCCGGATCATCGATCGCTCGCAGCGACCGCTGCGGCGGTGGATCTCCCGCGCCACCAGCTCCTTCCCGGTTCCGGACTCGCCGAGGATCAGGACCGTGGCGTCGGTGGGGGCGACCTGCTCGATCTGCTCGCCGATGTCCCGGATCGCCGCGCTGCTGCCCAGGATCTCGCCGAAGGCCTGGCTCTCGCTGATCTCCTGGCGCAGGTACTCGTTCTCCAGCTCGAGCTGCTGGCGCAGGCGCGCGTTCTCTTCGAAGGCGCGGGCATTGGCGATCGCCGCCGCCGCGTGGTCGGCCAGCATGCGCAGCGACGCCAGGGCCTCGCGGCCCATGCAGCTGCGCGTGAACACGCCGAGCACCCCCAGGACCTCGCCGTGGTAGACGAGCGGCTGACCGCCGAAGCCGAGCACGCCTTCGCGCCGCGACCAGCCCGGCCGGGCAATCCAGCGGGAGTCCTTCCGCGCGTCCTCGACGCACACGGCCTCGGTCGTGTCCGCCACGCTCCCCACCTTGCGCTGGCCGATCGGAAAGCGCCGGAAGTCGCCGTCGATGCGCGACCAGTCGCTGCCGGTGTCCGCCCGCGGGTGTCCGGCGCTCGCCACCAGGTGCAGGCACGGCACCTGCTGGGGGCACTCGTCTCGCAGGGGACACTCGGGGCAGATGTCGCCGGGGCGGATCAGCCAGATGCGCGCGAGGGCCACGTCCGCGTGGTCGGTCAGGCGCTGCACCACCAGGTGGAGCAGCGGATCGAGCGCCCGCTCGCGGGCCAGCTCGAGCAGCAGCCCGCGCACCGACTCGAAGGGAAGCTCGAATTCCGTGGAGTCCATGAGCCCGGGAGCGTCCCCGAATTGTCGGTGCACCACAACGCGCCCTCGTGGTGTACGCCCCAGCCGGACCCCGCCGACCCTCGAGCCGGATCGCAAACGCCTGTTTCTGTTGGGACTTCCGTTCCAGGGGCGGTTTGGCACGGGACCTGCTCTGGGTTCGGCACGAGGAGGTTGCGATGACCGTCGAGCACGATGTCCTGGTCCTGGGCGCAGGCAACGCGGGTCTCGCCGCTGCGGGCGCCGCCCGGGCGGCCGGGCAGCGGGTCCTGGTGGTGGAGTCGCGCGAGGTGGGCGGCGTCTGCCCCCTGCGCGGCTGCGTCCCGAAGAAGGTCCTGGTCGCGGCCGCCCAGACGCTCGACACGATCGCGCGCGCGGGGACGCACCGCATCTCGGTGGGCGAGCCCGTGCTCGACTGGCCCCGCCTGATCGAGCGCAAGCAGACCTTCGTCGACGGCGTTCCCGGGGAGTTCGAGGAGAGCCTGGCCCGCCGCGGGATCGAGCTGGCGCGCGGGCGCGCGCGATTCGCCGGACCCCACGAGGTGGCGATCTGCGGACGGCGACACGTCGCACGGAAGATCGTCGTGGCGACCGGCTCGACCCCGCGGTCGCTGCCGATTCCCGGAGCCGAGCACCTGCTCACCAGCGACGGGCTGCTCGAGCTGCCCTCCCTTCCCGAGTCCGTCACCTTCGTCGGAGCCGGCGTCATCGCCTTCGAGTTCGCCCACGTCCTGGCGCGCGCCGGGAGCCGCGTGACGCTGCTCGAGGTCGCCCCGCGCGTGCTCCCGACGCTCGACCCCGATGCGACGGACCGGCTTGCGGCGCTCACCCGCGACCTGGGCGTCCGCATCGAGACCGGCGTCACCATCGAGCGGGTCGGAAAGCGCGCCGACGGCTTCGCCATCGAGCTCCGATCCGGCGGCGAGCGCGCCACCGTGCGCAGTGAGGTGGTGGCGAACGGAGCGGGCCGGGTGGCGGCCCTGGCCGACCTGGACCTGGCGGCGGCCGGAATCACGCTGGAGCGAGGCCGCGTCGAGCTGGATGCCCACCTGCGCAGCGTGGAGAACCCCGACGTCTTCTTCGCCGGCGACGCGATCCCCGGCCGACCCCAGCTCTCGCCGCTGGCCAGCTACGAGGGACGCATCGTCGGGCACAACCTGACCCACGCGGACCTGCGGCGGGTCGAGTACGGCTTCCAGCCGGCCGCCGTCTACACGGTGCCGGCACTGGCCACGGTCGGGCGGAGCGAAGAGGCGGCCCGTGAGGCCGGGCTCGACTTCGACGTCCGGACCCACGACATGACCGGCTGGCGCTCGGCGCGCACCCATGGCGAGACCGCGGCCTGGGCCAAGGTGCTCGTGGAGAAGGGGAGCGGACGCATCCTCGGGGCGCATCTCCTCGGCCACGGCGCGGAGGAGACGATCCACGCCTTTGCGATCGCCATGGAGACGGGCATGACCGCGTCTCGGATGGCCGAGCGCGTCTACGCGTATCCCACCTTCCACGCCGACCTCAAGTACCTGGTGTCGTGATGGGGACTCCGATCCGGGACCGGAGCCACGAGCCGTGCCTCGCGCGCCTTCGAAGCGGCGACGGCAGGGCCCTCGAACAGTGGACCCGCAGCCGGGCGGGAGCGCTGCTCGGCCTGGCCCGTCGGCACCTGCGCGACGAACTCGCCTCCGACAAGCTGGTACGGGACGTCCTGCTCCGAGCCCTTCAGGCTCTCGCGGACGGGGTGGACGAGGCGGCTTCGACGCAATGGCTTCGCCAGCGAGCGATCGAGGCCGTGCTCGAGGCCCACCGCGGCCGGCTTCCGGAGCACGGAAGCATCGAGCGCCTGCTGCCGCGCTTCCGGTTCGATGGATCACACCGGGAGGAGCCGGAACCGTGGCGCCTCACTTGCGGCGACGGAGCGCTCGCGCGGCGGGTGGAGTGCTGCATCGACCGTCTCCCGGAGCCGCACCGGGCGATCCTGATGCTGAGCGACGGCGAGAACCTCGCAGCGAGCACCATCGCCCGCGGCCTCGCAACCAGCGAGGAGCGCGTGAAGACGACGCTCCACGAAGCACGGCTCTGCCTGCGCACGCTGCTCGACCCGCTCCTGCGAGGCAGGGCGACGAACTCCACACCATGAGGATGGATCTGATGTCTCCGTTCACGATTCTCCGTCTCGATGCAAGTGCACGCATCTCGCGATCGCTCTCGCGCGGGCTCGCCGACGAGTTCGTTCGCGGTTGGGGGCGCCGCCGGCCCGATGACCGCGTTCTCCTGCGCGACGTCGGCATCGCTCCCCCGCCGCCGATCTCCGAGCCGTGGATCGGCGCCGCCTTCACCCCCGAGGCGCAGCGGACCGAACGGCAGCGAGCGCTGCTCTCCCTGTCCGACGAGCTGATCGAAGAGCTGCGGCAGGCGGACCTGCTGCTCATCGCGACGCCCATGTACAACTACGGGATGCCAGCGGCCCTGAAGGCGTGGGTCGATCAGGTCGTCCGCGTGCACGAGACGTTCACCTTCGACCTGGGGCGCGGCGACTGGCCCATCGAGCCGGTGCTCGAGGGGAAGACACTCGTGCTGCTCACGTCGAGCGGCGAGTTCGGCTTCGCCCCCGGCGGCGTGCGTGCCGAGCTCGACCACCTCACACCCCACCTCCGCACGTGCTCCCGCTACCTGGGCGTGGCCGAGACGCACCGAGTGGCCATCGAGTACCAGGAGTTCGGGGACGAGCGCCATCGTCGCTCCGTGGAGGAGGCTCGGGCGGAGGTCGGTCGACTGGTCGAACACCTCTCACGATGCGTCACATCCGACGCCGCATGAAATCTCGCAAGCCGATCAGCGAGGACACACGATCATGACCCGAACGCCCGAACAGACAGACCTCGGCGTGACGCCGGGTCGCGAGCTCTGCCACGTGGCACAGACCGATTTCCACGCCGCGCTCGGCGACGAGGCCCACCCCGTCGAACCCGACCGGTACTGGCTGTTCACCTCGAAGCTCTGCCCGTTCGCACACCGGACCGAGATCGTTCGGGCGCTGAAGGGCATCCAGGACCAGGTCGGGCTGACCATCGCGGGTCCGGTCCAGACCCGGGCGGGGTGGAATCTCGCGGACCGCCATCGGAGTGACGACAGCGCACCCAGCCCCCTGGAAGGCGCACGCCACCTTCCGGAGGTCTACGCACACGCGGCGCCCGGATACGAGGGTCGGGCCTCCGTACCTGTCCTGTTCGACACCAGGACGGGTGCCATCGTGAACAACGAATCCGCCGAGATCATCCGCCAGTTCGACCGCGCCTTCACCTCGGCCGACTCAGAGGCCCTCTACCCCGAGGAGGCGCAAAGGGAGATCGACGACCTGAGCGACTTCCTGGAGGAAGCGCTGATTGCGCCGATCTATCGAGCTGGATTCGCTGGGGATCAGGCGACCTATCGGGCCAACCACGATTCGGTGTTCTTGGCCCTGGACGCGCTGGAAGAGCGCCTCGAGGCGGCTGGACCCTACCTCCTGGGGAGTCGCGTCACCCTCGCGGACGTCCACGCGTTCCCGCACCTCGCGCGTTTCGATGCCGCCTACCACTCCCTCTATCGCCTGAACACGCGGTTCGTTCGCGACCATCCCGCACTGTCCGGGTACATGGCGCGCCTGGGCGAGATCCCGGCGTTCGCTGACACGCTCGACATCGAAGCGCTGAAGGCCGGCTACTTCCTCTCGTGGAACCAACCGACGGTGGGAACCTTCGTACCGGCGGGCCCTCCCGTGGACCCGCGCTCTGGGGTCGCACTCCATCCAACCCGCCGAGACCACGAGACGGCTCGCTCGGGTGGGCGCTGACACGCGACGGCTGATCCTCGGCATCGCGGCAGCCGCATCTCTGTCGGCTGCTGGCCCGGCCCCCGCGCGAGCAGCGTGCGGGTCCAGCGAGACCCGGCTGAACGAGATCGACTAGATGGCGGGGCGGACGGGACTCGAACCCGCAACTTCCGGCGTGACAGGCCGGTGCTCTAACCAGTTGAACTACCGCCCCAGACCATCCTCGCTGGGCCCTTGGGCCGCGCGAGCAGGGGAGGTAGCAAAATCCGCGGGCGGGGGCAGCGGCCCGGCGGCAGGTTCCGCACCGCCGGCCGGGGCCGGGTCGGCGGCCCGGTCGAGCCAGTGGCGGGCCAGGGTCCAGTCGGGGGCGGTGCGCAGGCCGGCGGGCAGGACGAGGGCCAGCGCCAGCAGCAGACCGGCCATGGCGGCGGCCAGCGCCCACGGACCCAGCCGCAGGCCCCCCTCCGGCTCGGCGGTCTGGCGCCGCGTGCGGCCCCGGGCGGGCAGGACCTTGCGCTCCGCCAGCCAGTCGGCGATCTCGCGGCGGGTCTCGGCGGGCGGCGAGACCCCCAGGTGGCGCTCGAGGCGCTCGCGCAGGCGGGCGGTCGTGGCGAAACGCCGCTTGGGCGCCGCGCGCAGGCAGCGGTGGACGATGCGCACCAGCGCGAGCGGCGTGCCCGGCGCGGCCCGGCGCAGCGAGGCGCGCTGGCCCCGCTCGATGCGTCGCAGCAGCGAGGGCTCGCCCTCCTCGTCGTCGGCGTCCGGCGCCGCGAAGGGCAGCGTGCCGGACAGCAGCTCGTAGAGCACGACGCCCAGGGCGAAGACGTCGCTGCGCGGGTCGACCCGCTCGCCGCGCAGCTGCTCCGGCGACATGTAGGCGGGCGTGCCCAGCGACACGCCGGTGCGGGTGAGCGAGGGCGAGCGCGGGTCGTGGGCGATGCCGAAGTCGGCGATCTTCACCTCGCCGCCGCGCCCCACCAGCACGTTGTCGGGCTTGAGGTCCCGGTGCACCAGGCCGCGGGCGTGCAGCTCCTCGAGCCCGCGCACGATCTCCAGCGCCAGCAGCGCGGCGATGCGCGGCGGCAGCGGACCGGCCTTCGCCAGCACGCTGGCCGCGTCCAGTCCGTCCACGTACTCGCACACGATGTAGGGCTCGCTGCGGTAGGTGAAGCAGTCGTAGACGCCCACCACGTTCGGGTGGTGGATCGCCGCCGGCGTGAGCGCCTCGCGGCGGAAGCGCGCCTCGGCCTCCGCGTCGCCGGCCACGTCGCGGCGCATGCGCTTCAGCACCACCTGGCGCTCCAGCGAGGGCTGGGTCGCCAGGTAGACGACGCCCATGCCGCCCTCGGCCAGCTCGCGCACGACCTCGTAGCGACCGAGCTTGCGGGTCGTGGTGTCGGCCACGGGGCGGGCCTACTCTTCGATCAGCCAGGTCGTCGGCGGCTTCTCGCGCTTCTCGAGCTGGAGCTGGAAGGCGTGGCCGCCCAGCTCGATGCGGTCGCCGTGGGCCAGCACCCGCGAGGTCACGGCCTCGCCGTTGACCTTCGTGCCGTTGGTGCTGTCGAGGTCGGTGACGCTGAGACCGCCGCGGGTGTGCTCGAAGGCGGCGTGCTGGGCCGACATGGCGTCGTCGTCGAAGCACAGGTCGACGTCGGGGCCGCGCCCCACCACCAGCCGCGCCACGTCCACCGGGTGCTCGTTGCCCTCGGCGCCGCCGGCCACCTCCACCAGGGTGGCGCTCCAGCCGGCGATGCCGTGGCCCGGGTCGTCGATCTTCTGCTGTCGGGTGCGTCCGTCGCGCATGGGGGCTCCTTCGCGCAGTTGCACGGAGCCCTTCTCTACGGCCGGAGACGGGCCCGCTGCGCGTGACCGGGATCACGGCAACGGAGCTTCGGCGGGCGGCAGGAGGCCGGCTAACCCGACGACTTGGCAGCAGCGGCGGCGGTCGCGGCGGCCTGCATCTGGATCGCCTGCATCTGCATCATCAGCGCCATGTCGCCGGCCACCTGGATGCGTCCGGCCATGAAGGCCTCCATCGGGTTCAGCTCGCCGCTCTGCATCTTCGCCGCGTCCTCGTGGCTGACGCTCACCGTGGTGGTGGGCTCCTCCGGGATGTCGCCGGGACCCAGCTTGAAGGCCACGGCCCAGTCGCCGCCCTCCCCGCCCGTCACCACCAGCCGGATCACGCCGTCCAGCGCCCGCAGCTGCTCCAGCGCCGTCAGGCTGGGCGCGCCCATGCCGCTGGCGTCGCCCGGCGGCGTGCTGCCCGGTCGGAACAGGCCGGCGGCGCCCTGCCCGATCGCGCCGCCGCGGCCCTGCCAGAGCGCGCCCTGCCAGTCGTCGACGCTCTGCACGTAGGTGAAGGCGGTCTCGCCGCGGGGCTCGGGCTGCACGCTCACCGTCCCCTGGTCGATGCGCAGCACCCACTCGCCGCCGCCGTCGCCGTCGAGCCGGATGCCCAGCGCGATCTCGGCGCCCTTCACGTCGTCGGGCACCGGGGTGTCGGCGAAGGCCCTGGGCAGCCAGTCGGTCAGGAACTCGGCGGGGGCCACGGGTGCGGCGGGGAACTCGGCCATGTAGGGATACCTCCAGGGAGCGCGCAGTCTAGCAGGACGGTCTATCGTCCCGGACTCCGCCGATGCCAGGAGCCTGCCATGTCCGACGCCGCCCTCGAGGAAGGCACGAATCTCGCCCTCGACTTCGACAAGCTGCGCAAGGTCGCCGAGACCGGCGCCCAGGTGGTGCCGGTGGTGCTCCAGCACGCCGAGACCGGCGAGGTGCTCTACGTGGCCTACGCCAACGACCTGGCCCTGCGCGAGACGCTGGCGAAGCGCGAGGCCGTGCTGTGGTCGACGTCGCGCAACGAGCTGTGGCACAAGGGGGCAACGTCGGGCGACGTGCTCGACCTGGTGGAGGTGCGGGTCAACTGCGAGCAGAACTCGCTGCTCTACCGCGTGGTGCCGCGCACCGGCGGCGCCTGCCATACCCGGGACGCCGGCGGCAAGGCCCGCCCGGGCTGCTACTACCGGCGCGTCGAATCGGAGAGCGCCCTCGCCTTCGACTAGGCGATCCGTGCGCGGCCCCGCCCTCGGCATTCTCCTCGCCCTCCTCGTGGGAACGCTCGCCTGCTCGGAGGCGACCCCGCCGGCGCCGGCACCCGACGCGCCGGACCCGCCGGCTGCGGCGCGCGACCCGCGCCCCAACCTCCTGCTGGTCACCCTCGACACCACCCGCGCCGACGCCCTGGGCGCCTACGGACAGGAACGCGCCACCACGCCCGCCCTGGACGCGCTGGCCGCGCGGGGAGCGCTCTTCGAGGCCGCCTACTCGGCGTCGCCCAGCACCCTGCCCTCCCACGCCACGATCCTCACGGGCCTGCTGCCGCCCGGTCACGGCGTGCGCTCGAACACCGGCTACGCCCTGGCGCCGGGCGACACGACCCTGGCAGAGATCCTGGCCGAACGGGGCTACGCCACCGCCGCCGAGGTAGCGGCGCCGGTGATCGGACGGCGCACGGGCCTCGACCAGGGCTTCGCCGCCTACCGCGACCCGGACTCGCCGGGCGCCGGGATCCGTCGCACGCCGGGTGCAGCGGCGCTCGGGGAACGCGACGCCAGCGACGTCACCCGCCGCGCCCTCGACTTCCTGCGCGCTCCGCGCAGCCGGCCCTTCTTCCTGTGGCTCCACTACTTCGATCCGCACCGACCCTACGCGCCCCCGGCCGAGGCCCGGGCCCGCGTTCCCGACAGCGCCTACCACGCCGAGGTCCGGCACGTGGACGACCAGCTGGGGCGCGTCTTCCGGGAGCTCGAGCAGCAGGGGATCGCCGGTCGGACCCTGGTGGTCGTCACCGCCGACCACGGCGAGGGCCTGGGCGAGCACGACGAGGACACCCACAGCGTGTACGTCTGGGACACCACGGTGAGGGTCCCGCTGATCTTCGCCTGGCCGGGGGAGATTCCGGCGGGCCGGCGGATCGACGGCATCGCGCGCACGGCCGACATCGTCCCCACGCTGCTGGCTTTGCTGGGCCTGCCCGAGCCGCCGGGGCTCCAGGGCGTCTCCCTGGCGGGAGCCCTGCGCGGCGGCGCGGCACCGGCGCTGGACGCCTACGGCGAGTCGCTGGAGCCGCACGCCCTGTTCGGCAGCTCCGCACTGCGCTTCCTGCGCCGCGACCGCTGGAAGCTCGTCTACAAGGATCCGCCCGAGCTCTACGACCTGGCCCGCGACGCCTCGGAGCAGACCGACCGGTCCGGCCGCGAGCCAGAGCGCGTGCGGGAGCTGGCGGCGGCCCTGCGCGACCGCGTGGTCCGCGACGCGCGCGCGGCCGGCGAAGCGCGCAGCGACGTCGACGACGCCACCCGCGCCCAGCTCGAAGCGCTGGGCTACGCCGCCGTCGAGCCGTCCGCCGACTTCGACGACGTGGCCGACGTCGCCCGGCCGCGCGGTCCCGACCCCCACCGCCGCACCGACGACGTGCGCCGCTTCGCCGAAGCCGGAGCGGCCCTGCGCGGCGGTCGCCCGGAGCAGGCCCTCCCGATTTTGCGCGCCCTGGCCGAGCGCAACCCCCAGAGCCCGGCGATCGCACTGCTGGAGGTGAACGCGGGCGCGGCGGCCGGGATCGGCGCGGCGAACCTGCCCGCCGTCCGTCGCGCCATCGCCCTGATGCCGACGGAGCCCGAACCCTACGGGCACCTGGCCGAGACCCTGGCCGCGGAGGGCGACGTGGACGGTGCCGTCGCCGCCCTGGACGCCGCCTTTGCCCACGCCCCCTGCGAGCCGCGCCTGCAGGCCCTCCAGTCCCGGATCCTGGCCGACGCGGG
>JBNLVK010000211.1:0-8722 GCA_050618055.1 Myxococcota bacterium
TCGAAGGTGAGGTAGGTCTCGTCGCAGGTACCGCCGTTGTTCAGGTTCTCGGCACCCGGAATCGCCGGGCCCTTCTTGTAGCCCCAGGTCTGCGGGGACGCATCGGCGTCGATGTCCGCGCCGGCCGAAGCCGTGTAGGACGAGCCGATGGCGTCGGTCGCCACGCCGTAGTTGAAGAACACCTGACCCTCGGGGCTCCAGCCCAGCTGGTCGAAGCCGTCACCGGCGCCGTCCTGGTTGACGAAGGCGGTCTTCACGTTCTGCATGTGGTTGGTCGGGGACGCGGTCGCCGACACGTAGAAACCGAACTCCGAGTAGTAGGACTGCTCGGCCGTGCGGATCGCGGCGAGGTTGGTCTTGCCCTCGCTCGACTTCGCCTTCAGCTGGAACCGAAGGAAGTTGGGGATGGCGATCGCGGCGAGGATGCCGATGATGGCCACCACGATCATCAGCTCGATGAGCGTAAAGCCCTTGCGCTGCTTCATGGTCTTCAAGTTCGTACTCCCTTGTGCTGTACCGAGCATCCGACTCGCTTCATGTGGCCGACCCTCGGCTCGTTCTTCGGATGCGGACACTCGATCTCGCAACGGGACGGGACTAGAGCAATGCGCGTGCCAACGTCCGCGGTGCGTGTCCCTGCATCGGCAGTCCTCGCGAACAACCTGAGACGGGACGGGGGAGTTCCGGCGTCGCGAGGGCGCGCCGGCGGCGGGTCGGCCGGCCGGTCGGAGTGACGATTCCCGTCACTTCCGGTGACGCGGGACGTCGCCCGGTCTCAAGAACGGCACCAGCGCCTCCGAAACGCTCCGCTGAGGGGGCTCTCCTTTGAGACGGCTCGGCGTTCCGGCTGCACTGGTCTTTTCCGGCTTCACGGCACTCGTCTACCAGATCATCTGGACGCGGCTGCTGGGCTTCGCCTTCGGCACGACCACCGAGGCCATCTCCACCGTGCTGGCCGTCTTCTTCGGCGGACTCGCCCTGGGCAACCTGGCGGCGGCGCGCTGGCTGCACCGGGTGGAGCGTCCGCTGCGGGTCTACGCGGCTCTCGAGGCCGGCATCGGCCTCTACGCGCTGCTGTCGCTGCCCCTGCTCCAGCGGCTCCCGACCCTCCCGGGCTGGCTGGGCGTGGAGTCGGACGCGGGCCTGCTGGCCCTGCGCGTGCTGGGCGCGGCCTGCGTGCTGCTGCCGCCGACCGTCGCCATGGGCGCGACGCTGCCCGTGGTGGCGCGCGCCTGGGTGCGCGACGACGCGCGCATCGGCGCCGGCAGCGCCCAGCTCTACGCGGCCAACACCTTCGGCGCCGTGCTCGGCGCCTACCTGTCCGGCTTCTGGCTGATCCCCTACCTGGGACTCACCCACGCGGTGTGGCTGTCCGGAGGCGTGAACCTGGCCGTGGCCCTGGCCGTCGGGGCGTGGGCCGGCGGCCGGCGCGTGCCTCCGCTGCGCCGGGTCGCGGCGCCGGGCGGCCGGCATCGCGCCGCCTACCTGGCCTGCTTCGGCATCTCCGGCTTCGTCGCGATCGGCTACGAGATCGTCTGGTCGAAGGTCTTCGGCGTGATCATGGAGGGGACCCTCTACGGGTTCGCGACCGTGCTCTCGGCCTACCTGCTGGGGATCGGCCTGGGCAGCGCGGCGGTCGCGCGCGTCGCCGACCGGCTGCGCGACCTGCCCCGGGCGTTCGCCCTGCTGCACGTCGCCATCGGCGTCTGCGTGGTGCTCGGCACCGCGCTCATCCCCTACCTGCCCTTCCTGTACGAGAACCTGGCGCGCATGGCGCCGGGCGGCGACGCGATCCACCTGCTCTACCTGGTGGTGCTGCCGATCGTGCTGGTCCCGACCGCGCTCTTCGGCGCCGCCTTTCCCATCCTGGTGAAGATCGACGCCGCCGACGCCGGCGAGGCGGGCCGCAGCGTGGGCCTGGCCACGGCGGTGAACACGGCCGGCAGCATCGCGGCCAGCCTGGCGGTGGGCTTCTGGTGGATCCCGTCCATGGGCATGGACGGCTCCCTCTACGCGCTGCTGATGATCGACTTCGCCGCCGCGCTGGCGCTGCTGGCCGTCTTCCAGCAGACGACCGGCGCCGGACGGGTGCGTGCGCTGGCGGGGTCCGCCGCGGTGGTGGGCATGGTCTCGCTGTCCTACGGGGGCGTGCACGTCGAGCAGGCGGTCGCCGCCCGCAGCATCCGCACCGAGGACCTCTCCCACTACCTGGAGGAGCTCGAGCGCTCCGAGCACGCCCGCGCCATCACCCTGGAAGGGCGCTCGGCGATCGTCTCGGTCTACGTGACGCCCACGGCCCGCACCCTGCGCACCAACGGCCAGCCCGAGGCGGGCGTGCGGCTCGACCAGCCCTACGCGCCCATCGAGACCGTCATGCTGGGCCTCTGGCCCTACCTGCTGGCCGACGACCCGCAGCGCGGCCTGGTCGTCGGACTCGGCGGCGGCAACACCCTCGACGCCCTGCTCGAGACCCGCCTCGCCTCGATCGACGTGGTGGAGCTGGAGCCCGACGTGGTCCGCGCGGCGAAGCTGCTCCACGAGGGAAGACCCGACCCGCTGGACGATCCGCGCGTGAGCCTGCGCGTCGCCGACGGACGCCACGACCTGCTGCTGAACGCGCAGCGCGGCGCGCCGGGCTACGACGTCATCGCGTCGCAGCCGAGCCACCCGTGGCGGGTCGGCGCGGCCAACCTGTTCACCGAGGAGTTCTTCCGCATCGCCCGCAGCGCCCTGCGCGAGGGCGGGACCTTCGCCGCCTGGCTGAACGGCTTCCGCATCGACGACGCCTCGGCACTGGCGGTCTTCACCAGCTTCGAGCGCGTCTTCCCCGGATCGCTGCTGGTCGACATCAGCGGCAAGGGGCGCATGGCCTTCCTGCTGGTGGGCTCGACCCGGCCGATCGAGCCGGACCTGGCCCGCCTCCGTCGGCGCCTCGCCGAGCCGCGGCTGGCGCGCTACCTGGCGCTCCACGAGACCGGCGACGTCCACGCCCTGCTGGCGCGGATCGAGGGTCCCGGCGCGGTGTTCGCCGCCGTCGATCCGGAGCTGGCCAATACCGACGACAACGCCTTCGTCGAGACGCGCACGCCGCGCGCGCTCGACTGGCAGCAGCTCGACTTCCCCGCGATCGAGCGCCGCCTGCCGCCGACGGCCCCGCTGCTGCCGCCGGTGTCGGGCGACCTCGACGTGGTGGCGGTGGCCGACGCGCTGGACGCCAGGCCCGCCGCCGACGCCCGCTGGCCCTACGAGCCGGCGCTCGCGCGCCTGCTGGCACAGCACGCCGAACGGATCGACCCGTGGGACGCCGCCCACCTGCGCGCCCGCGCGGCGCTGCGCGATCCGGGGCGGGAGGACGCGGCCCGGCAGGCGCTGCTGCACCTGGCCGCCGAGCGTCCCGACCGGCCCGAGCCCCACCGCACCCTGGGTCACCACCTGGCGACCCGGCGCTCGAACCCGGAGCTGGCCAGCCGGGCCTTCGCGGCGGCCTGGGAGCGGTCCGGTGCGGCGCGCGACGCCTACGACGCGGGCCGCGCGCTCCACCCGTCGGATCCGGACGGCGCCTGGCAGTGGTTCGAGCGCATCCCGGCGTCGGATCGCGACGACCATCCGCGCCTGGCCTGGTACGAGGCCCGGCGCGCCCTCGACGAGGGCGACGACGCGGCCCTGGAGGCGATCCGCCCGCGGCTGCTGGCCTGGCTCGAGAGCGAAGAGGGACGCCGCTACCCGGGCGGCCACCAGGTGGCCAGCCGGCTGGCGTTCCGCCTGGGCCGCCGTGCCGAGGCCCAGGCCCACGCCGACCTCGACTCCCGCCAGCGCGCCGCCGCGGCGGCGCCGCTGCTGCGGCGGGCGGAGCAGGCCCTGGCCGACGGCCGCCTCGACGACGCCGAGCACGCGCTGCGCGGAGCCGCGCGCCAGGTGCCCGGGAGCGAGCGGGTCTCGCTGCTGCGAGCCGAGCTGGCCCTGGCCCGCGACGCGCCGGATCGACTGGCGGCCGCCTTCGCCACGCTGCGCCGCTTCGCCCCCGACGCCGGCCACGCCAACGCGGTCGAGAACCACTTCCGCAGCCGCCACGGCCTGCCCCTGCGCGCCGAGGGCGCGGAGCCCGATCGGGCCCCGCCGCTGGGCGCTCCCGCGAAGGTCCGCTAGGCTTCGCCGGCTCTTTCGAGCGCTCCCATCGTCTAGCGGTCTAGGACGCGGCCCTCTCAAGGCTGAGACAGGGGTTCGATTCCCCTTGGGAGCGCCATCTCACTCCGCTCTCCGTGTCCCGCTGCGCGGCACACCGCTCCACGACGAAGGGTCCATGCCGGAGTTCGCATTCGCCTTCCTGGACTGCGAGTTCGGCGGTCTCGACCCCGAGCTCCACGACATCACCGAGGTGGCGGTGATCGTCACCGACTACCGCCTGGCCGAGCTCGGCCAGAACGAGTGGAAGGTGGCGGCACGGGCCGAGCGCATCTCGGACGAGGCGGCGGCGATCAGCGGCTACGACGCGGAGGCCTGGAAGGACGCGCCCCACGTGCGCCAGGTGCTGACCGAGCTGGCGGCCATGCTGCCCGCGGACAAGACGGTCGTACCGGCGGGCCAGAACGTGCGCATGGACGTGAACTTCCTGGAGCGCGCCTACAAGAACTGCGGCATCCCCTACCCGTTCGACTACCACGTCATCGACCTGGCGACGCTCTTCTACAGCTGGTCGCTGGTGGCGGGCGAGACCGTGCCGGCGCTGTCGCTGCGCCAGGCGGCGGTCACCGGCGGCCTCACCGACGGACCGGTCGCGCACCGCGCCATGGCCGACACGCGCCTGACCCTCGAGGCGTTCCGTCACTACATCGGACGGCTGGCGTTGCGCCCGCCGTCCGAAGCGCCCCAGGAGACGGTCCCGGCCGCCGAGGCCTAGGGAATGTCTGCACGAGCCGACTGCTCAGTCCATCCGTCCGGGATGGCCTGAGCGAAACCGCAGACACTCCCTAGCTCCGGATTCCTCGATCCCGTCGCCGTTGCGCCTGCTCCTGGACCAGGTCCCAGAGCCTGCGCTTCAGCCGTTCCTTGAAGTTCGGATCCACGGGAACGTCCAGGAGGTCTCCCTGCAGGAACTCCCGCAGCTCCTCCTCGGTCAGATCCGCAATGGCCTCGTCGATCATCAGCTCTTCCTGCTCCGGTTCCGCACTGTCCGCACTGGACGTTCCGCTGCGTCGTCGCCCGTCACGCGACTGCATCACGCGGTGTTCCCCCCCGAAAGACACGCGCCTCAATGAGCGCTCGACAACTCCCCGTCGATGGCTTCGACCACGAGTCGCTTCACGCGGTAGAGACTCGATCGAACGGCGTCGTTCGAGCGACACATCCGATCCGCGATCTCCTGGATCGGAAGGTTCTCGAAGTGACGCATCATGAAGACCTCGGCCTGCCACGACGTGACCGAGGTCAGGGCTTCCTCCACCTTGTCCGCACAGCGGCGGAAGCTCAGACGCTCCTCCGGCGTGAACGCGTCGTGACAGCGCCCCGAGCCCAGCACGTCCGCCTGGGCCCGCTCGACGCGTTGCGCGTGGGCCCGGCTGCGCCGGATCTGGTTGTTCACCGTGTTCCGCGCGATCCCGTAGATCCACGAGAGGAGCGACGACTGGCCCTTGAAGGCGTCGATCGATCGGAACACGACGGTGAAGGTATCCTGCGCCACCTCCTCGGCGTCGGCGCGATTGCGCAGACGCGAGTAGGCGAAGTTGAATACCCGCTGGAAGTAGCGCTCGTAGAGCGCTTCGAAGGCGAGCCGGTCACCCTTTCGGATGGCTTCGGCCAGCTCCAGGTCGCTGCGTAGGGGTGTGCCTCGGGGCAACGCGGTGTACCTCGCGTCGTCCCTTCCCAGGCCGAGAGCCAGGGCTCTCGTACTAGGGAGTGGCCCGGAATCCGATCAGGTGGCGGCCGAACCCTACGCTCTCGTGCGAATTTCCGGCCCCGCGGGGGGTCCCGGGGCCGGGCTCACGGCGTTTCCAGGATCGACTCGAGCCCGGGGGCGTTCTGCGCGATCGCCCGGCGCATGCGGTAGAGGTTCGCCTTGATGGCGTCCTCCGACTTGCCGAGCGCCTCGGCGATGTTGCGGATCGACTGCCGGCGCAGGTGCTTCAGGTGGAAGATCCGGCGCTGGAGCGGGGTCAGGTCGTTCTCGATCACCGACTCGCACAGCGCCAGCATGCGGCGCGCGTCGACCGCCCGGTCCGTGGGCGTGCAGCGGGAGTCGAGCTCGCGCGCCTCGTCGGCGTCGATCGACTCGAGGCGCGGGCGCACCCGTCGGAAGCGGCGGTTCACCGTGTTGCGGGTGACGCCGAAGATCCAGATCAGCAGCGGCGCCGTGCCCTGGTAGCTGGGCAGCGCCTTGTGGACGGTGAAGAACACCTCCTGGGTCACGTCCTCGGCCTCTGCCGGATCGCCCAGGCGCTTGAGCGCGAAGCGATAGACGCGGGGGAAGTAGCTCTCGTAGAGCAGCTCGAAGTGCTCGCGGCTGCCATTCAGGATGTGGCGGACCAGTTCGGCGTCGTCGTCCCACTTGGCAGCGGGGCGCGGCGCACTGCGCGGTGCGGATCGGGGTTCGGGATGCGGCACGAGGGATCTCCTGCACACCCTCACCAGAGAAACCTGGGGGCATGTCCCGGATGGGGGACCGGCGCGTCGGCGGACGCTCTTCCCGTGCGGGGGTCCGGGACTTCGGGGCTGTGGTTGGTCGTGCTCGAGCGGCCCACCCGATCGAACCCGACGTACTGCCCTGTCACCTCCGTGGCGGTTGCTCGATGAGAGCCGTGACTTTTCAAGAGTGGGGACCGGGGTCCCGGGCCGTGAGATTGCACGTGTCGTGCCAGAACGTCGCGGGTACGCAACCAGCGCCCCGAACCGGCTGGGTCGACACGACAAATCGGCAGCCGTCGTGTCGCGTTCCGCTACGTCCGCGCCCTGCGGGGGAGTGAAATGGATTACCACTTGTAGGGACCCGGGTTCTCAGGGGAAACCCTCTTCCCCCACAGGGCCCCGATCGGCGCCAGGACTGCCGCTAGAGCTTGCCGGGCTGGACCCACCAGGTGCCGTCGCTGCGCTCCCAGCGGTCGACGCGCACCATCCGCACCCGGCCCGGCCGCAGCGGCCGGTCGTCGTAGCCCACGAAGCGGATCCAGACCCGGGCGCTGGCCGGATCCTCGAAGCGCATCTCCTGGATCTCGACGCGCAGCGGCCGGCTCTTCTCGAAGTTGGCGTCGGACAGCGACTGGGCCAGGTCGGCGTAGTAGTCGAGGAACAGCGCCGGGCTGCGGAAGTGCTCGCGCATGATGCGGTCGTTGTAGGTCTCGAGCGTGTTGAAGCGCCGGTGGGCCAGGCGCAGGTAGAAGCCGTCGGTGCGTTGGCGCAGCGAGAGCGCCGTATCCGAGTCGACCGCCACCGTGGGCACGTTCGGCGCGGCCTCGCCCGGACCGCGGCAGGCGCCCGCCCCGAGCGCGACCGCCAGCAGGGCCAGCAGCGTCAGGCTCCGCCTCACCGCCCCGCCTCCACCGCCGCCTGGGCCGCGGCCAGGCGGGCGATCGGCACCCGGTAGGGGGAGCAGGACACGTAGTCGAGGCCCAGGTCCTGGCAGAAGCGCACGCTGGCCGGATCGCCGCCGTGCTCGCCGCACAGGCCGAGCTTGAGACCCGGCCGGCCGCGGCGGCCCCGCTCCACGGCGATCTCCATCAGCGCGCCGATGCCGGAAGCGTCGATCGACACGAACGGGTCGTCCCCCAGGATCCCGCATTCGATGTAGTCGGGCAGGAAGCGGCCGGCGTCGTCCCGCGACAGCGCGAAGGTCATCTGGGTGAGATCGTTGGTCCCGAAGGAGAAGAAGTCGGCGGAGCGGGCGATCGCGTCGGCGGTGAGCGCCGCCCGCGGCACCTCGATCATGGTACCGATCCGCACCCGCACCCCGCGCACGCCGCGCAGCACCTGCTTCGTCTCGCGCTCCACCAGCGCGCGCAGCCGCGACAGCTCGCGCTCGTGGGCCACCAGCGGGACCATGATCTCGGGTCGCACCGCCACGCCCTCGGACGCCACCTCCCGCGCCGCGCTGGCGATGGCGCGCGCCTGCATCTCGTAGATCTCGGGGAAGGTGATGCCGAGCCGGCAGCCCCGGTGGCCGAGCATGGGGTTGAATTCGCGCATGCGGTCGACGCGGGCGCGCACCTCGGTGGCGCCGGTGTCCAGGGCGCGCGCCAGCTCGCCGATCTCGTCGTCGCCCTGGGGCAGGAACTCGTGGAGCGGCGGATCGAGCAGGCGGACGGTCACCGGCAGGCCGTCCATGGCGCGGAAGATCTCCTCGAAGTCGCCGCGCTGCACCGGCTCGAGCTTCGCCAGCGCCTGGCGCCGCTGCGCCTCGTCGTCGGCCAGGATCATCTGGCGCACGGCCAGGATGCGGGCCGGCTCGAAGAACATGTGCTCGGTGCGGCACAGGCCGATGCCCTCGGCCCCGAAGGACCGGGCGACCCGCGCGTCCTGGGGCGTGTCGGCGTTGGTGCGCACCGACAGCCGGCGCAGCCGGTCGGCCCAGCCCATCAGCTCGCTGAAGGCGCCGCCGAGCTCCGGGGTGATGGTGGGCAGCGATCCGGCCATCACCTCGCCCGAGCCGCCGTCCAGGGTCAGCGGCTCGCCCTCGCGGATCTCGCGGCCGCCCACCCGCAGCACGCCGGCCGCGCCGTCGATGCGGGCCTCGCTG
>JBNLVK010000212.1:0-63379 GCA_050618055.1 Myxococcota bacterium
AGCTGGTGGAGGCGCTGCCGCTGCCGGTGAACGCCATGGTGACGCCCACCGGCCTGGGCGTGGCCGAGCTGGCCGGGCTGGGTGTGCGGCGCATCAGCTACGGCAGCTTCCTGTTCCGGGCGGGCCAGGGCGCACTGCCGGAGCGCCTGGCGCAGATCGCCGCCGAGGCCGGCTACTCCAGGTAGCCGAGCGCGCGCAGCGCCTCCTGCTGGTGGGCCGGGTGGGGCTCGTCGGCCGGCGTCGCCCAGCTCCCCCCCGCGCGGCCCGACGCCTCCAGCTCGGCCGTCCAGCGCACGAGCTCCTCGGCCATGGCGGCGGTGCGTTCCGGCTCGCGGGCCGAGAGGTCGCGCTGCTCCCGGGGATCGCTCGCCAGGTCGTAGAGCTCGCGGACGTCGCCGCGCCGCACCAGCTTCCAGCTCCCGCGGCGCAGCGCCGCCACCCGGGCCGTCACGTCGGGCACGTCGACGTAGATCGGCCGCTCCTCCAGGAAGGCGCCGTCGTCGGTCCCCAGGAGCACGCCCGAGAGATCGGCGCCCACGAAGCTCTCGGGCACTGGCAGACCCAGCAGCGCGAGTACGGTCGGCGCCAGGTCCACCAGCCCCACCGGACGCTCCACCACGCGGCCGCCGCCCACCTGCCCGGGCAGCTTCACCAGCAGGGGCACCCGCGCCAGCTCCTGGTAGACCGAGGGGCCGTGGCCGAAGTCGCCGTGGTCGAGGAACTCCTCGCCGTGGTCCGAGAACACGACGATCAGCGCGTCGTCGAACAGCTCGCGCTTGCGCAGCAGCAGCAGGAAGTTCCCGAGGGCCTTGTCGGTGGCCAGGATGCCGTTGTCGTAGAAGCCCCTGGCCAGCGCCACGTCCTCCTCCGAAAGCTCCGCCCGGCGGCGCGAGAGCAGGGCGGGGCGGGCCTCGAAGCCGCGCGCCTCCCGGAAGCCCGGGTAGTCGACGTCGGTGAAGGCGCGGTCGAAGGGCGCCGGCGGGCTGTAGGGCTCGTGGACGTCGTAGGTGTGCAGGAACAGGAAGGGCGGCGGCTCGGCCAGCGGGGTCTGGCCCAGCCAGTCGGCGGCGCGCCGCAGGCTCTTGCGGAAGCCGTTGCGGTAGGCGCCCTCCTGGGGGCTCGTCACCTGGAAGGTGTCGAAGCCCTGGCCCATGCCGTAGAAGGGGTGGACGTAGCCGCCGTCGGTGAAGGCGGCGGTGCGGTAGCCGTGGTCGCGCAGCACCTCGGCCAACGTCGTCGCGGTGTCGGGCAGGCGCAGGCGGGTGGTGGCCTGGCTGGCGTCCGGGCCTTCGCGGGTGATGCCGATCTGCGGCGGCAGGAGCGAGGTCAGCAGCGAGAGGTGGCTCGGCAGGGTGGCCGAGGCGTGGCTGTGGGCGGCGTCGAAGCGCACGGCGTGGCGGGCGAAGCGGGCCAGCGCCGGGCTGGTGGGGCGCTCGTAGCCGTAGGGCACCAGGTGGTCGGCGCGCAGCGTGTCGAGCGAGATCCAGACGACCGGCGTGCGCGGTGCGGGCGCGGGGGCCTGCGCGTCGCCGCACGCCAGCGCCGCGAGCGCGAGAACCGCCGTCAGGAGCCGGACGAGCACGCGCTACCCATAGCGAACGGACGCCCTGGCAGCGGGCGGGGCGCGCGGCTACCCGTGCAGCGTGTCGAGGCGGATCCTGCCGACGCTCGGGCTCGCCGGCCTGCTCGCCTGCGGCGGTGCGGAGGCGCCGGTCCGGCCGAACCTGCTGCTCGTCACCCTGGACACGCTGCGCGCCGACCGCACGTCGGCCTACGGCTACGCCCGCGACACCACGCCGCGCCTGCGCCGGCTGGCGGAGCAGGGCACCCGCTTCGCGGCGGCCTGGGCGCCGGCGCCGATCACCGCGCCCACCCACGCCACCCTCTTCACCGGGCTGCACCCGCCCGGCCACGGCCTGGTGCGCAACGGACTGGTGCTGGGCGACGAGCACGCCACGCTGGCCGAGACGCTGGCCGCCGCCGGCTACCGCACCGGCGCCATCGTCAGCTCCTTCGCCGTCACCGCGAAGTTCGGCTTCGGGCAGGGCTTCGCCGACTACCAGCAGGACTTCGACCCGGCCGGATCGAGCATCGTGTGGCCCGAGTGGCAGGGCCACCGGGTGGAGGAGGGCTTCGACCGCACGGCGCGCCCCACCACCGACCGCGCGCTGGCCTGGCTGGCGTCCGCGCGCAAGGACGAGCCCTTCTTCCTGTGGGTGCACTACTTCGACCCGCACGCGCCCTACGTGGCGCCGCGCCGCTTCCGCCGCTTCGGCACCACCCCGTCCGACCTCTACGACGCCGAGGTCCTCTACACCGACTTCCACCTGGCGCGCCTGCTGAACGCGCTGGCCACGCGCGCCGCCGACACGCTGGTGGTGGTGGTGGGCGACCACGGCGAGGGCCTGCTCGACCACGGCTACATGGAGCACGACTTCCAGCTCTACGAAGAGGCGCTGCGCGTGCCGTGGATCCTGCGCATGCCGGGGCGGGTGGCGGCGGGTCACGTCGTGGCCGAGCCCACCTCGCTGGTCGACCTGCTGCCCACCGTGCTCGACCTGCTGGGCGTCGGGGCACCGGAGGGCGTGCAGGGCACGAGCCGGGCGGCCGCGCTCACCGGCGACGGAGCGTCGGAAGACGCGCCGCAGCCGCTGTTCGCCCAGCGTCCCCGCTTCGAGCCCACGACCATCGACGGCTTCGCCGTGGAGGGCGACGGCTTCGCGGTGCGCGAGGGGCGCTTCAAGCTGATCGACCTGCCCGACGAGGAGCGCCGCGAGCTCTACGACCTGGAGGCGGATCCGGGCGAGCGCCGCGATCTCTCCGCCGAGCGGCCCGAGACGGTCGAGCGCCTGGCCCGTCGCATCGACGACTGGCGGCGCACCATGGGCCGCCAGTCGTCGAGCGAAGGCGCGGGCACGACGGTCGCGCCCGAGGATCGCGAGCGCTTGCGCGCGATGGGCTACGCCGAGTGAGCCCAGCCGCCTGGCTCAGCCGAAGAGATCGCTGTAGACGTCTTCGTTGAAGCCCACCACCAGCGTCTTGCCGCGCCGGATGGTGGGCGCGCGCAGGTTGCCGGTGGGTCCGAGCATGGCGGCGACGGCGTCGGGCGGCGCCTTCGCGCCGATCGTCCACTCGTCGACCTTCTTGCCCTTGGCGACGACCAGCTTGCTGGCCGCCTTCGCCATGGCGGCCGCGTCCGACTTGCCGAGCTTGCGGCTCGCCGGCACGACCTCCTTCGCCTCGATGCCGTGTGCGTCCAGGAACCTGGACGCTCGGGTGCAGGACGTTCAGCCCTTGCGGTGGTAGTACCAGTCGATCTGCTTGGCCATGGGGCCCTCCCTTTGGCCGATTCTAGCCGGCGACCGCTACGGTGGGAGCATGGGCGCCAGCGGATCCGGATTCCGGCGCGGACTGCCGTGGCTGGCGCTGCTGGTGGGGAGCGTCCTGGCCTTCGGGCTGGGCGAGCTGGCGCTGCGCGTGTTGCGTCCGCCCCAGCTGGCGAAGGTCCGCTACCCGTGCGTCTACGAGCCGGACGAGCGCTTCGGCTACCGCTACGCGCCGGGCGGACGCGGGCGCATCGCCGCCCACTTCGAGTTCGACCGCACGGTCGAGATCAACTCGCTGGGCTTCTACGACGAGGAGCCGTCGGGCGACGGTCCGGTGGTGCTGGCGGTGGGCGACTCGTTCACCGCCGCCATGAACCTGCCGGTGGAGCAGGTCTGGACCTCGGTGCTCGAACGGTCGCTGCGCCGGGGCGGCGCGCCGTCCGCCGACGTGGTGAACCTGGGCCTCGACGGCACCGGCACCGACGTCCACCTGGAGGTGCTGCGCGCCCACGTCCCGCGCTTCCGCCCGCAGACGGTGGTGCTCGCCTTCTACGCCAACGACGTGGGCGACGTGGTGCACGGACGCTTCCAGCGCGAGTGCCACCGCGGCTACGTCGTGTCCTACCAGACCCGGGAGCAGCGCGACGCGCTGCGCGCTCGCGTCGACGCCCATCTCGAGAAGCGCCTGCGCATCGGGCTCTACGATCACCTCTACTGGGCGCGCCTGCTGGCGGCTGCGTGGCTGCCGCGCCTGAACCCCTACCACGCCGAGTTCGTGCAGCCGCGGCTGGCCGAGCTGGGCCCCCAGGCGCGCGACGGCGAGGCCGGCGCCCGCCGCTTCCGCGAGGCGGTCGACGGCCTGAATGCCCTGGCCGAGCGCTGCGATTGCCGGCTGGTCGTCGCGCCGGTGCCCCCGCGCAAGGACGCCCGCGGCAGCCTCGCCCTGTGGCAGCGCTACGCGCCGAACTCGCGCCTGCCGCTGCTCGACGTGCTGCCGATCCTCGAACGCGAGCGAAGGGTCCGGGGCCTCTCCCACGAGGACCTCTTCTTCCGCCACGACCGCCACCTGAACGCGCTGGGCAACGAACTCTACGGCCGGGCGGTGGCCGAACTGCTCAGCCGCGGGAGCTGAGCGCCGCCTGCCAGCGGCCGCGGCGGAACGACGCGAACAGCCAGACCGCGCGCAGCGTGTGGTCCAGCAGGATCAGCCAGAACACCCACACCACCGGCCACTCGAGCCACCAGGCGACGGCGAAGGCCAGCGGCACGCGCACCACCCAGTTGCCGATGGTGGTGGCGATGAACGGGGTGAAGGTGTCGCCGGCGCCGCGGTGGGCGCCGCCCAGCGCGAACTGGCCCTGGAGCGCCGGCTGGGTGAGGGCCAGGCAGACGAGGAAGGGCACCAGCGCCTCGATCAGCAGGGCGTCGTTGGTGAACAGGCGGGCCAGGCCCTCGGGCACCAGCAGCACGCCGCCGCCCAGCAGCGCGGCGACCGCCAGCGACAGGCCGAAGGAGCGGAAGCCGGCGCGCCGCGCGGCCTGGGGGTCGCGGGCGCCCAGCGCCTGGCCCACCAGCGTCGACGCGGCGGTGCCGAAGCCCACGCCCGGGATCCAGGTGAAGGCCAGCAGCCGGATGCCCACGGTGTAGGCGGCGATGGCGAGGGGTCCGTAGCCGGAGAGCACCCGGAAGTAGGCCAGCAGGGCCAGGTTGTTCGACAGGCGCTCCCCCACGCTCGGCAGCGCCAGGCGCACCACCTCGGGGACCAGCGCGCGCGCCTTCCCGAAGTCGCGGGCGCGCAGGGCCAGGGGGGAGCCGGGTGCGGAGCGCACCAGCACCACGCCGAACAGGGCCAGCCCGACCGCCTGCGAGACCAGCGTGGCGAGCCCCGCCCCCACCAGCTCGAGCCGCGGGAAGCCGAAGGCGCCGAAGATCAGCAGGCCGTTCAGGCCGAGCTTCACGATGGTCACCACGCCGGCCACCAGCATGGGCGTGCGCGCGTCGCGGTCGGCGCGCAGGCCGAACTCGAGGGTCATGGAGACGGCCAGCAGCAGCGACGATCCGACCACCAGCTGGAGGTAGGGGATGGCGCGCTCGACCACGTCGGCGTCGGCGCCGAGCAGCGCCAGCAGCGGACCCGCCAGGCCCAGCATGGTGCTGGTCAGCACCAGTGCCGCGCCCACCGCCACCGAGAGCGCGGCGGCCAGCGCCACCCGCGCGCGCTCGGGCTGGCCGGCGCCGATGGCGTTGGCCATCAGCGCCACGCAGGCGAAGCCCACCGCGAACAGCACCGACTGGGACAGGTGGAAGAACTGGGTGGCGTAGCCCACCGCCGCCACCGACCCGGCTCCCAGCCGGCCGACCATGGCGATGTCCACCAGGCCCACCACGTTCAGCAGCACCTGGCTGAGCATGACCGGCCACGAGAGCTTCCAGAGCTCGCCCAGCGAGTCGTGGACGACCGCCGGTCGCGGCGTGGCCGGCGCGACGGCGGTCGCCAGGGTCGTCGACGGCAGGCTGCTGCCGGTCTCCGGGTCGAGCGAGGCTTCGGCGGCCGCCTCGGGGGCTTCGGCGCCTTCGGGGTCGACGTCGCTCAGCGCAGCTCCGGGGGGAGCTGGAAGACGATGCCCTCGTCCACCTCCGGCAGCGCGCCGACCGTGGTGCCGTCGCCGGCCAGCGCGGCGACGCGGGCGGTCACGTGCTCGACCAGGATCTCGGGCGCCGACGCGCCGGCGGTGACGCCCACGCAGCGGGCGCCCTCCAGCCAGGCCGGATCGACGTCGTCGGCGTCCTGCACCAGGTGGGCGGGCACGCCGCGCTTGCGGGCCAGCTCGACCAGCCGGTTGCTGTTCGACGACTCGGGCGCGCCCACCACGACCACCACGTCGGCCCGCTCGCACAGATCCTTCACCGCGTTCTGGCGGTTCTGGGTGGCGTAGCAGATGTCGTCCTTGCGCGGCAGCACCACGTCGGGGAAGCGCGCGCGCAGCGCGTCGAGGATCTCGCGGGTGTCGTCCACCGACAGGGTCGTCTGGGTGACGCAGCCGAGCGGCGTGCCCGGCGCGATGTCGAGCTTCGCCACGTCGGCCGGCTCCTGCACCAGGTGGATGTGCTCGGCGGCGTGGCCCATGGTGCCCTCGACCTCGACGTGGCCCGCGTGGCCCACCAGCACGATCTCGTAGCCGTCGCGGGCCATGCGCAGCGTCTCGACGTGCACCTTGGTGACCAGCGGGCAGGTGGCGTCGATCACCCGCAGGTTGCGCGCATCGGCGGCCTCGCGGACCGCCGGCGACACGCCGTGGGCCGAGAAGATCAGCAGCGAGCCCTCGGGCACGTCCGCCGGATCCTCGACGAAGACCGCCCCCTTGGCGCGCAGGTCCTCGACCACGTAGCGGTTGTGCACGATCTCGTGGCGCACGTAGACCGGCGGTCCGAAGCGCTCGAGCGCGATCACCACGATCTCGATGGCCCGGTCGACCCCTGCGCAGAAGCCGCGCGGGTTGGCGAGCAGCACGTCCATGGGCGCCAGCCTAGCGCGTCCGGGCGGACTCCCGGGCCGCTGGCTATCCTGCAGAGTCCCCCGTCGTCTCGGGGGTTTCGTACGCAGGAGGCCCCCCGATGGCCGATCTCGATGCGTTCCGCGCCGAGGCGCGGAGCTGGCTCGAAGCCAACGCTCCCCAGGCCGTGCGCGGCGTCCACGTCAGCGCCGAAGGCGGCGGCAACTGGGGCGGCAAGCGCGCCACCTACGACGTCCCGGAGATGCGGGACTGGCTCCAGGTGATGGGCGAGAAGGGCTGGACCGCGCCCACCTGGCCCACCGAGTACGGCGGCGGCGGCCTGTCGAAGGCCGAGGCCAAGGTGCTCGCCCAGGAGATGAAGGCGCTGGCGCTGCCCCCGCCGCTGGTGGGCTTCGGCCTCGAGATGATCGGCCCCCCGATCCTGCAGGACGGCACCGAGGAGCAGAAGCAGGAGCACATCCCGAGGATCGTGCGCGGCGAGATCCGCTGGTGCCAGGGCTACTCGGAGCCCGACTCCGGCTCCGACCTGGCGTCGCTCCAGACCCGCGCGGTGCGCGACGGCGACGACTTCATCATCAACGGCACCAAGGTCTGGACCTCCTACGGCGACGTCTCCGACTGGATCTTCGCGCTGGTGCGCACGGATCCGCAGGCGAAGAAGCAGGAGGGCATCACCTTCCTCCTGATCGACATGGAGACGCCCGGCGTGTCGGTGGCGCCGATCAAGCTGATCAGCGGAAAGTCGCCCTTCTGCGAGACCCGCTTCGACGACGTGCGCGTGCCGGTGAAGAACGTGCTCAGCGAGATCAACGCGGGCTGGACGGTGGCCAAGGCGCTGCTCGGCTACGAGCGGGCCATGATCGCCGACACATTCGGCGCGGCCAGCGGCGGCGCGAAGAAGAAGACCAGGGGCAGCCGGCTGGCCGCCTTCGCCCGCAGCCACGGCCTGGCCGACGACGCGCGCATCACCGATCCGGTGGTGCGCGACGACGTGGCGAAGATCGAGATGGACGAGCGGGCCTTCACCCTGACCGTCCAGCGCAGCAGCGACGCGGCCCGCGCCGGCCATCAGCCGGGTCCCGAGAGCTCGCTCTTCAAGGTCTACGCCACCGAGCTGAACAAGGATCGCCACGAGCTGATGGTGCGCATGGCGGGTCCGGACGCGCTGGGCTGGGAGGGTCCGGGCTACGCGGAGGACGACCTGGCGCTGACCCGCGCCTGGCTGCGCTCCCGCGGCACCTCGATCGAGGGCGGCACGTCCGAGATCCAGCTCAACATCATCGCCAAGCGCGTGCTTGGCCTTCCCGATTAGGAGCGAGGAGCACGCCATGCAGCTGGTACTCACCGAAGACCAGGAACTCCTGGCCAAGACCGCCGCCGACTTCGTGGCCGAGCGCTCGCCGGTCTCGCGCGTGCGCGAGCTGCGCGACTCGGGCGACGAAGACCGCTTCTCGCGCAAGCTCTGGAAGGAGATGGCGGAGCTGGGCTGGGTGGGCATTCCCTTCCCCGAGGCCCATGGCGGTGCCGACATGGGCCTGGCCGAGCTGGCCGTGGTGCTCGAGGCCCTGGGCCGGACGCTCGCGCCGGAGCCCTTCCTGTCGAGCGTGCTGCTCGGCGGTCAGGCCGTGCTGCGCGGCGGCAGCGACGCCCAGAAGGAGGCCTGGCTCACACCGCTGGTCGAGGGCGACAAGCTGCTGGCCCTGGCCAACCAGGAGAAGGGCAGCCGCTTCGACCTGGCCCGCGTGAGCGCGCGCGCCGAGCGATCGGGCGACGGCTGGCGGCTCTCGGGTGAGAAGACGGCAGTGCTCGACGGCGCCGCCGCCGACGCCTTCGTGGTCGCCGCCCGCAGCGCCGGCGAGCCCGGCGACGCGGACGGCATTTCGCTCTTCCTGGTGCCGCGCGACGCCGCCGGGCTCACCATCACGCCGCTCTCGCGGGTCGACTCGCGCAACGCGGCCGACCTGACCCTCGACGGCGTCGAGGTGGGGGCGGACGCGCTGGTGGGCGCCGAGGGGCAGGGCCTGGCGCTCCTCGAGGACGTGGTCGACCGGGCCACCGTGGGCCTGTGCGCCGAGATGCTGGGATCGATGACCGAGGCCATGGAGAAGACCGTCGACTACCTGAAGCAGCGCCAGCAGTTCGGCGTGCCGATCGGCAGCTTCCAGGCCTTGAAGCACCGGGCCGCCAACCTCTTCATCGAGGTGGAGCTCTGCCGCTCGGTGGTGATGGCGGCGGCGCGCGCCGTGGACGAGGGCGACGCGGAGGCGGCCAAGCTGGTCTCGCTGGCCAAGGCCCGCTGCTCCGACACGGCGGTGCTGGTCGCCAACGAGGCGGTCCAGATGCACGGAGGCGTCGGCATGACCGACGAGTTCGACATCGGCTTCTACATGAAGCGGGCCCGCGTGGCGGAGCTGACCTTCGGCGACTCGGCCTACCACCGCGATCGCTGGGCGCGCCTTTGCGGATACTGACAGGGGCGGCATGAGCGAAGCGCTCACCCCGACCGAGCGGCTGCTGCGGTCGTGCCGCGGCGAGCCGGTGGATCGTCCGCCGGTCTGGCTGATGCGCCAGGCCGGCCGCTACCTGCCCGAGTACCGGCGCGTGCGCGAGGGCGTCTCCTTCTGGGAGATGTGCCGCGACGTGGACCGGGCCGTCGAGGTCTCGCTCCAGCCCATCGACCTGGTGGGCAGCGAGGCCGTGATCCTGTTCTCGGACATCTTCGTGCCGGTGCCCGGCATGGGGGTGGAGGTCGACTTCGCGCCGGGGCCGACCATCGCCGAGCCGCTGCGCAGCGCCGGGCAGATCGAGGCGCTGCGGGTGCCCGATCCGCAGGAGGACGTCCCCTACGTGTTCGAGATCATCCGGCGCCTGCGCCGCGAGCTCGAGGCGCGCGACGTCCCGCTGCTGGGCTTCGCCGGCGCACCCTTCACCCTGGCCGCCTACCTGGTGGAGGGCGCGGGGTCCCGCAACTTCTCGACGCTCAAGCGCATGATGGTGCGCGAGCCCGACCTGCTGCGGGCGCTCCAGGCGAAGCTCACGCGCCTGGTGATGGGCTACCTGAACGCCCAGATCGCCGCCGGCGCCCAGGTGGTGCAGCTCTTCGACACCTGGGCCGGCCTGCTGGCCGAGGCCGACTACCGCGAGTGGATCCTGCCGGTGCACCAGGAGATCGCGAAGGGGCTCGACCGGGATCGGGCACCCCTCATCCTGTACGTGAACAACGGAGCCCACCTCTTCGACGCCATGCTCGAAAGCGGGGCCGACGTGCTTTCGCTCGACTGGCGCACCGACCTGGCCGCGGCCGCCGCCAAGGCGGGGGAGCGGGTGAGCCTCCAGGGCAACCTGGACCCCTGCGCCCTGGCGGCCCCACCGGACGAGATCGAGCGGCGCGTGCGCGCCATGGTGAAGGCGGCGGCGCCGGCGCGCGGCCACGTCCTGAACCTGGGCCACGGCTGCCTGCCCGAGACGCCGGTCGAGGGCGTGCGCGCCTTCACCGACGCCGCCCGCCGCATCGAGGGTCGGTCATGAGCGACGACGCCTTCGCCCTCGACCTCGACCGCCTGCTGGCACTGCTGCCCCGCTACGCCACCGAGGGTCCCCGCTACACCAGCTACCCGACCGCGCCGGTCTGGAGCGACGACTACGGCCCGGACGACTTCCGCGCCGACCTGGCCCACGAGGACGTGGACGCCAGCGACGGCCTGTCGCTCTACGTCCACGTCCCCTACTGCGAGAGCCTCTGCCACTTCTGCGCCTGCAACAAGCAGATCACCACCGACCACGGGCGCGCCGGCCCCTACCTGGACGGCATCGCCCGCGAGGTCGCGGCGGTGCGCGAGGCGGTGCGCGTGCCGCGCAGCGCCACCCAGCTCCACTGGGGCGGCGGCACGCCCACCTGGCTGGCGCCGGACGAGGTGCGGCGCCTGTTCGCCACCCTGGTGGACGCCTTCCCGCTGGCGCCGGGCGCCGAGGTGTCGATCGAGGTGGATCCGCGGGTCACGACCGAGGCCCACGTGGAGGCCCTGGCCGAGTGCGGCTTCAACCGCATCAGCATGGGCGTGCAGGACTTCGACGCCACGGTCCAGCAGGCCATCCACCGCATCCAGCCCGAGGACCAGACCGCCACCCTGGTGGAGATCTCGCGCAAGGCCGGCTTCGAGAGCGTGAACTTCGACCTGATCTACGGCCTGCCGTACCAGACCGTCGAGAGCTTCTCGCGCACCCTCGAGACCCTCTTCTCCATGGGGCCCGACCGCATCGCGCTCTACTCCTACGCCCACGTCACCTGGGTGGCGAAGCAGCAGCGGGGCTTCGAGCGCAAGGATCTGCCCGACGCCGCCACCAAGCTCGAGATCATGCTGACGGCGATCCGCAGCTTCCTGGCCGAAGGCTACGTGTTCGTGGGCCTGGACCACTTCGCGCGCCCGGAAGACGAGCTGGCAACGGCACTTGCGGACCGAACCCTGCGCCGGAACTTCATGGGGCACACCACCCAGGCCGGGGTCGACCTGATCGGCTTCGGCCCCAGCTCCATCAGCGAGCTGCGCGCCAGCTACGCCCAGAACGTGCGCGACCCGGCCGGCTGGCTGGAGGCCCTGTCGGAGCACGGCCTGGCCACGCTGCGCGGCCACCGGCTGTCGGCCGACGACCGGGAGCGGCGCTGGGTGATCACCCGGATCATGTGCCACGGCGAGGTGCGGGCCGGCGAGTTCGAGGAGACCTTCGGCCGCTCCTTCCGCCAGGCCTACGCCGGCGAGCTGGCCGAGCTGGCGAAGCCGGCCGACGACGGGCTGGTGGAGATCGCGGACGACGGCTCGCTGCGGGTGACCCCGGCCGGGCGCCTGCTGGTGCGCAACCTGGCCATGCCCTTCGACGCCTACCTGGCCCGCCAGCGCGAGAGCGGCGAGCGGATGTTCAGCAAGACCGTATGACCGGCGCGGCCCGCGTGGACGCGGTGGTCGTCGGGGCCGGCATCGCCGGACTCGCCGCCGCGCTGGAGCTCCAGTCGGCGGGCAACGAGGTCACGGTCATCGATCCCTCGGACCGGCCCGGCGGCGTCATGCGCACCGACCACGTGCACGGCTTCGTGGTGGAGCGGGGTCCGAACACGACGCTGGTGAAGGCGCCCATGCGCGCCTTCCTGGAGCAGCGCCGGCTCGACGAGCACCTGGTCCGTGCCGAGCCGGCCAGCCGCCTGCGCTTCGTGCTGCGCCAGGGGGAGCTGGTGCCGGTGCCGATGTCGCCGCTGGCCCTGGCCACCACGTCGCTGCTGTCGCTGGGCGGCAAGCTGCGCACGCTGGGCGAGCCGTTCATCCGGCGCAACCGCGGCGACGAGGAGTCGGTGGCCGAGTTCCTGGGGCGCCGCCTGGGCCGCGAGGTGGTGACCGGCATGGTCGGTCCGTTCCTCACCGGCGTGTACGCCGGCGACGAGACCCAGCTCGGCGCGCGGGCGGTCTTCCCGGGACTGGTGGAGGCCGAGGACCGCTTCGGCTCGCTGCTGCTCGGCGGCGTGGGCTCGCTGTTCGCCCGGCGCGAGAAGGGCCTGCGCGGATCCTTCTCGGCGACGGCCGGCTTCGGTCCGTTCGCGCGCACGCTGGCCGACCAGCTGGCCGAGCCGCCGGCGCTGGGCAGCCGCGTGGTGGGCCTGGCGCGGGCGGACGGTCGCTACCGGGTGGACGTCACCAGCGCCAGCGGCGACGTGGCGCTCGATGCCGCGCGAGTGGTGGTGGCGACGCCGGCCCCCGAGGCCGCCCAGCTGCTGCGCGGCGTGGACGCCGACGTGGGGGTGGCCCTCGAGCAGCTGCGCTACGCGCCGATCGCCACGGTGCCGCTGGGCGTCGCGCGCCAGGACCTGCGCGAGCCGGTGCGCGGCTTCGGCTTCCTGGTGCCGCAGCAGGAGGAGCGCGCGCTGCTCGGGTGTCTGTTCATGAGCCAGCTCTTCCCCGGACGCGCGCCCGAGGGCTTCGAGCTGCTCCACTGCATGCTGGGCGGCGTGCGCTGGCCCGACGCGCTGGGCGTCGGCGACGAGGGCCTGGTGGAGCGTGCGCTCTCCGACGTCGACGCGGTGCTCGGACTGAAGGGCCAGGCCCAGAGCCTGGGCGTGGGCCGCTGGGAGCGGGCCATTCCCCAGCCCGGTCGCGAGCACCCGGCGCGCATGCGCTGGGTCGAGCAGCGGCTGGCCGAGCAGGCGCCGGGCCTGGCGCTGGCCGGCGCCTACGTGGCCGGCGTCTCGGTCGCCGACTCGCTGGCCTCGGGCCTGGCGGCGGCGGAGCGGCTGGCCTCCTAGGCAGCCGTTCCCTGGGCCGCGCGGACCGTGTCGGCCACCGCGGCCACCCAGGTGGGGTGGGCGTTGGGGCAGGGGACCAGGCAGAGCTCCTCGCCGCCCAGCTCGTGCCACTGCTCGCGGGCCCGGATGCCGATCTCCTCGAGGGTCTCCAGGCAGTCGGCCACGAAGGCGGGGCACAGCACGGCCAGCCGCTTCACCCCCTGCGCGGCCAGCTCCGGCAGCACCTCGTCGGTGAAGGGACGGATCCAGGGCGTGCGCCCCAGCCGCGACTGGAACGAGAGCGAGGAGCGCTCGGGCGACAGGTCGAGGGCGGCGCGCAGCGCGCGCGTGGTGGCGAAGCAGTGGGCCCGGTAGCAGCGGGCGTTGGCCGGGCCGATGGCGTCGCAGCAGTCGTCGCTCGCCAGGCAGTGGCTGCCGGTGGGGTCGAGGGCGCGGACCTGGCGCTCGGGCAGGCCGTGGTAGCTCAGCAGCACGTGGTCCGGGCGGAAGGCCTCGAGCGCGGGTCGGGCCAGGTCGGCGAAGGCGCGGATGAACCCGGGCGCTTCGTAGAAGTCGCCCAGGAGGCGTAGCGGCGGGGGGTTGCGGCGCTTTGCGAGGATCTCCTCGATGCGCGCCACCGCCGACCCGGTGGCCGCCTCGGCGTACTGGGGGAACAGCGGCCAGGCCAGGATCCGGGAGACGCCGGCTTCGACGAGCGCGTCCAGGCCGCTCTCGATGGAGGGGTTGCCGTAGCGCATGCCCAGCTCCACCCGGTAGCCGTCGCCCAGCGCCTCGCGCACGCCGTCGCGCAGCGCCAGCGAGTGCACCAGCAGGGGCGAGCCGGCCTCGGTCCAGACCTTCGCGTAGGCGGCGGCCGAGGCGCGGGGGCGCGTGCGCAGGATCACGCCGTGCAGCAGCAGCCAGCGCCCGATCGGGTTCATGTCGAGCACGCGCGGGTCGGACAGGAACTCGGCCAGGTAGCGGCGCACCTCGCGCGGACGCGGCGCGTCCGGCGTGCCCAGGTTCACCAGCAGCACGCCCGTCGTCATGCGCGCAGACCGAACCAGTCGCCCAGCCAGGCCGAGACGCCGACGTAGTAGGCGGGGAAGAGCAGCGACACCTCGACGAAGGGGAAGGCCGCGTCGCGGAGGGCGGGGAAGAAGATCGGCGTCACCAGCAGCGCTCCCCAGCCGCAGGCGAGCCACAGGGTGGGTCCGCGCACGACGCGCAGCTTCGACGGGTAGATGTATTTCAGCGGCACGAAGACGGCGAGGGCGAAGAAGTGGACCCAGGCTGTAGCCGCCCACGGCGACAGGTCGAGCAGCCAGATGTAGATGGCCACCACGTTCCAGTAGCTGGGCCAGCCCAGGAAGAAGTCGTCGTCGGTCTTGGCGTCCCGCTGGGAGAAGCCGTAGGCGCTGGCCAGCACCGGGGCCACGGCGAAGATCCAGTGGGGCAGGGCCCCCAGGGCCAGCAGGAAGACCACCGGCACGATCACGTAGTTCAGGTAGTCGACGATGTCGTCGAGGCGGCGGCCGTCGATGCCGGGCACCGCCTCGGCCACCCCGACCCGGCGCGCCAGGGTGCCGTCCACCGAGTCGACCACCAGCGCGGCCAGCATCAGCAGCGAGGCCAGGCCGAAGCCGCCCCGGTGGACCGCGTGCAGGGCGACCGCGGCCAGCACGGCGCCGCTGGCCGTGAACAGGTGGACCCCCCAGGCGAGGAGCACCCGATGGGACGGGCTGGAATCGGCGCGGTTCACCATGCGTGCGGGGAGGGCGAAGGGCGGGAGGGGGACCGGTGAAGGATACCAGAGCCCCGCTATCCTCCGGTTTCGGCGCCGCGCGGGCGCCGCCGTGGGAGAGGCGAGGCATGCACAAGGTCCTGAAGAACCCCAAGACGCGCGAGGAGATCGAGAGCGAGGCCAGTCGCCGCGCGGTCGAGTTCCTGCGGCAGGGGGGCGACTCCTTCCTCACCACGAACGTCGACGCCCTGTTCAACTGGGGCCGCAAGTACTCGATGTTCCTCTACCCCTTCGTGACCGCCTGCTGCGGCATGGAGTTCATGTCGGTGGCGGGCCCGCGCTACGACATCGACCGGTTCGGCTGCGCGCTGCCCCGCTTCTCGCCCCGCCAGTCCGACCTGCTGATGGTGGTCGGCACCATCACCCACCGGCAGGCGCCGATCCTGAAGAAGGTCTACGACCAGATCGCCGAGCCCAAGTGGGTGGTGGCCTTCGGCGCCTGCACCTGCTCCGGCGGTCCGTACAACAACTACGCCACCGTCCAGGGCATCGACACGATCATCCCGGTGGACATCTACATCCCCGGCTGCCCGCCCCGACCCGAGGCGGTGCTCGACGGGCTGATCAAGCTCCAGGCGCGCGTGCAGAACGAGCGCGTGCCCGCCGAAGGGCGTCACGTCGAGACCCGCGACCTGTCTCTGCCGGTGATCGAGAAGCCGGTCGCCTGATGTCGGTCGCGGTCGAGCTGCCGGCCCTGGGCGAGAGCGTTCTCGAGGGCACCGTCTCGCGCTGGCTCGTGAAGGAAGGCGACACGGTCGAGCAGGACCAGCCGCTCGTCGAGGTCACCACCGACAAGGTGGACGCCGAGATCCCGAGCCCGGCTGCCGGCGTCGTCGAGGCGCTGCTGGCGAGCGAGGGCGACGTCGTCGAGGTGGGCGCCGTGCTGGCGCGCATCGCGACCGACGGCGAGGCCCGGGCGGCGAAGCCGGCCGCTGCCGCGTCGCCGTCGAAGGCCGAGGCCTCGACGCCGTCGCCCACCCCGCTGGCCCGCCGCGCGGCCGAGGCCGGCGGTGTCGATCTCTCCGGCGTGGCGGGCAGCGGCGCCCACGGCCGGGTGGTCGAGGCCGACGTGAAGGGCGCGACCGCGGCCAGGGCGCCGTCGGCGCCCGCTTCCGCTCCCGCCCCCCGTCCCGCGCCCGCCGCGGCGCCGCGTCCCGCCGCCAAGGAGGCCCCGCGGCCCGCCTACATGGACTACCACCTCCAGCCCGGCGACGAGGTCATTCCCATGACCCCGCTGCGCAAGCTGGTGGCCGAGCACATGGTCACGTCCAAGCGGGTGAGCCCGCACGTGGGCACGGTGGCCGAGATCGACATGTCCGGCGTGGTGAAGGTGCGCAACGCCCAGAAGCGCGCCTTTCAGGAGGCCAACGGCTTCGGCCTCTCCTTCCTGCCCTTCATCGTGCACGCCGCGGTGCGGGCGCTGCGCGAGTACCCGCGGCTCAACGCCTCGGTGGTGGAAGACGCCATCATCGAGAAGAAGGACATCCACATGGGCATCGCGGTCGAGACCGAGAAGGGTCTCGTCGTGCCCGTGGTGCGCCACGCCGATCGCCTCTCGCTGGCCGGACTGGCCCAGGCGGTCGAGGACCTGGCCAACCGCGCCCGCAGCAAGAAGCTCTCGCCCGACGAGCTGAAGGGCGGCTCCTTCACGCTCAGCAACCCGGGCCGCCACGGCAACCTCTACGGCTTCGCCATCATCAACCAGCCCCAGGTGGGCATCCTGCGCATGGGCGAGATCGTGAAGCGGCCGGTGGTGCGGACCGTGGAGGGAGAGGACGCCATCGTGATCCGGCCGATCATGCACCTGTCACTGTCCTACGATCACCGCGCCGTCGACGGCGCCCCCGCCAACGGCTTCCTCCACCGGATCCGCGAGCTGCTCGAGGAAGCGGAATTCGATCTCTGAGGTGGGCCACCCGGTCGAGGTGATCGAGCTCGGGCTGGTCCCCTACGCCGAGGGGCTCGACCTCCAGGAACGGGCGATCGAGGAGCGGCGCGCCGGCGACCGCGGCGACGTGCTGTTCCTGCTGGAGCACCCGCCGGTGGTGACCCTCGGCCGCGGCTCGCGTCCCGAGAACCTGCTGGTGTCCCGCGAGGAGCTGGCCGCCCGGGGCGTCGGGCTGTTCGAGGCCCGGCGCGGCGGGGACGTCACCTACCACGCCCCGGGCCAGCTGGTGGGCTACCCGGTGCTCGACCTCGAGGCGCGCGGCCAGCCCGACCTGCACGCCCACCTGCGCCGGCTCGAGGCGGTGCTGTGCGACGCGCTGCGCAGCCTCGGCGTGCCGCCCCGCACGGTCCCCGGACGCACCGGCGTGTTCGTCGACGACCCGGAGCCGGCGGCCGCGCCCCGCAAGATCGCGTCGATCGGGGTCGGCGCCCGGGGCTGGGTCACCTCCCACGGCTTCGCCCTCAACGTCGACCTCGACCTCGCCGGCTTCGGCTGCATCGTTCCCTGCGGGCTGGACGACGTGGCGATGACCTCGGTCGTGGCGGAGCTGGGGTCCGACGCGCGGCCCGACCTGCCGGCGCGCACCCGGGCCGCGGTCCGAAGCGCGTTCGCACGCCATTTCGGTTGAGAATCCGGCTGGATGGCCCGGCGGCCGTCTGGAAGCTTCGGCGAGCTGCACCTATAGTCCCGCCCATGCCGGGCAAGGTGATCGTCGTCGATCGGCACGAGAAGACGGGCTGGATGGAGCGGCTCTACGTGCCCGCCATCGTGAAGGGCCTGGCCGTCACCAGCGGCCACTTCTTCTCGAACCTGCGCGGCTTCGTCACCGGCAAGAACCGCACCGACTTCGTGGTGCAGTACCCGGAGGAGCTGGTCGACTACCCGGACGCCTTCCGCGGCATGCCGGTGCTGGTCCAGCTCGACAACGGCCAGCCCAAGTGCGTGGCCTGCGGCCTCTGCGAGTTCGCCTGTCCGACCGACTGCATCAGCATCGTGCCCGGCGAGCTCGAGGGCGCGCGCATCGAGCGCTACCCCGAGGCCTTCGACATCGACATGTCGCGCTGCATGTTCTGCGGCCTGTGCGAGGAGGCCTGCCCCGAAGAGGCCATCGTGATGAGCCGCGAGGTCGAGCTCACCACCTACGACCGCAAGGCCCTGAACTTCGAGAAGGAGCAGCTGCTGGTCCCCGAGAACCTGCTGAAGCGCCGCCTCGAGTTCATTCGCGAGGACTACGACCGCGAGCACGCCCCGGTGCGCCACGACGCGGAGACCGAGTGATGGACGACCACGGCAGCGCCGCGCTGCGTCGCCTGCTCGCCGAGCTGCCCGACGCGGTGCAGGCGACCCACGCCGACCTGGGCGACGCCACCGCGGTGGTCGACGCCGACCGCATCCTCGACGTGCTGCGCCTGCTGCGCGACGACGCGGAGCTCGAGTTCGAGATGCTGTCCGACGTGACGGCGGTCGACCTGCTTCCGAAGACCCCGCGCTTCGAGGTCGTCTACCACCTCTACTCGGTGGCCAGGAACCACCGGGTGCGCGTCAAGGCGCCGGTCTCCGAGGACGCGCCCCGCATCGCCAGCGCCACGCCGCTCTGGGAGTCGGCCAACTGGCTCGAGCGCGAGGTCTGGGACATGTACGGCATCGCCTTCGACGGCCACCCGGACATGCGCCGGCTGCTCCTCTACGACGAGTTCGAGGGGCACCCGCTGCGCAAGGACTACGCCAAGGAGAAGCGCCAGCCCCTGGTGGGGCCGCAGAACTAGCCATGGCCCAGCCCTACTTCCCCGGCGCACCGCTCGAGTCGGAAGACGACTTCCAGGAGGACCTGCACACCGAGCACCAGGTCCTGAACATGGGACCGTCCCACCCGGCCACCCACGGCACGGTCAAGTTCATCATCGAGCTCGACGGCGAGAACATCGTCAACCTGGACGTGCAGGTGGGCTACCTGCACCGCGGCTTCGAGAAGGAGTGCGAGTCCGGCACCTGGTACCAGTGCATCCCGTACACGGACCGCCTGAACTACAACTCGGCGATCCTGGCCAACATCGGCTTCTGCATGACGGTCGAGAAGCTGCTGGACCTGGAGACGCCGGAGCGCTGCCAGTGGATCCGCGTGCTGTCCGGCGAGCTGGCCCGCACCGCCGACCACCTGACCCGCTGCGGCGCCGCCTGCCTGGAGCTGGCGGCGATGACACCCTTCCTCTACGGCATCGAGGCCCGCGAGCTGGCCTGGGACCAGATGGAGCTGCTGTGCGGCGCGCGGGTCACGTCGAACTACATCCGCATCGGCGGCGTGAAGCACGACCTGCCGCGCGGCTTCACCGAGAGCTGCCGTCACTTCGTGAAGCGCTCCCGCGAGCTGCTGAAGGACTTCGACGACGTGGTGACGGGCAACCGCATCTTCGTCGACCGCCTGCGCGGCACCGGCGTCATCTCGCGCGAGGACTGCCTGAAGTACGCGGTGACCGGTCCCATCCTGCGCTCGGCCGGCGACCCCCTCGACCTGCGCAAGCAGGCCCCCTACCTGACCTACGACGAGATCGACTTCGACGTCCCCGTCGGCACGGTGGGCGACAACTACGACCGCTACCTGGTCTGCGTCGAGGAGATGCACCAGAGCCTGCGCATCATCGAGCAGTGCCTGGAGAAGCTGGAGAAGATCGGCCCCGGCCCGGTGAACGTGCTCGACCCGCGCGTGCGCTGGCCCGCCAAGAGCCGCGTGTTCAACCGCATGGAAGAGCTGATCCAGCAGTTCAAGAGCGTGACCGAGGGGCCGCGCGTGCCCGCCGGCGAGGCCTACCAGGCCATCGAGAGCGCCAACGGCGAGCTGGGCTTCTACCTGGTCTCCGACGGCTCGGCGGTGCCGGTGAAGGTCCGCTGCCGCCCGCCCAGCCTGATCAACCTGGCGCCCATGAGCGAGATGCTGAAGGGCGCGCTGCTGGCCGACCTGATCCCCACCTTCGACTTCATCAACATGATCGGTGGGGAGTGCGACCGGTGATCGCCTGTCGAAGCGGGGAGTGCGACCGGTGACCATGGGTCGCGGTGCGGCCTGGGAGCACTTCGGCGCGCCCACCGACCAGGTGGGCAGCGTGAACGATCCGCGCACGACCGAGGAGTACGGCGTGAAGTGGAACGAGAAGTGGGTCTACCGGCGCGACGACCGCTCGGTGCGCCGCGTCGTGCTGTGGCTGCGCTACGACCTGGTCGGCGCCTTCGACGTCGCGCCGGACGGCACGGCGACGCCGCTTCCGGTTCCCGAGAGCTGAGCCGGTGTGCGCCGCGCCGCGCCGGGGACCCCCGCCGCTGCGCCCCTTCGGCCTGGTGCTGCACCACGACGGTCGCTTCACCCACGAGGGCGTTCCGATCACGAACGCGAAGCTGCGCGACGCCTTCGAGCGCGGGGTGCGCTTCCTGCCCGACGAGGGCGAGAGCGGCAAGTACGTGGTGCAGCTCGGCCACTTCCGCGGCGAGATCGAGCTGGAGGAGGCGGGCTTCTTCGTGCGCGGCTTCGACGCCGCGAGCGGCACGCTCTCCCTCTCCGACGGCAGCCGGGAGCCCCTCGACCCGACCACGCTCCACGTCTCGCCCCGCGACGGCGCGCTGCTCTGCCGCGTGAAGCGCGACCTGCGGCCCGAGGGCCTGCTGGCCCGCTTCCAGCACGCGGCCCAGGCGGATCTGCTGAACGCGGTGGAGGAGGGGGGCGACGGTCCGGTGCTGTGCGTCGGCACCGACCGGGTCGCGCTGCCGGCGGGTCTGGCATGACGGCCCCCGTCGAGTTCTGGTTCGACTTCAGCTCGGGGTATGCGTACTTCGCCGCGCTGGAGATCGAGGCGCTGGCGGCCCGCCACGGGCGCGCCGTGCTCTGGCGCCCGTACCTGCTGGGCGTGGCGTTCCAGGCGACCGGCGCACGCGGGCTCTCGAACACGCCGCTCAAGGGCGACTATGCGCGTCGCGACTGGGCACGCCTGGCCCGGCGAAAGGGCGTTCCCTTCGCCCTTCCGGCGGTGCACCCGGTGGCGACCCAGGCCGCCTGCCGCGTCTTCTACTGGCTCGACGAGAACCTGCCCGACGCCGCGCCCGGCTTCGCCCGCGGCGTGCTGGACGCCCACTTCGTGGACGGCCGGGACGTCACCGACGCCGACGTGCTGGCCGGCCTGGCCGAGCGGCAGGGCGCGCCGCCGGCCGCGGCGGCACGGGCCGCCGACGCCCCGGAGATGAAGCAGCGCCTGCGCGAGGTCTGCGACGGCGCCGTCGAGCGCGGCATCTTCGGCTCGCCCTTCTTCGTGGTCGACGACGAGCCCTTCTGGGGCTGGGACCGCCTGCCGATGCTCGACGACTGGCTGGCCCGCGGCGGCTGGTAGATCAGACCAGCTGGCGCGTGACGACGACGCCGGCGATCACCGCGACGAGCCCGGCGGCGACGCTTCCCAGCGCGTTGCCGAGCGCCGCCACGGCGCGACCGTCCTCGACCAGCTGCCAGGTCTCCATGCCGAAGGTCGAGAAGGTGGTGAAGCCGCCCAGCAGTCCGGTCACCAGGAACAGGCGCAGCGTCGGCGAGACCAGGGCGTGCTCGTCGGCCAGCGTCACCAGCACGCCGATGCCGAAGCAGCCCGCCGCGTTCACCGCCAGCGTGCCCCACGGAAAGTGGATGCCGGCGCGCTCGTCGACCCACAGGGCCACGGCGAAGCGCAGCACGGCGCCGAGTCCACCCCCCGCCAGCAGCACCAGCCACTTCACGGGTCGGACCGTAGCGGCTCGTTTGACGGCTGGCCCCCGCCGGGGTAACTCAGGGGGCCGCGGCGGCGTAGCCAAGTGGTAAGGCACGGGCCTGCAAAGCCCTGATCCCCGGTTCGAGTCCGGGCGCCGCCTCCAATTCCCCCATCCGCTTGCGCACTTGCGAGAGCGGCTTCGGGCTTGCGGACACCTTGCGGACACCTCGCCGCCGGAGATTCCGCTCCCTCAGCTCGGCCTGGGCCTGCTTCAACTGCTCCCTGTTCATCCCTTCACCACGTCGAGCAGCGCCGCCGGCCCGCTCTTGAGATAGAGGTTGGTCGTGCGCGGGTCCCGGTGCCCCAGGAACCGCGAGATCGCCAGCAGCTCCGCCCCGCTGTTGCCGCTGTGGGTCGCGAAGGCGTGCCGCATCGACTCGTTCTCCGCGTACCGGGGCCGCCACTCCGACTGCATCAGGTCGCAGGCCCGACACGCCGCCAGCCACACCCGCCGCGAGCTGGCCTTGGTCCAGCGCCCGGCCGGGTTCTCGTCCGCTGCCGCGTGGGGGTTCGTGAACAGCGGCGCCGCGTCGCCCCGCAGCGCGTCCCGCGGGTCAGCATGCTCCCCGATCCACACCGCCACTTCCCAGCTCGGGGGCACGGGCAGCACCCGCACCAGACCGCCCTTACCCCGCACCGTCAGCAGGTGGGCGGCGGCCTCCGTGCCGTCCCGCAGCCGGAACACCTCCGGCTCGAACCGCCAGTCGGCCACGTTCAGCCGCTGCGCCTCCGACGGCCGGAGCCCGAGCTGGCTGCGCGCCAGCCACTGGCCCCGGAGGCGCCACGGGATGGCGTCCAGCAGCCGCTGGACGTCTCCGGGGCCGGGGATCGTCGGGGCGTGCTCCGGGACGCGCACGGACGGCATCCTGGGGACGCCCTGGATCTCCTGGCCGTCTTCCAGCCAGCGCAGGCACGTCCGAATGTCGGCCAGCACGTGGTGGACGCTCTTGGGGGACAGCCGCTCGAGCAGCGTGTCCCGCAGGGCCTCCAGGTCCCGGGTGCGGATCTGGTGGGCCGGCTTGTCCGCGATGGCGTCGAGGTTGCCGCGGGACAGGTGGCCGTGAAGCTCGGCGATGCGCTTGGCTGAGAGCTGGCGCCCGGCGCGGCCCTGCCGATCCTTCGCCTCGCAGAACCGCTCCCAGCAGCGGCGGAACAGCAGCTCGGGGGCCTTGTCCTTCATGAAGGGGGAGCAGGCCGCGAAGGGCGGGACACCGTTGGCGATGGCCCGCTGCACCTGCTCCAGTACGGCCTCGGCCACCTTGCGGGTGGTGATGCGGACGAACGTCTTTCCGTCGGGGAGCGGGACGTGGCGCAGCTTGAGCCGGCGCCGCTCGCCCTTGTCCCCGGCCCAGACGGCGACGACGTAGCCCGTCACCTGGCCGCCGCTGCGCTCGGGGTAGACCTTGCCGACGTCGCCTGCCACGAGCGCAAGGATGCCACGAAGGGCCTCGGCCTCTAGGCTTGACGCCGCCGCCGCCGTCATGCTAGGCCGCCTCCCCCAGCCGCCGCCGCTTCATCGCGGAGAGCAGCATCCGGCCGGCGGATAGCCGCTCGACGTCGATACCGATGGTCTGGTTCCCGGAGCGTCCGAGCGTGGGCTTCGTCATGCTCCCTCCGTTGTGTCGTCTTCGAGCGCGGACGCATCGCCATCGCGCGTGTCCCTGTGCAGCACCAGGGCCGACCGCTCCCCGGGTCGGGCCCGCTCGGCGGCCTTCCGCCTGCGCTTCGGTATCCCTCGCCTGCGGCGCCGCGCATCGATCTCCTGGCCGGCGGCGTGGATCCTCCGCGACATGGCCTCGAGACGCGACGCCGTGGCCTTCGGGAGGCGGGTGTCGCGGTCGAAGAGGAACACGGCGACGACCTCTCGGAATCCCCAGAGGATGCCTTCGGCACGGTCGTAGGCGATCTCCTGGGCGAACCCGTCGCAGAAGCGGTCCAGCGCTGCCTCGACCCGCTCGACGATTCGCACCCGCTCCTGGTGGACCTCGTCGCCTCGCTCTGCGCGGCGGGCCCGCGCCTTGATTCGCGCCTCCTCCCTGCGCAGCTCACCGAGCTGCGCCTGCACCTTCTCGCACTCCTCGCGGTCGCTCGCAATCTGCTCTCGGTAGCGACTGGTCCAGTCGACCATCTCGGCGAGGACGTCGAAGGTGTCGAGATCCGAGCCGCACTCGCACCGGACGACTCGGTCGCCGTGAAGGAGCCTGCGCTTGGTGAGGAGGTGGCGGCACCGGCGCGGGTCGATCGACTCGCTCTGCACCTCGGGCGGAGAGGCCCGGGGGAACTCGATGACGTTCCCGTCGTCGCTCACGCCGACCCTCGTCCCATCTATCCTTCCTCCACGCACCACCCGGGGTGGTCGCAGTTGCCCGCACCTCGCGGCAGCGGGTCGCCGCCTACCGCGTCGCGCTCCTCTTCCCACGCGCCGTCGCTCTCTGCCAACCGCCGGTAGAACGACTCCAGGCGCGTGTAGTAGTCCGGTGCGCTCATCCTCGGTCCCCCTCATCTACGCCCGGCGTTCGATACAGCTCGTCGAGGCACCGCCCCTGCTCGTGGTCGCGTGCCAGGTGCGGCGCTCCAACGCAGTCCGCGCAGAAGCCCTCGCCGCAGCGCACGCACTCGAACACCACCCGCTCCCGGCACCCCGTCGAGGCGCCGCACACCCGACGATCGTCGCTCTCCGCGACGCGCCGTACTGACGTACCCTCGCCCATCCCTAGATCCACTCCTTCCAGCCGTCGCCCATCACCTGCGACGCGAGGCTCCGCTTCGCACGCAGCGACTCGATGATCCGCTCGTCCACCGTCCCCGGCGTCACCAGGTCCACGTAGGTCACCGGGTTCCGCTGGCCGATCCGGTGCGCACGGTCCTCGCTCTGGAGACGTACCTCCAGGTCGTAGCTGTTCGAGTAGTAGACGACCGTTGAAGCCGCCGTCAGCGTCAGCCCGTAGCCGCCCGTCCGCGGCTGACCGACGAAGAACCGCACCCGGTCGTCGTGCTGGAACCGCTCCACGTTCCGCGGCCTCTCGTCCTCCGGCGTCGCGCCGTAGTACGTAACCACCGACTCCGGGCCGTGCTCCTTCGCGATCGCCCGCGCGATCGACTCCACGTTGTGCGTGTACGTCGCCCACACGATCGCCTTCCCCGCCGTCTCTCCGAGCACCGCCAGAAGCTCCTCCTCCCGGCGGCTCGGGATCGACTGCTCGACGTCGCCCCCCACGAACCCACACGCGATCTGGTGGAGCCGGAGGATCTGGGCAATCGCGATCGGGGCCTCTACGCGAACCTCGCCCCCCAGCGTTGCGCGGGCCTTCTCCTGCATCTCAGCGTAGAGGGCCGACTGTTCGCGCGTCATCTCGACCGTGCGGCGCTCGTAGACCTTCTCGGGCAGGTCGACGCAATCCTCCTTCATCACGCGCGACGAGAACAGCGACAGAATCCGCGTCAGGTCGTCGAGATTCTTGTAGCCCGTCACCTTCTGCACGGTGCGCACCACCCGCTTCTGTTTGTCCGCGTCCCACCGCTCGATCCGCTGCGGCTCCATCTCCGCGAACCGCGCCCGGAACGCATAGAAGCTCCGGCTCCCCAGCGCGTCGGGCGACAGGAAGAGGCACGGCGCGAAGAGATCCAGCGGCGACTTCGTGATCGGCGTCCCCGTCAGGATGCGCCGGTACGGCGCCAGGCTCCGCAGGCCCAGCAGCGCCTTCGTCCTCGCCGCCTTCGGGTTCTTCACGCACGTCGCCTCGTCCACGATCACGATGGAGCGGTGCAGGCGCAGGAAACGCTCGGCCGCGGCGGCACCCTTCTTCGTCGAAAGCGCCTCGACGTTCATCACGAGCCACGTGAAGCCGTTGCCGCGGCACATCGCCTTCGCGATCGACTCCCGCTCCGCGACACGCGGCTGCGGCGTCCAGTACGCCACGTGCCGCATCACGTCGGGCAGGTGCTTCGGCAGCTCGACGTCGCTCCAATTCCGATAGACGCCCTTCGGCGCGATCACCAGGCCCGCGTCGATCTTCCCGGCATCGAGGAGCGCGACGGCGTGCAGGATCGCCGCGAACGTCTTCCCTGTGCCCATGGTCCAGAAGAGGCCCCAGAACGGGCACATCGCGCTCTTGCGCAGCTCGTCGAGCTGGTGCGCGTAGGGCTGCGTCGGGAGCTTCGACAGGTCGAGCATCGGGAATCCTTCATGCCTCCGAGTTCGGGTGCCGGAGCGGGAGCCGGCATGGCAGTAACCGAAGCCCGCTCCGACACCCTCCGCGCATGGGGGGCGCGTTGCCCCTAGGCCGCGTCCGGGTGGGCCTCCGACATGCCGGCGTCGGCGTCCGCCGGCTCCACGTCCACGATCCGCACGGCGTCCTCGGCCACGAGGTCGTGGAACGCCTTGGCCTTCGCGTACAGCTCCGCCGTGACGAACGGCCCCGGGGTGATCTTCCACCCGTACCAGTCGCCCTGGTCGTTCTTCTCGGGAACCGTCACCGCCTCGTAGAACCGGGCGTAGCCCTTCGGCTTGATCTTCCGGCCGTCGTGGGTCAGCCGCCACGACTCGATCAGGGAGTTCCACTGCCGGCTCTTCTTGTGCTGCGTCCGCGACAGCGCGATCACCGCCGGCTCCCCGTCAGCCGTCAGGATGTAGTGCTGCCCGGTCAGCTCCAGGTGCGTCTCGCCGCCCGGCATGACGTCGCGGTTCTTCTCGTCCCGCGTGCACTTCTCCAGCAGCGAAGCCGCTTCCTCGGGCCGGAAGCGGTTGCGAAGCCCGCCGCCCTTCTCCCGAAGGCCCCACTCGAGAACTTCCTTGCGGAAGTAGCAGTGCACCATCCCGAAGGGCCGGTCCGGGGTGGGGTCGAACAGCTCGCGCGTCACCACGTTGACGAGCATCCCGGGACGCGCATCCGGGTTGTACTCGCCTTCGGTCGGCTTCACCTGGGGGCTGGTGCTCTGGACGATGCGGATGAAGGGGATGGCGATGTCGGCCGCAGTCGCCTCCTCCAGTCCGTCGTCTCCGTGCGACTCGATGTCGCCCATCGGCACCGGCAGGTCGGCCGGCGAGTACAGCGCAACCGCGCTCTCCTGGTCGTCCTTCTTCGTTCCCATGTTCTCGTTCCTTCTCGCTTCGCGTGTTCTGGGCCTTAGACTCCGACTCCCTGCCGAAGCGACCCCCACGCGGAGTCCTACTCCTTCGGCGGAGTGATCTTCGCCGCCTGCCCGACGAACGCGCGGAACAGGTCGAGCGGCACCGCCGCCCCATCCGCGACCTTCTCCTTCAGGTACGCCCGCAGCGTCGACGGGTGCACCGTCACGCCCTCCGAGATCCGGTCGCCGAAGCCGTGCTCCCGAAGCAGATCCTTCAGGGTCTCGACATCCGCGTCGGAATCCCGGTCGAAGGGCACCGCGATCGTGTGCTTGATGATCGCGCCGTCCCCCTGCTCCGTAACCCACGCCATCGCCTTCAGCCGGTCCGGGTTCTCCTGCGACAGCGACGCGCTCACGAACGGAGCCACGCTCACACCCGAGCCGTCCGCGAGCCGGAACTCCGAGATCCCGACCTCCGCCATCGCGTCCGGGAGATCCCCCGTCCGCACCTGCTGGAGCTCGGCGCGCTTGCGCTTGAGCGCCGCCTCGCCGTCCTCGATCTCGCGCTCGAGCCGCTGCATCCGCTCCGCCAGAGCCGCGACGCTGCGCATCCCCTCGTCGCTCGGGATGTGCTGGCCCGCGTCCTCCGCCAGCGTCGAAAGGTCAACCGATTCGCTGCCACTCATGTCAGGGTCTCCGTCGGTATGCCGGCCGTGCCAGGAGCCCCGGTCCCGTTGAGGGCTCCCAGCACGACCGGCGGGGATGCATCGAAAAGGGACGGAACGGGCCCGCAGCCGCGGCTCCGCAAAACCGCCTTTCGCGGCTGCGGGCCCCTCCCGCCCCCAGGAAGTGATGTACCGCCTGCAACCCCGGCCGTGGGCTGCGACTTGCAGGCGGTGTATCCGCGACCGGCCTTGGGGTGCGCACCCCTGCCGCAGTCGGCTCCGGTCGCGGCCATCATCATCCCCGGTCCCCCTCGTCCACGCCGGGGGTCCGGTACACGTCGTCTGTTTCCCGTCGCGGCGGCTGCGCGCTCCAGCCGCACCGTGCGCAGTAGCCGCTGGAACCCGCCATCGCCCAGTTCTCTGTGCCGCGCTCGCCTGCGTCGGGGCAGGCGAAGCACCGGACGAGGAACAGGTGGCCGTCGTCGCGGAAGTTCGGCCGGCGATCGTTGACGGTGTCGCTCACCGCTTCCCCCTTTGCGGCTGCGGCGGCTCCAGAAAGTCGGCCTGCCACCGCCGCTCGTAGTAGCGGACCGCCGCGAAGTACAGCCCCGGCACCACCAGCAGCACCAGCGCAGAGAGCAGCAGCCAGCCGAGGGGCGTCACGGCTGCGGCTCCAGCAGCACAGACTCCAGGGTCGGCACATCGAAGCCCGCGGCGCCAGCATGGCCGCCGCCGCCGTACAGCTTCGCGATCTCGGACACATCGAAGCCCGAACGCGAACGAAGAGAGAACTGCCACCGACCGTCCGCGCGCTGGAAGTACCCGGCCGCGAAGTCGGCGCCCGGATGCTTCTCCAACAGCACCGACCCCATCTCGCTGGCGTTCTGGTACGGCACGTTGACGACGACAGCGGTGTAGCCGGCGATGCCAACGAGCCGGGCCTCGGCTGCCGCCTTCTCGCAGTACGTGTCGATGTAGCGCCGAATGGCCTTGCCGCCTGCGACCACCTCGCTGAACGGGGTGCGGTCCAGGCGGTCCCACTCCTCAGTGCTCATCGGCAGGGACGCGATGTAGGCGTGAACCTCACGCGTGTCGTCGAAGCGGAACCGCCACAGATCCCGGTCTTCCACTCGCAGCACCCAGTCTGGCGGGTGGGTGCCGTTGAAGTGGTCCCACGCCATACGGCAGCCAGACCGCTCCATGTCGAACTCGCAGAACGAGAGCCCATCGCACGCCTCGGCCGCCGTCTTGTGGTGGTCGAGCACCTGAAGGTGGGCCGCCTTCGCGTGCATGTCCTCCATGACCTCGCGCGGGTACGAGAAGTCGAGCACGTAGACGACGCGGTTGTGTACGTCGGGCGGCGGCTCGCCATACTTGGCCGGGAACAACTCCGGCACATGCCCGACGTGGTTCAGCGCCTCTTGCGCGATCCGTGCGGCCGTGAAGCCGTCGTAACAGTTCGCGTGGTAGATCACCAACGGTTCGCAGCTCACCGCTTCCCCTCCCGCTGCACCCGGGCAGCCTGTTCCTGGCGCTCGGCGCAGTCGATGCACCATGTTCGGCCCCCGCTCATCAGCGGGACGGTTCCGTTATTGCAATACGGATTTGGGCACTGGGTCGTGTCGAGGTAGCAGTCACAGGGCCCGACCGGATACGCCGGCGCATTGTGAACCGCGCAGTCCGAAGCATGCTGCCCGTCCTCTGTGCAGGGCCGGCACCGACAACTCACCGCAGCCACCCCGCGGCCACCGACACCAACAGGGCAGCGAGGCCGGCCGGCACGTGCTCGGGGCCGGCCGCAGCCGCAGCGATGAACGCGGCGCCTTGCAGCAGCGAGAGAAGGCTCACGGCTGCGGCTCCTCTGCATCGCCCAGATACGATTCCGGGTCGAGCTCTTCAAGGAGCCGGATGGCCTCGGCAGCGGTCAGCGGTTCGCCGCTATCCGGGCGCAGGAATTCGCTCACGTCCTCGGCGGGATCGAAGTGGTTGCGGAGAACGGCTAGAGCCCAGCCAACCTGCACTCGCATCTTCGGCCCGCTCACGGCTGCGGCTCCGGCAGGGGCGGCGCGGGAATGCGCGGGCCCCAGAGCACCCCTGCCAGCGTGACGGCCGACAGGGGGATCGGGGGCTGGCAGTCCCAGAGCATCAGCCCTTCACCTTCGGAATGCGGAAACAGGTGGACAGGCTCGGCATGGTCCACCCGCCACACCCACCACCACCCCGGCTCCGTCGGCGGCTCCTTGCTCCACACGCTGCTGTCGCTCACGATGCGATCCTCCCAAACGCTTCGGCCGGCACCTGGAAGAAGGAGAACGGCCGATCGTCACCAGCGTCGATCGAAGCCCAGCAGCGTCGCAGCTCGTGCGGTGTCAGGATCAGCGCCCCGTCGAAGCGCGGGTTCGTGATGACGACGACGTAGCGGTAGCCCGGCTCCTGCGGAAGCCTCCGGGGCATGGGCATTCGGGTTGCGCCGCGGGCCAGCAACGCCTCGGCCTTCTCGAAGTTCGGCAGGTCGAGGTAGCGCCCGTCATGGCTCGTCAGGGGCGGCAACGGGGTCGTCACTACTTCGCCTCCAGTCCGGCGGCCAGCGCCGCGTCGCGGGTGGGGCCAAACACGCACTGCCCGCGACCGAACTGCGCCACGAATCGCTCCGAATCGGGGCCGTTGTTGACACGGGAGATGCGCACGCTGCTCAGCGCGCACCGGGCCGCGAACAGCGCGTCCTCGACGGTGTCGAAGTCCGTCAGGCCCGACGCCTCGAAGTCCACCGGGGAGCGCGGCTGCGTATGCCGCCAACCGAACGAACCGTTCGCGTTCGTGTAGACGTTGATGCACGGCTCCGCATCGCCGCCGATCTTCCCCGTGCCGGCGCAGAGGGGGCAGCCCGAATTGACGTTGCCACTCCAGTGCGTTCCGCACTTCGGGCACTCCTGCCCGTGCTGGGGATGCAGGTGGTGAAGGCTCATCGCTCGCCTCCCGCCGCACGCGCGACCGTCTCCCGCGTCTCGCGCTCCACGTCCAGAAACGCGCGCAGCGCCTTCCCCGCGTTCTTCGCGAACCGGCACCGATCCGCCGGCAGCGACTTCTCATCCGCGATCGCGTCCAGCGTGCTCGACAGCGCGCCCAGCGCCGTCAACAGCCGACGCTCCGCAGCCTCCGCATCCACCGCACGCCCCGCGAAGTGCTCCGCCGAACGCAGGTTGAGACGCGCTTCCCGCTCCGCCTCGCTGATCCGGGCGATCAGCTCCGCCAGGTGCACTGGCTCGATCTCGCGGCTCCACTCGCCGCGCACGATCGACTCCGCCTCCGCGTAGTAGTCGCGGGCACTCACTATCGATCCCCCTCGCGCGGCTGGTTCGCCGGGTCGAGCGCCGCCGCGCACGGGCTACACACCGTCTTGACGACGTAGCAGGACCGCCCGCGGTGCGTGGATGGGATGTTCGCCTCGTCCGTCTCGTCGTAGGCGAGCGCCTTCCCGCACTCCTCACAGACGAACCGCTCGCTGAACCGCTCCGCATCCCGAAGCCCCTTCTCCAGCTCCGGCAGCAGCCACTGGAGACGCGCCTGCATCCCCTCCGACGGGCCGCTTCGCTGCGACGTCGAGATGCCCCGGCGGTACTCGTCGTTGCCGATCTCGACGAGCCCTTTCTGGGCGTCCTCGAGCGCCTCTACGGCGTCCGCGAGCAGGTCGCGAATGAACCCCCAGTCAGCGGGGGGGCGGGACTCGACGTGCGCCGCGTGCTCCGCGGGGCGGTCGATCGATGCCGGGCGGGGGAACTCGGTCGGGGTGGTTTCTGCCATGCCCCGGATTGTTGGAAAAAAATTCCGAGCCGTCAAGCCTTATTTCGGATTTTTTTTCCTCGGCCCGCGACGCCGCTTCTGCTGTGGATACCCCAGCACTTCCGGACGCTTGCGGATCAGGTCCCCCACCAGTCGCTCCGCTTCCCGAGCGTCGTCGGTCGAGAGCAAGGCGTCGACGATCTCTCGAACGAGGTCGAACAGGCCCGGCCGATCGGCCGTTTGGCGCACGTTCGCAGCCAGCCGCCGCACCTGATCCGGGGTGAGCCGGGATACCGCCACCTTCGCCAGGAACGCCGCGTGGCTAGCCTCGTCCACCTTCCCTGCGCCGTAGCCCGGGTGGGTCAATTGCGTGACGGGGACCGACACCACGCCGGCGAACTCCTCCAGGTAGTTCATCCGCCACGGCTGCCGGGGTCGCGGAGGGGGCTGACCATCCTTCGGCGCCGGCCAGTAGGCATCGAGTTGCTTCCGCACCCGATCGATCACCAACGCTATGTCCTCGCCCGGCCTCCGCATGTTCCGAGCCATCGCCTCGATCAGGTCTTTTCGTTCGCGCTCGATGCCCTCCTTCCGCCCCCGAGCCCTCCACTCCTCATAGGCGTGCGTGCAGTTGCGATAGAGCATGTCTCGGTTCCCGGACACCAGAGAAACCCCTCCTGGCGCGCCCCCGAAGAATCGCGGCGAGGCGAAGCCGCCTAAACACTAGCCGGGCATGCGTTTTTCCACATTGTTCGGAACTAAGTTCCCGCGCGGCGCAGCGCGAGCCTTGACTGTTCGGAAAAAAATTCCTAGAAATAGGGGGCGATGGCAGCGAAGCGGCATCGACGATCAGCAGGGGCGGTAGCCGTTCGGGCCTGGCGGCTTGGGCAAGAGCCCAAGGTCACCCAGGACGATCTTGGCCGTCGCCTCGGCAAGAAGGACGGATCCCTGATCCACCAGTACGAAGCCGGGCGACGCGAGTTGACCGTTCCTGTTTGCATTGCGCTCGCCAAGTTGACCGGGATCCCCTTCGACTCGCTGATTTCGCGGCGCCAACGGCGCGAACTCGACCAGGCCCACGATCTGATCGACGCAGAGCGGAAAGCGGGCTGACCGCCATGCGCGCCACGTCCCTCGCCGCGCCCACCCTACTCGCGCTCCCCGATGCTCGTCGGGTGCGTGTACATCTCCACGCCCTCCGTTCCGGGCACGTAGAGCCGCACCTTGATCCAGCGCGGCGACCCGTACTCGCCGCGACGCAGCACCGATGCCTCGATCCCCGCGGCGAACGGCTCGCAGCCCGCCTCCATCGCGTGCTCCCAGCCGCGATCGTCTCGCGCGGCGGCAGCCGTCATCATCTCCTCGTACAAAGCAAGCGTCGGGCACCCCGTGCCGCGCTTCACCGTCTCGAATCCGCCGGCCATCGCCTGGCCGGCCACGAGCAGGGCCACCAGCCCCGCTGCTCTACGCATCTCTTCCTCCCGCGCTCCGTTGGCGCTTCCGGTGTTGAGGGACCCCGGATTGTGTCACGGGGCGCGGGAACTTCTCTACCCACAATCCCGGTTGCGGGCAGAGCGGGGGAGGGCTCGCGATGCGCATGACGCTCTCTTTGTACCTCGGGGCTACTGACCCCCGAAAGCGAAAGCTGTTCGGTCTGACCAGCGGAGAGGGTCAGTAGGTGGCTACTCCGTTGGTTTCACGGCCGATTCGCGAGGAGCTGCACCGGCTTCGGGCGCTCGACCCCGAGCGGTGGGATTCCGTCTGCCGCCACATCGGCCAGCTCGAGGGCTGGGATTGCTTCGCGCTCTCCGAGCCGCACCGGACCCGCGAGTGCCGGGCCATGGTGCTGAAGAAGCTGAACTCGCGGCGCGGGAAGAACGTGCCGCGCAACTTCGACGGCGACTGGCTGCTCATCGTCGTCGACCACTTCCCGGAGTCCTCGATCGCCGACGTCTTCCAGCGCCGCGCCGCGGTGGCGCAAGCGCGGAGGGAGATAGGCGAGGAGGAGCCTCGGAAGGAGAGGGGGGTCGCATGAACGGAGCCACTCGACACGAGATCGACGCCGACGCCTTCGTGGTGGAGCACGTCGATGGGGCGCGATGCGTCTTCCAGACGTGGAGGCGCGTGGGCGGGATCCTGCGCCACGTCGGGAGGACGATCGAGGTCAAGAAGAGCGCGCCGAAGAAGCCCGGCGAAGATGACCCCGCCCCGTTCGACGAACGCCGCAGGGACGGCATGGAGCGCGCAATCGCGATGCGGGACGACCCGCTCTCGAAGGAGATCATCGCGTGACCGCCACCCTCGCGCCGCGCTCCGACGCCCTCCCGCTCTACGCCTTCGAGCCGGAGCGCACGCAGGCCGCGCCGCTCTGGGACGACCGCATCGACTGGTCGGAAGCCTCCGACTCCGATCTGGTGGCGATGATCGATTTCTGGGAGGGCTGGACGCGATGAGCGTCGAGCCGGAGATCATTGAACTCCTTGAGCACGCATTCCGCGAGGGGTGGCGCCTCAAGCAAGAGGAGCAATTCGGCAAGGGGTACATGCCGACGCAGCACGAGATCATGTGCCGCGAGAGGGCGATGGCTCGCGTCGTGCGCGAGTTCGCCGCTCGGATTGGGGGCCGCAGGAACGGCGGATACCCTTCGCGCAAGAAACGCGACGAAGCCTTGGCATGGCTCCGAACCGAAGAGGGGCGATCCCAAGCAATCGCGTTCATTTCCAACGTGGCAAAGATGGCGCACGCCATGCAGGGCCCCGATGTGCCGGAGTCCGCATGAACGCCGGGCCCAGCGCACTCCAGCTTGCGGCCATCTCCGGCGCCGTCATCGTCGCCGTGCTGCTCCTCGCACGCGAGGTCCGGCTCGCCCGACGCAAGACCTCCCGCATCGCCGACACCATCGACGACCTGCTCGACCACGAGCGGCGCAGGATGCGGGGGCGGTGGTGACCGCGCTCGAGCGCGCCATCGACGCCCTCGGGCGGTGGATCGACGAGCACGATGCGCCGGCTGCTGCTCCGGGAGGCGTGCCCGCCCCTCCGCGCCCCGAGCCCAAGCCCTACGACATGCAGGGCTTCGAGTGCGTCTCCGGGCCCATCGCCGTCGTCTCCTTCGACCTCTCCCTCGACGACTTCGCCCGCGAATGCCGCGAACGGATCTGGGAGCCTCGCCGGACATGAGCGCGCGTCCCCATCCGCTCGCCAACACCGACACCGAAGCGTCGCCCTCCCGCCTCTGCTGGGACGAACGCAAGCTCCTCTGCGGCATCGTGCTCCAGGCCGTCCAGGACTACCGGCTCGGGCCGGGCGACGTCCGCCCGAAACAGGGGATGCGCCGTACCCCCGAGAAGTGGGCCAACTACCAGTCCGCACGCCGCTTCCTGCACTCCGACACCTGCCGCGAGGTCCTCGACGCGCTCGGCATCGATCACGGCGCCGTGCTCGCGGCGCTCGATCGGCCGTGGCGGTACGAGTCGATTCACTCCCGGTGGTTCCGCAAGGTCCGCGACGAGTGGGATCTGTGGAGCGAGATCGGGCTCGGGACCGGCGATGCGGAGCAGGGGGACGCGGCCGAGGGGGGCGCGGCATGAAGCCGAAGAACCGCATCGGTGGTCGAGACCGCCGCGTTCGCGGCGGCGTGAAGGGCTCCATCGCGCACGGCGCCACGGCGCCCAGCGAGTCGAGCAATTTGACTGGCGGCGACTGGGAGATGCTGCACCTCAATCCTCAGGAGGCAAGGCGCCTCGGTGTTCGCCGTGCGCTCCTGCGCAAGCGCATGAAGCAACAGCCTTCGGCGCGCGAAGTCCTTGCGTCGCTGCCAAAGCCCCGGATTCCCAAGCCTAAGGATCGGGGGGATGCGGCATGACGCCCGGGCAGCTCGACGCGATCGAAGCCCGCTACGAGCGGCAGCACGGGGCGGAAGACGTGGTGGCGCTGGTCCAGTGGGCGCGGGAGGCGATGGAGCGGCTAGAGCGTCTGGATTTCGAGGCGGGGCAGTTTCCGCCGTACTCAGCGTGGTCGGCGGTGGCGCAGGAAGGGGACAGCGAATGAGCGCAGACCAGAGCAACGCCAAGCGCACTACCCGCATCTGTCGGTGGTGCGGCGACGACTTCCACCGGCCCCCGGGACCGGGGCCCGTGCAGGCGTGTCCGCTGCCCGAGTGCCAGAGCCAGCAGCGCACGCATCGCGCCTCCGTCATCGCCGAACGCCGCGCCGACGAAGCCCGCGCCCTCCGACGGGAGCAAGACGCACGGCTCGCGGAAGCCGTGCGCCGGAGGCGCCGCTCCTTCGCCGCTGCCGAGCAGATCGAGGACGACAGGCTCACGGGGTAAGGGGCGGGGAGAGAACGCAGCACAGCGGCGCCAGGGGGGCGCGCAGGGGTGAATCGAGAGGTTGGACGCGAACGGTCGGGCATGGATCGGGGGGACGCGCGTGCGTGGGGGATACCCGTGCGCCTCGTAGAACCCCCCGATCGCATCGACTCCCCCTCCGTCGAGGTCACCCTCGAAATCGAACGCTCCGTCGTCGGCGCGCTCCTCATCGACCCCACCACACGCCCCACCGTCGCCGAGATCCTCGCCCCCACCGACTTCCACGCCATGCCCCTCGGTGCCGTCTACGAGGCCCTCCAGGCCGTTGACACCGAACACCCCACCGATCTCGAAGTCATCGCCGAGCTCGACCGGCGCGGCAAGCTCAAGCTGGCCGGCGGCCCCGATGCCGTCCACACCCTCTCCGGCACCGCCGCCACCGCCGCCAACGTCGTCCCCGAAGCCCGCCTCGTGCGGCACTACGCCCGCGTCCGCACCCTCCAGGGACTCCACCAGCGCGCCGGGGCCGGCGAACCCTACGACCAGGCCGAAATCGACGCGCTCCACGAAGAAGTGCGCCAGGGCGCGAGCCCTGCGACCGAACTCCAGCATCCGATCGGCTTCACCGGCGACCGCCTCCGCGAGACGCGCGAGCGGCCCGACCCCCGGTCGCCGCTGCCCGGCTTCCTCGACCCTGAGCCGGGGTTGCACGTCGAACTTGGCCGCAGCTCCGTCGGAAAGACGTCTCTTGCAGCGTGGATCGCCATGCACTGGGCCAACGGCTCGTCACCGTGGGAAGGCGCGCCCCCGCTCCCCCAGGCCCGCGCCTTCATCCTCTCTCGTGAGCAGAACGTGCAGCGCATCGATCGACGCTGCCGCGAGATGGATCTCTGCTCGCGCTCTCTCGACCGCGACGTGTGGACGAACAATCTCTCCATCATCGCCCGCGATCCCATGCTCCCGCGCAAGGAACAGCCGCTGCTCCGGCTCGACGACACCGGGCTCGCGCTCCTCCGCAAGTCGCTCCACGCGGCGCGCGTCGCGGGCGAGCCCTACCGCTTCGGCGTCCTCGACTCCTTGTCGCGGCTCAAGCCCGCCGAGTACGAAGAGAACAGCAACGACGACATGACCCGGTGGCTCGACGCCCTCGAAGAAGTCGCCGAGGAGTTCGGCGTCTACCTCGTGCTCCTTCACCACCAGCACAAGATGGAGACGGGTAACGCGCGCACCGCTGGCCGCGGTGCCTCTGCTATCGATGCCGTCGCTCAGGGCACGTGGCTGCTCGAGGCCGGCGACGAGCCCTACACCCGCAAACTCCGCGTCCACGGAAACGCCCTCGACGAGCGCATCCACGAATTCGAGGTCGCCCCGCCCGAGGACCCGTGGAAGGTCCTTTTCTGGCGACGCCGCGAGGGCCTCGTCCACGCCTACCCGATCGGCGACTACCTGGCGCCCGGCGAGGAATGCTCCTTCCGCGCGCTCGCCAAGGCGCTCTCGGGAGAGGAGTCGCCGACCCGGGCTTGGAGGGAGAAGGCCCCGAGGATCGCTCGATCGTGGGCCCAGGCCGGGCTCGCCCGGGTCCTCGAAAGCGAAGGGAAGGGCAAGGGAGCGAGGGTGATTCGCAACGCTCCGGGTGGCCCCGAGGGGGGAGAGGAGTCCGATGACGTGCCGTTCTAGGTTCAACTGGCCCCGGTGGCCCCTGACTGGCCCCGTGTGGGAGGGCCACCACACCAGTGGCACTGGCCCCTACTGGCCCCCAGTGGCTCTTAAGAGAGCCACTTGGGGGGGCCAGTTGCCGGGGCGGGCCTCGCGCGCGAAGTGGCCCCTGGCCCGGTCCGGGCGGAGGGTCGGAGGGAGCCATGCGCAGCGCCCCGCGGGTGCTCAGTCGTGAGCGGGGTTCGGCGCCTCATGGCGATCGATCCGGGGCCGGTGGTTTCGGCGCTGGTGGTGCTGGTTGGCGGGAACCCGGTAGAGCTGCTCCTCGACCGGAACGAGCTGGTGCTGGCCAGGCTCCGCTGCGTGGCGATGAAGCGCGATCTCCACCTGGTGGTCGAGGGGATCGCCTCGTACGGCATGGCGGTCGGGGCCTCGGTCTTCGAGACATGCGAGTGGGGCGGCCGGTTCATCGAAGCGTGGGACGCGGGTGGTGGGCCGTGGTCGAAACTCTACCGGCGCGAGGTGAAGCTCGAGTTGTGCGGGAGCGCGCGGGCGAAGGACGCGAACGTGCGTCAGGCGCTGATCGACCTGTACGGGGGCGCGGAGGGGAAGTCGAAGGCGGTGGGGACGAAGAAGTCGCCGGGGCCGCTGTACGGCGTGAAGAAGGACCTGTGGGCGGCACTGGCCGTAGGCGTCACGTGGGAGCGACTGGAAGCGCGCGGCGAAGCGCGGGGGGAGGGGTAGATGAAGGCATCTCAATGGCTTTGCGTCTTGGCTTGGGTGGCAGTGTTCCAGGTGGCGGTCGCCATGCTCCTTGGTTGTGGGGGCGCGACCGTCGCGAAGCGGCCGGATGGAAGAACGAGCGCGTGGGTCATTTCGTTCGTGGATGAGCCCGCGGATATCGTCCGCGCGCATCAACTGCGGATCGAAGGTTCGTGGGTTTTGTTCCTCGGCCCGGGCGGAGAGATCATCGAAGTGCACAGCGCTGCAGCGGTCCGTTCGATCGAGCCGGAGGGAGCATGAAGGCTCAGATTCTCAAGCTGAATCGACTGGAGTACGTGGGCGCAATCGACATGCGGCGAACGGGTACCCCGATGACCGACGCAACCCCGACCGAGGTCGAGCTGCTGCGGGAGCTGGAGGCGGTTTTGAGGACGCTGGACATAGACGAGGTGGACAACTGCCGGTTCGACCTTAATGCGCCTTCGATGCGCTTCGTAGGCGAAGTCCTCGCCGACCTCGACGCGGAGCGCGCGGGCGACGACATCCCGGCCGGCGCCACGCCGCTCGATCCGGCGATGGAGCGCGTGCTGACCCTGTGCGATGAGTACGAGCCGGCGTTCTCGATCTCCTTGCCTGGGGCGCATGTCCGGACAAGCGCGATCCCGTGTCGCCGTTGTGGCCGGGTCTCGAGCGACCACCAGGATCCCGGCGCCCACCGGATCCTCCAAGACCTGACTCGCGTGCACAACGCCGAGGGCCCGTGTGCGTGGTGCATGGATGGTGACTGCCCGTCCATGCGGGAGGCGACCGCGTGACCCCCGACCAAGTCGCCCTGCGCTACGAAATTCTCCGCACGAGCCGCGGCAGCGTGCGCTCCCTCGACCCCACGTCGATCCGTGGCGAACGCTGTGCGCGCTGCGCCACCATCGTCGACCACACCCGCCAGCGGGTGCGTGCCCAGCTCCGTAGGGAGATCCGCGCGACGGTCCGCGACGACGTCCCCCGCCACGAAGTCGCCAAGCTCGTCGACCAGGAGCTGCGCGTCCAGCTCCCCCGCCGCATCGAGGAAGAGCTCGACCGCGAGGGCCTCGGCTACGGCTTCAAGACGACCGCGGTCAAGAAGCGCCGCCGCCGGAAGGTCGGAGACTCGTGGATCTGGGAGCCGCCGGAGGAGAAGGACGTGTGCGGCGCGTGCCTCCAGCGCACCGCCGAGGTCTACGGCTACGACCAGGCCGTTGCCCGCACGCCCACGTGGAAGGGCATCTCGGACAAGAAGCACCGCGGCGGGGTCTCGATCTCCTCCCGCCCCGATGCCGCCGAGCGCCGCATCATCTCCCAGATGGACGTCTGGAACATGGTGCAGCCGCTCATGGAGTGCGTCCCCCCGATGCAGGATCGCTCGACCTGGGCGATGGGCGCCGAGGCGCTGATCCTCTACCAGTGCACGACGAACCCCCAGACACCCGACGAAGGCGCCACCTCCAGCGCCGTGTTCGCCGCTGCCCAGGACCAGGGCTTCCAGTGGCACAGCCCCGAGGCGATGGACGAGGCGGTCAAGCTCGTGCGCGCCTGGATCGGGCGGAGGCTGCGGACTCCCGGCTGGCAGCGCAGAGAGGAGAGGTTCGTGGACCCGAGGGATGGAATCAAGCTCTCTGCGGCGGCGGAGCTGCTCAACTGCTCGGTGGACAAGGTGCGGAAGTCGCTGCTCCCCGGCTGGCGCAGTCGTGGGCTGGCGATCAACGTGAGCCCGGAGCACGCGAAGCGGCGCGAGTGGCTCGTGCACCGCGACGCCGTCGCCGAGGAAGTGCGCCGCATGAACAGCGCATCGCCGTGCGGCAGCGATGGGACGTTGCAGGCGGCTGCGTTGGTGATTTGAGAGCGAGGCGGCCGGCCAGGAGGTCGACGTTACCCAGTGGCAGTTCGCCGGCCCGCCTCGCAAGTCTTCACAGGGGAAGAGCATTGACAACCGACTCAGACCGAAAGCAACTGAACGAGATCGCGAGGCGCTGCTACGAGGAAGCAGCCGGCAACTGGGACCGCGCCGTTGACCTGTTCCTCGAATCGCTGAACCCGCGCAGCGGCCTATATAGTCGGCTGTCTCGCAGCCTCATCGCGATGCAGGCGCGCGACATGATTCGCGGCGTCGCGGCCGGCGAGCGGTCGGCACTCGTCCGTGACTCACCGAACCCGGACGCTGGATTGGGCTTCATGGAGCGCGCGGTCGAGAAGGCGACCCGCGATCTCATGGACTACCCGCTCGGGGGTGGCGTGAGGCTGCGCGACGCGACCCACTCGCTGTTGATCGAAGAGGCGTCGCTGCGCGAGAAGTTTGCCCTTGCGAACGCGATCGAGGGCCGGTTCCTACGTTCAGTGGCGAAGGGCGTCGCGAACGACGATACGCAGCGCGTGTCCGACGTGTACAGCGCGGAGGATCTGCGCCGGATGCACGAGAAGGCGCGCGAGTAGGTGAGCGCGCGCAGTGGCCACATGACCACCGCTACCCACGGCGCTTCTGCCGCTGCGCGCGTGTCGTTTTCTCGTGTGTGCCGGGCCGCCAGCGCTTTGTCACCCAGCGGCCGGAAGCCCGGCGCACGCACCCTTTCTGCCAGCAAAGACCATCGGACTTCCGGCACCCAGTGCCTTTGTGTCCATGCTGGCACCACTACCCACGAAGGAGACCCCATGAACGATGAACGAGTCGAAGGCCAGGCCATGGGCGAAACCCAGCGGACGGGTGCCGACGACTCGCTCGCAGGATCCGGAGACGAGGGCCAAGTTGCCGACGTCACCCATGCTGAGGCTTCCCTCGTCTCCGAGATCCGCGAGCAGTACAAACTCCGCGTGGACTTCCACCGCGCAGAGAAGCGGCTCACGCTCCAGATCAAGGCCATCTGCCGGAGGCTCGTGGCCGGCGACCCGAAGACGAACAAGGCCCGAGCCCAAGAGCTCTACAAGCGCATCAAGTCGCAGGCGATCGATCCGGAGACGGTGGCGTTCACCACGTACTGGTCGGATCTCTGGACGTGTCGCGAGGTGCTCAAGAAGCAGCGGCTTTCGCATGAGCGCGAACTGGAGAAGCTCGCCAAGCAGCTTCCGGTCTGGACATGGGTCGAGAGCATGCGCGGCTTCGGCCCGCTGGGGCTGGGGCTGATCGTCGGCGAGTGCGGTGACCTCGCGATGTACGCGAACCCCGCGAAACTCTGGAAGCGCATGGGGCTCGCGCTAGTGAACGGCGAGCGGCAGCGCAAGCACACCGATCCGGAACTGTCGCTGCTGCATGGCTACGCGCCGGAGCGACGTGCCGTGATGTTCGTGATCGGCGACTCGCTGGTGAAGTGCTCGGGTTCGCCGTACCGGGACCTGTACCTGTCGAGGAAGCTCTACGAGCAAGAGCGAGCGGAGGCTGCCGGTATGAAGGTGGTCCCTTCGGCGAAGCTTCCGAAGGGGAAGCGGAGCAACGGTGGCGAGTACATGACCGTGGGCCACATCCACAACCGCGCCCAGCGGTACATGGAGAAGCGGCTGTTGCGAGACCTGTGGCGGGCGTGGAGGGGCCGGCTCGTGGCCGACGACACCCGATGAGGCGGTGCCCCCGCGCCCGCCCACTAGCCCCGGTTGGAGCGTCGGCCAGATGGGCTTCGACGCCCACACGTTCAACGCGCGCTCCAGCCGGGGCGCACCCACCCGGACAATCCGGATAATCCGGATAATCCGGACAGAATCACCCCGCCGCGCAATCTCCTGCACCGCGAGCGCGAAATCTCTTCACCGCTGGGGTTGACAGATCCCGTGAAGTCGGCATTTTTCCACACGCTGGACGATCACCGCGCTGAGCCCCGGACGCCAACCCGCCGGGGCTTTCGCATTCCTGGGCGTCCATCACCCCTCTTCCGCGGCTCGGGGCCGGCGTCCGCGCGCGCCAAGTCAATGGGGGGGACGAGGCCGTGAGGGCTTCGACCCCGGGCCACGGGAGGAGGAGCGCATGGCCACGGGCATCCGCATCCACCTCGACGCACGCGGCTTCCGGCGCGACCTGGCGCGCGTCTCCGACATCGTCGCCGACCGCGTCGCCGTCAAGGCGCTGAACCGGACGGCGTTCGAGGTGCTCGACGCCGAGAAGGCCGAGGCGGCGCGCGCGCTCGACTTCCACAGCCCCGCGACCCGCCGCCACCTGGCCGGACGCGGGAGCTTCCGCTTCGACAAGGCCATCCCCGGCAGCCTGCGCGTGCGCATCATGCCCCGGCAGGACGTGAGGGGCAGCGCCGAGCGCATCCTCGGCAAGCACCAGCGCGGCGGCACCTACACCGCGGCGACCGACCCGCAGCTCCGCATCGGCGGGCTCATCGCCGTCCCGATCACAGCCAAGTCTCGACCCGCGGGCGGGACGCGGCTCACCACCCGAGGGCGCGTCCGGGCCCGCGACCTACCCGGGCGCCTGCTGGCCCCCGGCGGCAAGGGCTTCGTCTCCGGCAACGCGATCCTGGCACGCCGCGGACGCGGACGCAGCCGCGAGACCGTCGCCATGTACGCGCTCGTGCAGAGCATCAGCATCCGCCCGGAGTTCCGCTTCTTCGACACGGCGCGCCGCACGGCGGTCAAGGAGTTCCCGCGCAAGATGCGGGAGGAGTTCGGGAAGGCGCGGCTGCGGGGTCGCTAGCTCAGGCGCACGCCCGCCACAGCACGAAGAACGCGAACACCGTGAGCACCGGGAACGCCAGCAGCCTCCCGGCCCACGTCTCGTAGCCGCAGTGCGGGCACGCTCGAGCGCCAAAGTCGGTCGCGCTCGCCGCGGCGATGGGCTTCCCGCAGCGCGGGCACGGCTTCGTCATCGCGGCAGGGTCGCACGCCACAGGCGAGGGCATCAAGCCCCGCAGTGCAAGTACCCGGAATCACAGCGCTTTCCACCCCGGATCGACACGCAGAAAGTCTCGTAAGTGCCTGATTTTGCTCGGGTCCTTCCGGGTCGGATCCAGAACGGGTCGGCGCGCCGCGCGGCGTAGCACTAGCGACAGGGCCCCAAGGGGGTTACTCCCGGAATGGGCACACCCAAGCGGCCGACGCAGCGCGAGATCGCCGCTCACCTGTTCCTGTCGGTGACGAAGGTCAAGGACTACATCGGCCAGGGCGTGATCCCGAAGGGCGGGAGCCTCGACGCAGCGCGCGAGGGGTACATCCGCCACATCCGGGACCGGGCAGGCGGCGTCACGAAGGCGCGCGACCGGCTCGACATGGCGAAGGCCCGGGTCGAGGAGCTGAAGCTGAAGCAGCTCCGTGCGGAGCTCGTCCCCGCGACGGACCAGGACCAGGCCCTGATCTCCATCGCCAGCGCGGTCGCCGCGCGCCTCGGAGCCGTTCCCGCGCAGGTCGCCCCGCTGGTTGCCGTGGAGACGGACGCTGCGAGGTGCCAGGCGCTTGTCCAAGACGCGATCGACGAAGCCCGGCGCGACCTCGCGAACGAAGCGGAGGCCGCCGAGGCTCGTCTCGAGGACGTGGACGCATCGGAGGACGGAGAGGAGCGTTAGCGGCGCGCTGCGCGCCTTCACCCCGCCGCCCCGGTACACGATCCACGAGTGGGCGGAGGCGAACCGGGTGGTCGCGCGGGGCACGAGCCCCGAGGCGGGCCGGTGGCGGAGCCGGGCGTACCAGCGGCCGGTGCTGGAGGCGATCACCGACCCGGCGAACGACCAGGGCGTGCTTTACGTGGCGCCTTCGCAGCGAGGCGGCAAGACCGAGATCCTGCTGAGCACGATCGGCTACTTCATGGAGGCCGATCCGTCTCCGCAGATCCTCATCAGCTACAGCCTCGAGATGGTGCGCCGGCTGTCGAAGCGGCGCCTGGCGGGCACGATCCGAGAGACGCCGTGCCTTCGCCACCTGGTGAAGGACGCGCGGAGCCGAGACTCGGGCAACACGGTTCTCGAGAAGGAGTACCCGGGCGGCGAGTGGACGGGGGTCGGCGCGAACAGCGCTGGCGGCCTGTCGATGGCGCCGAAGCGGGTGGCGCTGTTCGACGAGATCGACCGCTACCCCACGAGCGCAGGGACCGAAGGCGACCCGATCGCGCTGGCCCTGATGCGGACCGAGGCGTACTGGAACCGGGTCGCGGCCTACGTGACGTCGCCGGGCGACGCCGAGACGAGCAACTCGTGGCAGCTCTGGGAGCAGAGCGATCAGCGCCAGTGGATGGTGGCGTGCCCGGACTGCGGCTTCCGGACGTGGCTGAAGTGGGAGCACGTCCACTGGGAGAAGGACGAGGACGGGCGGCACCGTCCGGAGACGGCGATCTATGCCTGCGAGCGGTGCGGCGTGGCCTGGGACGACGTCACGCGCTGGGAGGCGTGCAACGCCGGGGCCTACGAGGCAACGCGCGAGTTCAGCGGGCTTGCTGGGTTCCGGATCTCGGCGCTGGCCATCGCGGGCGTGACGCTCGAGTGGATCGTCCGGAAGTGGCTGCTGGCGCTCGGCAACCCGGAGAAGGAAAAGGCGTTCAAGACCACCGTCCTGGCGGAGTGGTGGACGGCGACCTACGGGAAGCTGCCGGACGAGACGGGGCTCATGGCCCGGCGCGAGCCCTACGCGGCGCGCGATGGTCGCCACGAGGTTCCGGCCGGCGCCGCGCTGGTGACGGCGGGCGTCGACGTCCAGGACAACCGCTTCGAGGTCTCGTACTACGCCTGGGGCGCGGGCGAGGAGTCGTGGTGCCTCGGGCACGACGTCATCCTCGGCGACCCGTCGAACCCGGCGCTGTGGCTCGACCTCGACACCCTGCTGCTCCGGCCGTGGCCGCGGGCGCTGGGCGGCGTCGACTACGTGCGGGGCGTCGCGGTCGACACCGGTGGCCACCACACGCAGGCGGCCTACGACTTCTGCGGACCTCGATTCCGGCGGGTGACGCCGGACGGCGGCCGCGCGTTCGTCTTCGCGATCAAGGGCCAGTCGGGCATGGGCGACCTGTGGCCGCGGGGCCCGAGCAAGGTCACCACGAAGGTCCCGCTCTGGCCGATCCGGGTGGACGTCGGGAAGAGCCAGGTCTACGGGCGGCTGTCGATCCCGGCGGCGGGACCCGGCTACATGCACTTCCCGCTGAGTCTCGAGCAGCCGTTCTTCGATGGCCTGGTGTCGGAGAAGTGCGAGCAGACGCTCGACCGGCGGACCCGCAAGCCGGTCTTTACGTGGAAGCTGAAGCAGGCGGGCGCGCGGAACGAGCCGCTCGACTGCGCGGTCTACGCCTACGCGGCGCTGTGCGGGCTTCGGTCGCAGGGGTTCGACCTCGAGGCCGAGGTGGAGGCGCTGGGGCGCCGGCCGGTGTTCACGCCTCCGGAGGCGAGCGCTGCGCAGCAGCAGCAGCCGGCGGCGGCTTCTGGGCCGGCAGCGTCGCCACGGGGGAGCTGGCTCGGCGATACGAGCGGATGGCTGCGGAGGTGAGTGGCGTCATGCATGAGAAGCTCGCCGCAGCGCTGGATGCCGCCGACCGACAGGGCGCGGACCGTGACGAGCCCGAGGGCGCACGGTTCATCCAGATCAGCGACACGCTCGCTCGGCAGATCGCGGAAACGCTGCGGAGCCGGTAGATGGCGGTCACGCAGGCCGAGGTCGACGCTCTGCGGTCGGCGTACTACAGCGGCGCGACGGAGGTCCGGCACCACGACGGTCGCCGGGTGGTGTACCAGGACTCGGCGGCGCTCTGGCTCGCGCTGAAGCGGGCCGAGGAGGAGCTGGCGGGCACGAGCACCGCAGGCGGCAACCGGGTGACGCACGCGGAGTTCTCGCGTGGGTAACCATGACCTGACCTGGCTCGATCGCGCCATCGGATGGATCTCGCCGACGCGGGGTGCGCAGCGCGCGCAGGCGCGGGCTCTCATGGGGACGCTGCTCTCCTACGAGGGCGCGCGCTCGGGCCGGCGGAAGGACGGATGGGTCACGGCGTCGACATCTGCGGACGCGGAGATCACGCAGTTCCTGGGGCAGATGCGCGACAACGCGCGCGACCTGGTGCGGAACAACCCGCACGCGGCGCGGGCGCTGTCGGTGATCGTGAAGAACAAGATCGGCACCGGGATCATGTGCCAGCCGGCGGATGCCCGGATCGGGAGCCGCCGGACGAACCGCCGGAAGAACCAGCGGCTCCACGACCGCTGGAAGCGGTGGGTCGACCACTGCGACATCGACGGCAAGCACGACTTCTACGGGCTCCAGGCGCTGGCCGAGCGCACGCGCTCGGAGGCCGGCGAGTCGCTGCTGCGCTTCATCCCGAGCAAGATGGAGCACCCGCTCGATGTCCCGCTGCGCCTCCAGCTCCTCGAGCCCGACCACATCGACAGCACGAAGCACGTCCGGCGCAGCGAAGAGAGCGTGATCCGCCACGGGGTGGAATTCGACCGCCGGGGCCGCCCTGCGGCGTTCTGGCTCTACCCGAAGCATCCCGGAGACGACGCGCCGATCCCGTACCGCGCTGGCGGGCTCCAGAGCGAGCGGATCCCGGCCGCGGACGTCATCCACTACTACAAGGTGCAGCGCCCCGGACAGACGCGGGGCATGACCGACTTCGCGCCGGTGATGACGCGGCTCAGGGCGCTCGACGACTACGACGACGCCGAGGTGATGCGCAAGAAGATCGCCGCGTGCCTCGCGGCGTTCGTCTACACGCCCGGCAACCTGCCGGCGGCATCGCTGGCGCCGACCACCGTGGACGCCGCGGGGCGCCGCATCGAGAGCTTCTCGCCCGGCATGATCGCGTACCCCGAGCAGGGGTCGCAGGTCGAGATCGCGGACCCGAAGCCCTCGGGCGACTACGAGCCGTTCACGAAGGTGCAGCTTCGCGCGATCGCGTCAGGGCTGGATCTTCCCTACGAGCTGCTGACCGGGGATCTCGCCGAGGTCAGCTACATCAGCGGCCGGCTCGGGCTCGTGCAGTTCAAGATGGGAAACGAGGCCGACCAGTGGCTGGTGGTGATCCCCCAGGTCTGCGACCGCGTGTGTCGCCGCTTCACGGCGGAGGCCGCGGGTGTCGACCCGATGATCGACCCGGACACGCTCTGGACGTTCACGCCTCCGCGGTTCGCTCTGCTCGATCCGGCGAAGGAAGTGAAGGCGAAGGTCGACGCCATCAAGGGCGGCGTTGCGTCGTTCCAGGAGACGGTGCGCCAGGACGGCTACGAGCCCAGCGATCTCCTCCAGGAGATCAAGGAGTTCCAGGACTGGGCGCGCGAGAACGGCGTGGCGCTCGACAGCATCCCGAACGGCGCTGCGGCGCAGCAGCCCGCGCCCGGTGAGGGCGAGGAGGAGGCGGCGTGAAGGCGAAGCTGAAGCAGATGGACTGCCAGATCCCGCGCGAGACCCTTCGCGCGAGCCTGGAGCCTTCGACGGTCGATGCCGAGGCGCGCACCGTCCAGCTCCGGTTCTACACGGGCGCCTACGTGCGCCGCTACTCGTGGGAGCACGGATCGATCGAGCTGGCGTTCGAGATGAAGCCCAGCGCGGTCCGGATGGGCCGGCTCAACAGTGGCGCGCCGCTGCTCAACTCGCACGCCGACTGGGACCTCTCCGACGTCATCGGCGTCGTCGAGAACGCCTCCATCAAGGGCGGCGAGGGGATCGCGACCGTCCGGTTCAGCGACCGTGAAGAGGTCGAGCCGATCTTCCGCGACGTGCAGAACGGGATCATCCGCAACGTCTCGATGGGTGCCGTCGTGCACCAGATGAAGGAAGTCACGAAGAAGGGCGACTGCATCAAGAAGTTTCTGGCGATCGACTGGGAGCCGATGGAGCTGTCGTTCGTCGCAGTGGGGGCCGACGCAGGCGCGCAGGCCCTTTCCGACCGGGCAGGGGAGTTCCCCTGTCGCATCACGTTCAGCGCCGAGGAATCGTCCGACGCGCCTCAGGGGGGAACCATGGAGATCAAGGTTCGACTGCTCGCGGACGTCGAGGAGCTCGGCGCGAAGGGCGACATCGTGAAGATCGCGGAGAGCGACTTCGACGAGAAGCTGCACTCGAAGGAGCTGAAGCCGGAGGCGAAGGCGTCGGCGACGCCGGCCGTCGAGCCGCTGGCCGCGAGGGCCGGCGAGCGCGCCGTGTCCGACGCGATCGAGGCGGACCAGGCCCGAGTCAAGGAGATCAAGCGGCTCCAGGCCCACTTCAACCTCGACGACATGTGGGCGATGCGGCACATCAAGAAGAACACGTCGCCCGAGCAGGCCGCGCTCGACGCCGCCGAGGAGCGGTCGAAGAACGCTCCGATCATCGACGGCGCGATCTCGCTGGGCGAGGACTTCGAGTCCATCGGCTGGCGCGCCGATCGCATGGTCGAGGCGCTGGCGGCGCGCGCGGTGCGCGAGGAGTGCCCGGAGCCGGCGAAGCAGTACGCCCTGTCGAGCATCCCGGACTGCGCGTTCGAGTGCCTGTCGCTCAACGGGCGCACCCGCGGTCGGAGCCTCGACGCGCGGCGGCGCCCCGAGGAGGTGGTCGAGCTGGCGCTGCACACGACCAGCGACTTCCCGCTCGTGCTCGCCAACGTGCTGAACAAGACGATGCAGATGCCCTACGAGCAGGCGAACCCGACGTTCCGGACGATCGCGGCCCGCAAGACCTTCAAGGACTTCCGGGCCCACCAGTTCCTGCGCGCGGGCGACTTCCCGGTGCCGCTCCAGGTGGACGAGCACGGGGAGTTCAAGAGCGGGACGATGAGCGAGAGCGGCGAGGCCGTGACCGCCGTGACCTACGGCCGGATCCTCGGCATCAGCCGGCAGACGCTCATCAACGACGACGTCGGAGCCTTCGCCGACATCGGCGGCAACGCCGGTCGCCGGATCGTCGACTTCGAGAACCAGACGTTCTACGCGCTCTGCATCCTGCCGGCCGCGGGCCTCGGGCCCACGATGTCGGCGAGTTCGGGTGGCGTGGCCGTCTACAACGGGGCGCACAGCAACATCGCCGCGTCGGGCGCGCTGGACAACACGAGGCTGGAGTCGGCGTTCTCGCTGATGCTGGCCCAGACGTCGCTCGACGGGCTGAAGCTGAACGTGATGCCGAAGTACCTGCTGGTGTCGCCGGCGAGCTTCGGTCTGGCACGGCGTCTGCTGACCCCGACGAACCCGACGCAGGCGAGCGAGATCAACACGTTCGCCGGAATGATCGAGCCGCTGACCGACGCGAACCTGACGGGCGTCCGGTTCTACGTCCTGGCGGACCCGGCCGAGCTTCCGAACTACGTCTACGGGACGCTCGAGGGGCAGTCGGGCCCGCGCACGGAGGTCAAGACCGGCTTCCGGGTGGACGGAATCGAGGTGAAGGTCGCGATCGACTTCGCCTGCGGCGCCATCGAGTACCGCGGCGGCGTGACCGGAGCCGGCAGCTAGGCCGCTGGCGGCCTGACTCGTCCCGGGGGAGGGCCTTCTCCCCCGGTTCGTCCACCTGAATCCCGGCCGAGGCGCCGGAAGGAGAGCGACATGGGAACGAAGTTCGTCCAGCCCGGTGACACGATCACCCTGACCGCGCCGAGCGGCGGCGTGACCGTCAACGTCCCGATCGTGATCGGGAACGGCCTGCTGGTGATTCCTCTGCGCACGGCGTCGGCCGGCGCCACGTTCGAGGCGATCCCCGCCAACGGCGGCCCGGTCGTCACGCTGCCGGCCGACAACGCCGACACCTTCAACGAGGGGGAGCCGGTGTACTGGGACGACGGCAACAGCCGCGTCACGGTGGTGGCCGGCACGACCGCGCTCCACGTGGGCTGGGCGGTGGAGAACTCGGCTACCCCGACCGAGGTCGACGTTCTCCTGTGCCAGACCGTGGTGGACGCGGCGCCGTAGGCGGCGCCCTGCCTGCTCGCTGGCTGTTCGTTCACGTCCCGAAAACGGGCGGGACGTCCATCCGCGAGGCGCTGCGCGAGTCGTTCGGCCCAGGCTACTTCGGGGCAGCGACTTCGCGCAACGCGCACGCTCCGGCTCGGTTCCACGCCGCGGAGATCGGAGCGGAGGCGTGGGAAGGTGTCTTGGCGTTCGCGTGTGTTCGGAATCCCTACGACCGCCTGGTCTCGACGTGGGCATGGGCGCGCAGGTTCGGGGGGCTCCAGTCAGGGTGCTTCCGCGAGTGGGTCGCCGCTGACTGCCCGCTGCATCCCCGGATGCGCGTGGTCCGAGGCCGCGACCCGCTCTGGCTGACCGACCCGCAGGCCGCGTGGGTGGCCGACGACAGCGGCGATCTGCTGGTGACCCTGCTGCGGTTCGAGAGCCTCGCCGACGACTGGCGGCGAATTGCGCAGCAGATCGGCGCGAACGAGCGGCTCGACAGGTCCAACAAGTCCGAGCGCGGGCCTGCGAACGACTACTACGACGAGAAGACGCGGTCGCTGGTGCGCGAGCGCTACGCGGCCGACTTCGAGGCATTCGGGTACGACCCGAGGGGAGGGTGAGATGGCCTGGGCACGGACGAAGACCGGCGAGCTGCGCTGCGCCTGGCAGGGCGAGGAGTACCACCTCACCGTCGAGGCGCAGGAGATCCCCGACGACCTGGCCGAGAACATCGCGCCTCACGTGAACGTCGAGGTCTCTTCGAAGAAGCCCGAGGCCCCGAAGGCCGAGAAGGCGCCGGAGCCGAAGGCCGGGAAGGGCGCCGAGAAGAAGCCCGCGCCCGCGCCGAAGCAGGAGAGCGCCAAGGCCGACTCGAAGTAGCCCATGCCCTCCGCTCGAGGCTCGATCCACACGACGACCGGGGGCTCGATCGCGCTCCTGGCCGCGTCGTCGTGGACGGTGCTCGGCGCCGCGACGATCGGGGCGCTGGTCACGGCGGGCGACCAGCTCGCCGACTTCGACAGCCCGGTGGCGGGGCGCCTGCGCTACATCGGCTCGGAGACGCGGACCTTCGCGGTGCGCGGCCGGGCCACGCTCACGGCGCCCGGATCGACGCCGATCCAGTACCGCTACCGGCTGGCGAAGAACGGGACCACGATCGAGGCGTCGGAGCAGCGGCGCCAGCAGTGGAGCTTCCAGGGGTCGCAGGGCGTCGAGGTCGAGGCGCTCGTCACGCTCTCGATGGGCGACTACCTGGAGGTGCACGCGGAGGCCACGCAGAACGGGACGCTCGATGTGGAGGAGCTGTCGCTGGTGGCGGCCCCCGCCGAGCTGTCGGCGTCCGAGATTCCTCCAGGAGTCGGCGGCAACTGGCTGGCCATGGAGGCCCTGCTGGGGCAGGCGATGGTCTCGGGGCCGCTGACGGAGCCGATCACGGTGACGCCGGCCGGCGAGGCTGGAGTGGATGTCCCGGGCATCTACTCGGTGAACGAGCTGGTGATCGAGGGCGAGGTGCGCATCCAGACGCACTCGCCGCATGTCGGGTTCCGGCTCTCGGATCTGCCGACCGCGCCGGTTCCCGGCATGGAGATCCGGGCGCGGGGCATCGACTACGTGATCCCGGACGGGGGGGTGATCCCCTACGGCGGTGGCGAGTGGGTGGAGCTGATGCTTCACGCGGTGGCGTAGGTGGCGGCGATCGAGAACACGCCCCGTCTGCTGCGGGAGCGGTGGATCGCGCGGCTGAACGCGGCACCGGAGGTCCAGGCGCTCTCGCTCACGTTCCAGGACCGGCCGGCGCTTGCGCAGGGCGACATCGATGGCGGCTCGCGGCGCGGGTTCGTGCTGATCGGCGAAGAGGCCGAGGTCGGCGGGGGATTGCTCGACGTGGAGCTCGTGACCGTGATCGTGGCCGGCGCCGCCGGTGGGACCTCGGCGGGCAAGGATGCAGCCGACCTTCTCGACGACGCGCGGCTCGCGGTGCTGACCGAGTTCCGGCGCGATCCCGAGTTCAGCAACCTCGCCGGCATGGGCCGCTACGCCGGCACGGTGCCGCTCTACGACGGCGAGGGCCGGCGGTTCTACGGCATCAAGACCATGCGCTTCCTGATGCGCATCGTGAACCCGATCTCCGAGACGCTGTAGGAGGCCCGATGCCCCGAGTTCGCACGACCTCGAGCAGCGTGACCACCATCGACCCGGAGACGGGCGCGGTGGTGAACGTGACGACCGACTGGCAGCGCGTGTCGGAGCCGGTGGCTCGGAAGATCGCGCACCTGGTCGAGGTGGAGCCGGAGCCGGAGCCCGTCGGGGAGCCGGTGGCGCCGGTCGAGATCAAAACCTCGGCGGACGTGCCCGAGCGCGTCGCCGTCGAGGACGCACCCACACCCGAGCCCCGTGGTCGACGCGGGCGCCGCAGCAAGGAGTAGCCCATGTCGCTTGCCAGCTCGATCGCAGTTCGCCTGGAGGCGCTGCTCGAAGGGGGGCTCGACCTCTCGGATCGGAATGACGACCTCGACCTGTCCGCGAGCATCGCGCTGGCGACGGGGACGGGCGCCGGCCAGGCCGACCAGGTGTTTCACGACGAGCGCACGATCGCGGCGTCGGGGAACGAGGACCTCGACCTCGCGGGCGCGCTCTCGGACCCCTTCGGCGCGACGCTGACATTCGCGCGCATCAAGGCCGTGCTGATCGTCGCGGACACCGGGAACACGAACAACGTGGTCATCACGGAGCCGGCTTCGAACGGCGTGGGCCTCTTCGAGGCCGGTGGCGACGCCATCGTGCTCTCGCCGGGCGGGATCTTCCTCTGGGCGGCGGGCGCCGCGGACGCGACCGGCAAGGCCGTGACCGCGAGCACCGGCGACCTGCTGAACATCTCGAACAGCGGCGCCGGGACCGGCGTCACCTACAAGGTGGTCATCATCGGGGCCTCGGCGTAGCCGTCGACCTCCATCTCTCTTCACCAAGGGGCGTCCTTCGGGGCGCCCTTCGCATTTCTAGGAGGCGAGCATGTCGAGTGCCTTTCTCGGGAAGGGAACCCAGTTCCAGGTCGAGTCTTCCCCGGGCTCGGGGACCTACGTGACCATCGCGGAGGTGCTTTCGATCGACGGCCCCGACATCCAGGGCTCGGAGGTCGAGGTCACCAACATGGACTCGACGGGACGGAACCGCGAGTACATCGCGGGCCTGACCGACCCGGGCGGCGTCGATCTTCGGATGAACTTCGTGCCGGGCAACGCCCAGCAGGAGCAGATCCTCGACGACGTGCAGGCGAACCCGTCGACCACGCGGAGCTACCGGATCCGCTTCGCGCAGCTCACGCCGGTGCGTCGCCTCGACTTCTCCGGCTTCATCCTCAACGCGCCCTACAGCATCCCCGTCGACTCCCAGGTGACGCAGAGCGTTCGCGTCCGGGTCTCGGGCGTGGTGACGCGCGTCCAGGAGTAGGAGGACCCCATGAGCGAGAACGGCAACGGCGGCTACCTGTCGCTGGACGCCATCAAGCGCGCGCCCGACATCAACTTCCGCGACGTGCCCGTCCCCGAGTGGGGCGGCACCGTTCGGATCCGGTCGCTGACGGCGTCCGACCGGGCGAAGTTCGACGCGAAGCTGCTGACGGTTCGCCAGCAGATGCGCATCGGGCAGAGCGTGGACGATCAGGAGCTGTCGATCGAGCACCACGCCCACCAGGCGCGCGTCCTGCTGGTGACGCTCTCGCTCTGCGACGAGAACGGCTCGCGGATCTTCACGGACGAGCAGACCGAGATCGTGGGAGCGAAGGGCTCCGCTGCGATCGCCCGGATCTACGAGGCCGCGAGCGAGCTGAACGGCATGAGCGCGAAGGCGAAGGCGGCGCTCCAGGGGGAATCCGAAGGGGCGGACGCCACCGCGTAAACCTGGAGATCGCGCTCTGGGCGGGCTTCCCGTCCTGGCGTCTCCTGGTCGAGTCGGGAGTCACCGCCCCCGAGCTCGACGCCATCGTCGCCCTGTACCACGCGGAACCACGCGGCGATCGGCGAAGTGACATCCGGACGGCCCACCAGACCCAGTTGCTGGGGAACCTGATTCTCGGGGCTGCCGGATCGAAGAAGAAGCTTCGGATGGAGGATCTCCTCCTCACGTTCCGCGGCGACGAGCCCGACGACCAGGCCATCGAGGTGCTCTTCGACGCGCTCCAGGGATCAGCAGCCGCGCCGGAGGGGTAGATGGCCGACAGCCGATTCGGACGCCTCCTCGCCGAGCTGGGTCTCGACGCCGACGACTTCGAGAAGGAGCTGTCGCGCGTCGAGCGCCTGGTGCGCGTCCAGACGCGCAGCCTGACGCGCCATTTCCAGGGCACGTCGGGCGCGATCAAGGCGCTGGTCTCGGGGCTGGCCACTCGCGAGGTCTTCCAGGCGGCGCGTGACTTCGAGCAGATCGAGGGCGCGCTGCGGGTGGCCACGGGTTCGGCGCAGGGTGCCGCGCGCGAGTACGGGTTCGTCCGCCAGGAGGCGGAGCGGCTCGGGCTCGCGCTGCGCACCGCCGCAAAGGACTACGGGTCGCTCTCGGCCGCGGCGCGGGGCACAGCGCTCGCCGGCCAGGAGACCCGCAACATCTTCGTCGGAATCGCGGAGGCTTCCACCGCGCTCCGACTCTCCGCCGACCAGACAAGCGGCGCTCTCACGGCCATCGAGCAGATCATCTCGAAGGGGAAGGTCTCGGCCGAGGAGCTTCGCGGTCAGCTCGGCGAACGACTGCCCGGCGCGTTTCAGCTCGCCGCGCGGTCCATCGGCGTCACCACCGCTCAGCTCGACGAGATGCTGAAGAAGGGTGAGCTGACGGCCGAGAGGCTCCTCCCTGCTCTCTCCCGGGAGTTGAGCCGCACCTTCGGGCCCCAGGCCGCCGAGGCGGCGCGTGGCACCGTCGCGGAGCTGAACCGCTTCCAGACGGTGCTCTTCGAGCTCGAGGTGGAGTTCGCTCGCGCGGGCTTCGTCGAGGGGCTCACGGAGGGCCTGCGGGGCTTCCGTGAGGCGCTCGCCGACGAGGAGATCCGCCAGGGCCTCCGGGACCTGTCGAGCCTCATCGGGGCGGTTGGCGCCTCGGCGGCGGGTGCCATCGAGTTCATCGTGGAGTACCGCGAGGAGATCCTGAAGCTGGGCGGCGCGCTGAAGGGTGCGCAGATCGGCGCCCGCTTCGGACCGACTGGTGCGGTCGCTGGCGCGCTGCTCGGTGCAGCGGCGGGCGATGCCATCGCGCAGAGTCTCCGCTCGGAGCGCGAGCGCATCGAGCAGGAGATCGCGAGCCTGGAGTCGCTGCGGCAGGCGCTCGGGCCGGCGATCTTCGACCAGGAGCACGGCCGGCGCCTCGACACCGCGCGGCTTCAGCTCTCCGAGCTGGAGGCTGCGGCGGACGCTGCTCTCCTCGCGCTGCTCGACCTCCCGCGGGCGATGGACGATGGGGCCGACGCGGCGGGGAACCTCGGCGGCGAAGCGGGCACGACGGCCGACGAGCTGAAGGCCGCCGCGAAGGAGGCCGACGCGCTGCGCAAGGTGGTGCAGCGGCTCGCGGAGGAGAGCCGGAAGGCCGCCGAGGAGCGCGCGAAGGCGGCCGCCAGCATCGGCGAGGTCTTTCAGGGCGTCGCCGACGAGATCCGCCAGCTCCAGGTCGACGAGGTCACCTTCCAGTTCGAGCAGGCCGAGCGCCAGGTGCGCGATCTGGCGGAGGCCGCTGGGTTCTCCGCCGAGCAGACGGCCGCGCTCGTCTCGAACCTCTCCGAGCTGTATGCCGACCTGGGCGAAGCGGTGGCGGCGGCCGAGCAGGCGAACCTCGACGACGCCTCGCAGCGCGAGCGCGAGCTGGCGCTCCAGCAGCCGTTCCTCAACGCGGCCGAGAACATCCAGCGCGAGTTCGCCAACACGTTCACGGAGATCTTCCGCAACGGCGTCTCCAGCTTCGAGGACATCGAGGACGCGGCGAAGGACATCTTCGCGCGGCTCGCGGGCGAGCTGGTGTCGCTGGGCGTGACGCGCGGTGCGCAGGGGCTGCTCGACTCGCTGCTCGGCGGGGCCGGCGTCTCGGGCGTGGGCGGCGTCGGCGGCATCGTGCCGAGCCTGCTGGGCCAGCTCGGCGACCTCCTCACCGGGCAGCCGCTCCAGGGTCCGGCCACGCAGGGCGGCGTCGGCCCGCAGCCGACGACGGGCATCCTCGGCCTGCTGTCGAACAACCTCGGTTCGGTGGCGTCCATCGCGGGCGTGCTGGGGTTGGGAGCCTACGGGATCTCCGACGCATCGAAGGGCCAGCACGACCTCGGCCTGTACGCCTCGATCCTGGGCGCGGGTGCGCTGGGCGGCCCCTACGGGCTGGCGGCGGCGGGCATCGCGATCGCGGGCCTCGCCGGGACCGCGAGCATCACCAACGCGACGACGGGCGACCGCAACCAGCGCGAGAAGGGGCAGATCCAGACCGTCGCGCTCTTCGACCCGTTCATCGCGCTCATCCTGAAGAACTACCTGAAGGAGTTCGGGGGAGGACGGACGGGAGTGGCCCGGCTCGTCACGAGCGCCAACCCGACCGACCCGGCGTTCTCGATCTACAACGATCAGCCGCTCTCGGCCGCGAGCCCCTTCGGGTTCGTGGGGCTCGACGCCGCGGCGAAGCAGGCGCTCCCAGACAACGCGAACCTCGTGGGCGCGGTGGCGGAGTTCGACGCCGCGGTGGCCTCGCTGCTCTCGCAGCGGCAGATCGCGATCGCGACCGAGGCGCTCCAGTCGATCGAGGCGGTGCCGATCTTCGCGGAGCAGAGTTTCTCGAACAACGATTTCGGCCGGCTGATCGCGAACCGCGCCAACATCATCCTGCGCGGTCTGCTGGAAAGCTCGTCGCTCCCGATCTCGACGGACCTCGACTCGATCGTGAACCCGGCGACGGGCCAGACGATCTTCTCGGGCAACACGAGCCCGGAGGCGGTGTTCGCCGAGCTCCAGGGCTTCATCGGCGGGCTGCGCGAGCTGGAGGACGGGATCCGCCAGCTCGGCGGCGAGTCGATCACGCAGGCCGAGCAGTCGATCCGTGGCCTGGAGGACCTGTTCCAGCGGCTCGCCCCGCTGGCGGGCACGTTCGGGGTCGAGCTGTCGTTCCTCGAGGAGACGTTCCAGCAGGGGCTCGACGCGCTGCGCACGGACTTCGAGTCCGACATCGAGCTCGCGCTGCTGGGGATCACGGACCCGCTGGCGGCGGCACTGGCCGAGCAGGCGAAGGTGGCCGAGCAGCGGCTCCGCGAGGCGGAGGAGCTGGGCGCGAGCATCCTGCTGGTCGAGCAGCTCAACGCGGCGGAGCGCGAGCGGATCATCCGGCAGTTCGCCGAGCAGGCGAACGGGGCGATCCGGGGCCTACTGGAGCAGCTCACCGGCACCACGGCGAGCCCGCTGGCCGGTGAGACGGTGCTGGCCAACGCGCTGTCTAGCTTCCGCGAGGCGGTGTCGGCCGCGACGACGGACCTCGACGCACGGGAGGACGTGGCGCGCCTGGCGGCGAACCTCTACGACATCGCACGCCAGCAGTTCGCCAGCTCGAGCGCGTTCTTCGACATCTACGAGGAGATCCAGTCGTCGCTGGAGGGGCTTCTGGGCACCCCGTTCTCTGGCACCACGGCGCCGCTCGACGACTTCGACACCTCGGCGATCGACCAGCAGGCCGGCGGTGTCAGCGTGGACGAGTCCGGGGAGACGGCTGTTCGGGCAGCGCTGCGCGACGCCGCGGACCAGCAGGCCGAGCGCGACCGGAAGCGCGACGCGCTGCTGGCGCGGATCGCCGACGCCGTCGAGGGTACGGAGGCCAACACCGGCGACGCCGCGGAGTCCGCCCGCAAGCGGGCCTTCCTGCTCGAGTCGCTGCGCACGCTGACGGCGGCGTAGCCCCGTGTCGTTCGGACGCGGCCCGGCGGGCCGGACTCCGCACGCGCGGGGACCCGGCGCGAACATCTCGGCGCTGGGGCCCTTCGCGGACTTCGTCGCGGACGTCGAGGCCGACCGGGTCCACCTGATCCACCTGAGCCCGCGAGACCCCGACACGGGCACGATCCTCGACCTCTACCGCACCGACTGGCCGTGGGACGGCCCGCCGGCCGCGCCGACCCGCCTCGGCTCCTCCATCCAGATCGCGACGTCGATCTTCCAGCAGGGCTTCATCGCGAACCCGATCAGCGTCCCGCGGGTGGGCGTCATCGACATCGGCGGAGACGACTCTCCGAGCCTCGGGGCCGATGACGCCGAGGACGTCTCGCCCACGGACTTCGACGCCTGGACCGCCTACCAGTGGAAGGAGCGCGCAGTCGAGATCCTGCTGGGGTCGCCGGACTTCAGCTTTTCGCAGTTCCAGCCCGTGCTGGTGGGCGTGGTGGCCGACGTCCAGTGGGGGCGCGACCGCTTCTCGCTGGTGGTGGTGGACCGCTTCCACGAGCTGTCGACGAAGCTCATCCAGACCGAGCGCTACGGCGGCGGCGGCGGGCGCGACGGTGGCACGGACCTCGACGGGAAGACGCGGCCGCTGCTCTTCGGCGACGGGTACAACGTGCCTCTCCAGCTCGTGGACGCCGCGAACGACGTCTACGAGGTGCACAGCCGGGAGACGGAGGGTCCGCTCTCCGGCACGAACGAGGGTGTCCACGATGCGGGGGTGCTGCTCACGGCGGCGGGCTCCGTGGCCGACGTGTACGCATGGACGCCGGTGTCTGGCTCTTGGGTCTACGAGACCGGCGCCAGCGGCACCTACGTGCGCCTCGGCGCCCCGCCGAACGGCCTGGTCACGGCCGACTGGAAGGGCGACAAGGATCCGACGCTCGGCTACAGCAACGCGCCGGGCCACATCTACCGGGTCATCGCGCAGTGGAAGGGCGGGCTCGCCGACGCGGACCTCGATCTCCAGAGCTTCACGGAGTTCGCGACCGCGACGACGGCGCCTATCGGGCTCTTCGTGCCTTCGGGCAGCGTGTCGACCGTCCCGCAGGCCCTGGCGCAGATCCTCCCGAGCACGGTGCTGGGCTTCGCGGAGTTCACGCGGACGGGCCAGCTCCGGATCGCGCGGCTGGAGTTCGACACCTCGGTCGCGACGTTCACGCCCGATCCGAGGAACATCGATCGCGCCCCCACGGAGACCCCCTACTGGCGGCGCTCGCTCGGGTGGCGCCGGGCGTGGGTGCGCCAGGACGAGGACACGCTGGGCAGCATCCCGGCGGCGCTGCGCGAGTTCGTCACGAAGGACTACCGGGAGTCCGTCGCCGAGGACGCCACGGTCCAGACCGGGTTCCCGTCGGCGCAGGACCTCACGATCCCGACGCTCTACCGCGACGAGAGCGACGCATCGACCGAAGCGGCGCGCCAGCTCGCCCTCGTGAAGCTCCAGCGCGACCGCTATCGCGTGAAGGTCTACGGCCAGCAGTTCCTCCGACGGCTGGGCGAGACGGTGACGCTCCAGACGCCGCTCTACGGGCTCTCGGCGGGCCGCGACTGCCTGATCCTCGGCATCGAGGAGGACACGTCGGACCGGAGCACGGTGCTCGAGCTGTGGGGAGGGCCGTAGATGGGCAAGTCGGTCTTCGCCCGCGAGGACTGGAGCGCGGACCTCTCGTCGATCACGTGCGCCGAGGAGGACAGCGACTTCCCGGTCGAGAACGTGCTGACGACGGACCCGCGTGGCGGGAGCCGGATGCACACCGCCACGGGCGACCCGTTCACGATCGCGATGCAGCGCTCCACGCCGGCACCGATGAACAGCCTGTGGGTGATCGGCGGCAACCAGGGCGCGCGCGCGTCGATGCAGGTCGTCGGGAAGGTCGGCGGGTCGAGCGGAGCGGTGGCGTTCGACACGGCGCCGTTTGGGGCTGGGGTCTGGCTGGGGCTCGACGGTGCATCCAACTCGGTCATCGCAGGTACGGCCTCCTGGGCTTCGGTCCAGAGCTTCACGCTCTCGTGTCTCATCACCCCGGATCTGCTGCGGCGACAGGGGGTCCTCCAGATCGGGTCTCCCGCGGTGGCGGCGGGCTTCGTGACGATGGCGTCCGACGGGACGCTCCGCTTCTGGGGCGAGAACCCGTCGGCGACGCTGCGCGGGAACCTGTCGTCGGTCACGAAGGCAGCGATCGGGACGCGGCTGCGCATCCACGCGACCTACAACCACACCTCGGGCCGGATGCGCCTCTACGTGAACGGCCAACAGGAGGCCGAGATCACGGGGGTCTCGACGCTGGTGTCGCTTCCGACCGGCATCGCGATCGGACAGCAGGACGTCTCGACCTTCGCAGGCGTGATCGACGACGTGCGGCTGTGGAACGTCGAGCAGACGCCGGCCCAGGTCGCGGCCGACACGTGGACCGAGCTCGCCGGGACCGAGTCGGGGCTCCTCTCCTATCACCAGTTCGAGAACAGCTACGCGAACACGGTGGGCGGCGCGCCGACCGCGGTCCCGCTCAGCACGACGCCGCTGTTCAAGTACCCCGAGCGGTACTGGTGGTCTCCGGGCATCGGGTACGAGAAGTACCGCAACGGGGCGTACCTCCAGCCGCAGGGGCACACGATCGACTATCTGGAGTTCTCGATCATCGACCCCGAGAACACGGCGGGCTATCAGGCTGTGGGACGGGTGATCGTCTCGGCGGCGTGGGTGACGAACCGCGGTCGACGCTTCGGCGGGCGCCGAGCGATTCGGGCGGGCAGCTCGAGGACGCTGCTCCAGGGCGCGACGCCGATCCGGCGGGGCATGCGCCGCCTCACGCAGCGCCACTCCATCGCAATCACGAGCGAGGGCGAGGCGATGCTGGCCGACCGGCTCTCGCGGCTCTCCGACGGACGCGCCGTCGTCGTGGCGCACGACTGGGACGACGAGACCTATCGCCACCAGAAGATGGTCTACGGCCTGCTGGAGAACCCGGAGCTGACGGAGAAGCAGGACGGGGCCGACTTCTGGCCCTTCGAGTTCGACGTTCTGGAGGTGTAGATGAAGCTCCGACCCTTCCTCTGCCTGGTCCTGCTGCTCGTGAGCCTCGGGGCGAGTGCCGCCGAGCGCTTCCCGAACCACGTCCGCGAGACGACCACCACGGCGGGAACCGGCGACCGGATGCTCGATGGCGCCGCCTCCGACTTCCTCGCCTTCGACGCCTCGACCAACGGCGACCCCCTGGTGGACGGCGACACGGTGAAGGCCGGCATCTACGAAGCCTCGGGCGCGACGGTCAACTGGGAGTGGGGCCTCTACACCTTCCGGGACAACGCCCCCGGCCGGCGCCTCGTGCCGACGGACATCCGCAAGTCGAGCAACGGCGGCGCGGCGGTGTCCTTCACGGCGGGGACGCGCATCGTCGAGGCGGTCACCAGCGGCGACCAGTGGGAGGATCTGCTCTCCGACGCGCTGGGCAACGGGATCCTGGTGAAGACGGCCGACGGCCCCGACCTGGTGGCGCGCACGATCCAGGGCGACACGAAGCTGCCCGTGAGCAACGGAAGCGGCGTGTCTGGCGATCCGACTCTCGACGACTCGTGGATCGATGCCCACGTGCTCGACCGGGACTCGGGCGCCGCCGAGGCCGACCGGACGATGGCCGGCCGCCTGGTGCACGGTGCCGGGGAGGAGGTCATCACCCCCGACAGCGGCGTTTTCGAGCGCTGGGGCGACGACGCGGGGACCGACCTGGCCGACCGCATGGTGCGCAGCGGCTCCGGGGACTGGCGCCACGACATCCGCGAGGGCGGAGCCTGGAAGCGCAACGTGACGGTGGTCGCGGGCGCGGGAGGCGCCGACGCCGGCAAGCTGGTGCACCTCGACAGCTCGGGAGCGGACTTCACGAAGGGGCCGAGCCTCTCGGGGAAGGCCCGCCAGACCCTTCGCGTGGACGCTGCGGAGACGGGGTACGAGTTCGGGGGCCGCGCCGTCGAGGACTCCATCGTCCGGATCACGTCCGACCAGGCGTCGGTGAGCACCGGAGACGAGACGCTCATCACGGCCCTCTCGAACATCCCGATCCCCGGTGGCCCTGGCGACGGAATCCGCCGGGTGCTGGTGCGAGTCTACTTCAGCGTGGACCCGTCTTCGGGCGCGCCCTGGAACATGGTCCTCCGGCTGCGCATGGGGACGAACGGGAACATCACCGACGCCATCGCGTGGACCTCGGCGACGAAGACTGTCAACTCGGGATCCCTATTCGCCTGGAATCTGGAGGCGTATGCCGTGGTGCCGGCGAATGCGACGGCGCTGTCGGTGACGCTCCAGCGCACCGGCGGCTCGGGAACGTGGCAGGCGAAGGGATACAACCCGAGCGACGCAACGCTGTTCGACCTGACCGCGAGCAGCGGCTCGACCCCGAACCCGCCGGCCGGGTTCGTGCACGTCCGATCCCTGGGCCAGCCCGTCTTCTAGCGCCCGCTGCGCTCTCACTCTCTGAGGAGAAACGCCATGAACCGAACGAGCGCCCTGCTCGTCACGCTACTCGTGTGCCTGGGGGTCTGCGCGCCTCCGGCCTACGCCACCTGTACCGATCCGATCACCGGCCAGGTGGGCGTGGGGTGCGCCGATGGTGTGGGCTTCGACTCGACGAACACGGATCCCCGGTGCACCGGGGACACCTGCGACACCGTGCAGGAAGCGGTCGAGAAGGCCATCAACCAGAACGTTGAAGACATGCTCACGGGCTCGTCCACGGCGGGGCAGGTTCCGACCGCCGATGGCGCGGGCGGCCTCACGATGGCCACCCCCTCCGGCACTGGCCACACGATCGAGGACGAAGGGACGCCGCTCACGCAGCGCGGGACGATCAACTTCACCGGCTCGGGGATCGCGTGCTCGGACGATGCCGGCGACGGCGAGACGGACTGCGTCGTCAGCTCGGGAGGTTCAGACGGGCTCGGCCCTGACGGCGACAAGGGCGACATCACGGTCGGAGGCACCGGCACCACGGCGACGATCGACACGGACGCGGTCGGCTCCGACGAGCTGGACGCCCCCGCAGTCGCCACGGAGCTCGAAGCCGCGATGGCGCTCCAGGACATCTCAGGCGCGGTCACCGACGCCCAGGTCCCGGACGACATCACCATCACGGACGACCTGCGCCGTAACGTGGTGCTCGACACCGACGGCGACGGGAATTCCGATCACGTGATCGTTGGTGACTACGACGGCGACGGAACCCTCGAGATGGTGGATGATCTCCAGGCGGCTTACGACGCCGTGACGATCTGGACCGGCCCCGTTGCCAATATCTCCGCGTTTGACGCCGCGTCTTGCACCGGCTCGAACGATTGCATCCAGCGCGACGACGGTGGGAGCTTCGTTACCGACGGGTTTACGACCGGGATGGAGGTGTTCGTCTCTGGCTTCGACTCGTACCGCTTCGAGGGAGCGGCGGCGGCAGAGCCCGCGGCGTGCCCGAACTCGGATTCGTGCTTCACCCGGGCTAGCGGCTCGTTTGTCACGGACGGATGGCTTGCGGGGCAGCGCGTCTACCCGATGGGATACCGCGAGTCGCGGGCCGAAACCTCCAACGAGTTCGGGCACAACAGCATGGGCGCCGACGGCTGCCTCGTTACCGCAGTCGCGGCCCTGACCCTGGATGTGGACTGCGACCTGGAGACGGAAGCCGCGGACGGCGACGAGGTGCTGTGGGGCGACGGGAACAACGGGATCTTCACGATCGAAGCCGTTAGCGCCTCGGAGATGAGCCTGTCCCGTACCGGAGCCTCGACAGGCGCGGAGCTGACCGCCGAAACGTCGCCCGACGCAACCACGGG
>JBNLVK010000213.1:0-15557 GCA_050618055.1 Myxococcota bacterium
CGGCTCGTGCCTGCACTGCCACGCGTCGATCATGCCCCTCTACCGGAAGCTGGGCGACGGCGATGCCATCGCCGGCTTCGAGAAGACCTACCAGTACTCCTACCAGGAGCTGCACGCGCAGCTCGAAGAGGTGGGCAGCGCGCACCCCGTTTCGTGCGTCGACTGCCACGATCCGGACACGATGGTGCTGCGCGTCACGCGTCCGGGCTTCATCCAGGGCATCCAGGCGCTGGCCGAGGGCGATGCCGAGGTGCCGCATCTGCCCTCGGTGCAGCAGTGGCGCCAGGGCGATCGCGACGCGCCCTACGACCCGAACGTCGACGCCACGCGCCTGGAGATGCGCTCCTACGTGTGCGGCCAGTGCCACGTGGAGTACTACTGCTCGAGCGGCATGAAGCTCACGTTTCCGTGGGGCGAGGGCCTGACCGCCGACCAGACCGAGGAGTTCTGGAACGCGACCACCTTCGCCGACGGCTCGCGCTTCCTCGACTTCCGCCACGCCGAGACGGGCGCCCCGGTGCTGAAGGCCCAGCACCCGGAGTTCGAGCTGTGGAGCCAGGGCATCCACGCGCGCAGCGGCGTGTCGTGCTCCGACTGCCACATGCCCTACATGCGCGAGGGCGCGACCAAGGTGTCGGACCACTGGGTGCGCAGCCCGCTGCTCAACATCAACCGGGCCTGCCAGAGCTGCCACCACTTCTCGGAGGACGAGATCGCGGCGCGGGTCGACGCCATCCAGACGCGCAACGTGGAGCTGCTCCAGCGCGGCGGCGACGCCATCGTCGACCTGATCGACACGATCGTGGCCGCCAAGCAGGCCGGCGCCAGCGACGCCCAGCTCGACGAGGCCCTCGAGCTGCAGCGCAAGGCCCAGTGGCGCCTCGACTTCATCGCCGCCGAGAACTCCATGGGCTTCCACGCCCCGCAGGAGGCCGCCCGCGTGCTGGGCGAAGCCGCCGACTACGCGAGGCAGGGCCAGGTGGCGGCGCTTCGGTGGCGGGGGAAGGAGGGGGGCGAGTAGGCCCTTTCTCCGTCAGTGGCGTTTGGCTCAGTCGCAGAATGTATCGACGCCAGCCTGGCGGGGTTCAGCCGAGGGGGTCGACGGGAAAGACCGGGCACTCGCGGCCCCGTCGAAGCGAATCGAGAAGCGTTCTTGCCGCCCTGCGGCCCTCGGCGATGACCTGGTGCATGTCGAGGTATCGGTAGGTGCCCAGGCGACCGATGAAGCTGATGGCCCGCTCTCGCGTGGCGAGCGCCATGTAGCGACGCAGCCGCTCGAGGTCGCTGGCTCGCCGCATCGGGTAGTAGAGTGGGTCCCCTTCCTGCGCATCGCGTGGGAACTCCTTCAGGATCACGGTCCGGTCGTGCGACTCCCAGGGCGTGAAGTGCCTGGGCTCCGTCACCCTTGTGAAGGGGATCTCGGACCGGCAGTGGTTGACGACCGAGCCCTCCTGGTAGACGCCGGGATGGACCTCCCTCGTGAAGTCGAGGGTCCGGTAGCCGAGTGCTCCCTCCGACCGATCGAAGTAGTCGTCGATCGCTCCGGAGAAGAAGACGTGGTCGAAGCCTCGGACGTTCTCCCGGGTCAGGGACGCGCCGAGCACCAGCTCGATGCGCTCGTGCTCCAGCATCCGGTTCACCAACGCGGTGTATCCCTCCCGCGGAATTCCCTGGAAGGGATCGTCGAAGTAGGCGTCTTGGTCCTCGAAGACCACCCGCTGGCGGCGGAAGACCGAGGCGGGCAGGCTCCGCGGGTCGGTGCCCCATTGCTTCACGGTATAGGCGCGAAAGAAGCCCTCGTAGAGCTCCGGCCCGACGGTCGCCAGCGCCGCCTCTTCGAAGTTCCGGGGCTCGCCGGCGGGGTGGATGGTCTTCGTCGCGAGGAATGGCTTGGCCTGGTCGGGGGTGAGCGACACTCCGAAGAACGCGTTCAGCGTCCCCAGCGAGATGGGCAGGGCGAAGACTCCCCTCGAGGTACTGGCGCGGACCCGGTGACGGTAGGGATGGAACGCCGCGAACCGGTTCACGAAGGCCCAGGTCCTGCTGTCGTGGGTGTGGAAGATGTGCGGTCCGTAGACGTGGAGCATGATGCCCGTCTCCGGATCCCGCTCCGTGTGGCAGTGCCCCGCGACGTGGGGCAGGGGGTCGAAGACCGTGACCGCCAGGTTCGATCTCTCGACCAGCTCCCGGGCGACACTGGCTCCCGAAAGCCCGGCACCTGCAATGGCGACGTGTCCCTCGTCTGCGGGTGTCATGGCTGAAGGGGCTTGACGCGGATCGAGCGGTTGCCGAACAATCGCGCGCGGATGCGGAAGGACACCATCGTGCTCGTCTGTACGTCGGAACAGACGTGGCAGGTCCTGCCCCGCTTCTGCTTCAACGACAACCTGATGGGGAATCGCCGGCTCTTCGACCTGGCCGTGGTCTGCAACGGCGAATCCGAGGAGCCCGTAGAGTACCTGAAGCAGCTCTCGCCCGAGTATCTCTTCGTGCGCCCGAACCTCGGAAGGGACCCGGCCGCGTTCGACCTGCTGATCCGGAAGGTGGACCGCAGCTACGAGAACTACCTCTTCCTGCACGACGACCATTGGTTCGCGGACCGGGATGCGTTCGGCACGCTCCGGGCCTTCATGGACGAGAACCCCGACGTCGGCGCCTTCGGAAACCTGGTCGCCGTGGACTACTACAAGCCGAAGAGCTTCGAGAGCATCAGCGCCGCCCTTGGCTACGGGCAATTGCCGCAGGAGGACTTCCCCTGCTTCCTGCAGGGAATGGCCGGCGCGTATCGCAGGGAGAGCATCGAGGCCCTGCTCCGGTCGGGCGGCGTTCCGCACACCGATCGAAGCGATCACGAATCGGGGGAAGTGTGCGAACGCCTGGTGAGCTTTCAGCTACAGAAGCTCGGGTTCGAGCTCGCGCAGATTCCACCCGGATACGAGACGACGCTCCGTCACAAGGACTACCCGGCCAGGCCCGACTCGCCGAACGGCCTGGGCCTCGGGTAGCAGCGGACGGCGGGGGCCCGCGGAGGTCCACGAACGAACGCCCCCGATGCAAGGCACCGAGGGCGTTCGGGGAAATCTGGAGCGCGAGACGGGTCTCGAACCCGCGACCCTCAGCTTGGGAAGAGGCAAGGAGGAGGAGGAAGACCACTGACTTGCGTTCTCGCGGCCGGATAGCGTCGGTCAGGAGCGGACATCAGTGGTTCCGGTGACGGCAGACGGCACCGAGGCGGCACCCCGGGGGCAAGGGGGGGGTGTGGGGGCGGGATGACGGCGACAGTCGCACCCGCGCGTATCGCATGCTCCCAAGAAAGGCCGTCAGAACAAGAGCACGCTGCGGGTAGGCGCTGCGCGGCGTCACGGTCGGGTGGAGGATTCACTACGGGAGGTCAGAGCGAGGCACCCGAGCCGCGGCGATCTTCTGCTCGCTGATCGAGTCGGCGAAGCTCTGCGGCGTCGAGCCGCGGCTTACCTACGAGAAGTTACCCTGCTGGCCGTCCCGAGCCCTGGTACGGCGACGCTCGCCCACGACCTCAAGGCAGCGAGATCCTGAGAGGAATCGACCCTGGACCTCCTACTGGTGATAAGGCGACAATGGCCAAGGACTTACCGCTATCGCTCGTCGCACACCGACAAGCTCTACAAGGGAGGGATCATGGGGCACCTCTTTGCGCCCGCACTTGCTGCCCTGACCATCACCGCTACGGCGTTGCTCGCGACAATACCCGCAGCCGGCGCCGCGACACTGAACACCGTTGGCGGCCAGCTGATCGGTGCCTCTAACGTACTCGTCGATGGACTGTTCTACGACGTGCAGTTCGTCGACGGGACCTGCATCGCCGTCTTCGACGGGTGCGATGCGGCTAGCGACTTCACCTTTCAAAGCGACGGGGACGCCTTTCTCGCATCGCACGCCTTGCACAACCAGGTCTTCTACGACGGACCCCAAGGGAATTTTGACAGCGCCCCTGAGCTTACGTTTGGGTGTGGGGCGTCGGATGTCTGCAACGCGATGACGCCCTACGCCCTTAACCTCTACTGGTACGCGAACAACCGTGACCACGAGCCAGACGATTCGGTTGCGTGGAACGGCTTCTACGTGGACAACAAGAGCCTCTCTACCACCACCGACGGATACAACGTCTGGGCGGTCTGGACGCTAGTACCCGAACCCAACACCGCCCTGCTGGTGACCGTGGGACTCGTGATGGTGTCGTTGAGGCGGAGGCGATGTGCCGCTTCACGCTGACTACGCACCGTTGGCTCGGACCACCACGACTGCGACAAGAGGTGTTCCCAATGCTGCGATCCAGCGTCTTAACGCTCGCGCCTCCCGCTCTAGGGCGTCGAGACGCGCAGTAAGCCGATCCTCCAAGGCGGTTCCCTCCTGGCTTCAGGCGAGGTTCACAGATAGTCGCCGACCATTGGGGTAGGCGTGCTGCGCCACTAGGCTTTGAAGGGATCGAGAAGGTGAGGATTAACGCTGGGATGCGCTCTCGCGAGCGGCTACAGCGGGTACGTGAGGTCTAATCCTGCCCAGGAACGGCAGACGGCACCCAGGCGGCACTACCCGGGGGGCATGGGGGAGGCCCGGTGCGTCTCGGTAGGGACAGTCAGCCCCGCACGTTGTGGAGAGCGAAAACGGGGGTTGGCCCGCCGTATCCCAGCCATGCTCCCTGCCACCCGGAGTTCGAGACGGGAGCGAGGGCAAGCCGCTTCTACCGTGCGTCCTCGATAAGCACATCCGGAACCGGACGCATCTCCGGCCGTCGAAGCTCGGGATCACCTTCCGAGAGACATCGGAAGATGAACTGGACCTCTTGGCGAACGCCCCCGGCCCATTGGTTGATCGCAGCTCGGCCACAGCAACCCGGAGCTGACGCTGCGCGTCTACGCCCACGCGATGCGTGAAGAGGAAACCGACCTCTCGTTCCTCGACTTCGGCGGCACCAAACGGCACCCCCGCGGCACCAGCGCGCGTGCGGTCGCCAACACCAGAGAGCCCCTCCGCGCAACGCCGCGAAGGGGCTCTCGAAATCTGGAGCGCGAGACGGGTCTCGAACCCGCGACCCTCAGCTTGGGAAGCTGATGCTCTACCAACTGAGCTACTCGCGCGTGGGGGGCAGGGTAGCAGGGCAAGCGCAGCGAAAACAACTGCTTGGAGGCGACGTGGCGGAAACGTCGAAGCCGCCCGCGGCGCGATGCTCCGGCTTCCGCGGCGCGCCTCTTCGGCGTCGATCAGCGAACCCTCGCGCTGGGCCATCCACCAGCCGGTTCTGAAGTAGGCTGGTCGCGTCTCTTTGGAACTGGAGGATCAGCTTCATGCACACGATGAAGGAGCCTCGTTGGGGTGTCGCCCTGGCGACGTGTCTGCTTGTGCTATCGGGTTCGTCGGCTGCTACCACCCTCTTCGACGACGATTTCAACGACGGAAACGCCAATGGATGGGCGGAGTTCGATGGTGTCTTCTCAGTCACGGGCGGGTCGTACCGAATCGAAAGCATCGGGTTCTTCAACGACGCCCGCGCCCTCAATGGGAGCCCACTCTTGGACGATTTCGTGCTTGAGGCCGACTTCAACATGCTCAATCGCGAGAAGACTGCCTTTCTGTTCCGCGCCACTGACATTCAGAGCGGCACCGATGCCGGGAAGTACTATCAATTCGAGGTGATCGCCTCTCAGGACCTGGTTCAGTTCTGCGAGATCGACTTCAGCGATGGAGCCTGCAGTATCCTCGCGACCGCGCCATTGGTGGTGTCCGACAACGCATGGCACCAGCTCGAGCTGGAGGTCATAGGCGACTCTGCGACGGCTTTCATTGATTCCTCAGTGGTTCTCAGTGTCAGCGGCCTGACCAAGTATCACTCTGGTCAGATCGGCCTGAAGACAATCAATAGCGGCGTCACGTTGTTCGATAACATCCATGTGATCGCTGTTCCTGAGCCCTCCACCAGCATCCTCCTCGGAACTGGACTGCTGTTTCTCGCTAGGTATCGCCACTAGAGGATTCTGGAGCCCGGGCTCAGCGGCGGGGAGGAACTCCGCCGCGAATCGACGCGCTGCTATTCGCGCCCCTTGAAACGCGCGAGGCGAAGCATCCGAGGGGCGCGTCTAGTCATGTCTCCGCGCGAGAGGGCGCGGGGAAGGGGAGCGGAGGCGAAGTCGAGCGCAGCCCCGGCCGGCCGCGGCGCGGAGTGCGGTGGCAAGCTCGAGGGGCGCCGCCCGGCACAGCCCCGCGTTCCGGCGAGCCATGCGCCGCAGCCCCGCTCGCCGCGACCTCGGGCCGCGCCACCCGGCTGGAGTCCGCTAGAAGGGCGGGTACCGCACCGGCTGGGGCAGCGGGTCGTCCGACCGGTCGTCCGTTGTCGTCGGCTCGTCGCGCCTGCTGGCGGCGCGCTTCAGCACGCTCCAGTAGCCCACGTCGACCGGCGAGTCGTCGAGCATGCCGCGCTCCTTCAGCAGGCGGTGCATGCGCGGCAGGTGGTAGTGGGGGACCGTCATCACCAGGTGGTGCTCCAGGTGGAAGTTCACCCGGTTGGGCGCAATGAACAGCCGCTCCCACCAGCGCGCGATCGTGGTGCGGGTGCGGCCGAAGGGCTCCTCGCGGTCGGGCGTGAGTGCGTGCTCGGCAATGGCGCGGATGCGCGTCACCAGCGTGTTCGTCGTGAACCAGGCGCCCACCCACAGCAGGTAGAGCCAGGGGTGGCCGGCCAGCGTCAGGATGCCGAGCAGCACCGCGTTGGTGACGAGCACGCCCTGGGCGGCGCGCCTCGCGTCCGCGTCCTCGCGGTAGCGGCCGAAGGTGCGGCTCACGCCGGCCTTGAAGAACTTGAGGCCGGTCTGGCCGGAGAGGTCGCGCCAGAACTTGCGACGCAGGCTCTGCGCCGTGATGGGGAAGGGCTTCACCAGGCCCAGGTCCGGATCGTCGACGGTGCCGGTCCGCGCGTGGTGCTGCACGTGGTAGGGACGGTACGGGCGCAGGTCGCTGAAGACCGGGTAGGCGCACAGCCAGTTGCCGACCCGATCGTTCCAGCGGCGGTCGGGCAGGAGGGTGCGGTGCGACGCCTCGTGCATCAGCACCGCGAAGCCCAGCTGGCGCGCACCGATCAGGAACAGCGCCAGGATCACCGTGAAGGGGTTGGGCCAGCGGGCGACCATCCAGAACGAGGCGAACACGACGGCCCAGTTGAAGCCGATCGAGACCCAGGAGCGCTGGTTCTGGTGCAGGAGCTCGCCGAGCTCCTGCTTGGTGATGGCGTCGCGCCAGGCGGTCGCCTTCACGTAGGTGGTTGCCGCGGCCATGTCCCCTCCGCTGCGCGCGGCCTATATATTACACCAACGGGGACATGGGTCAAGTGAGTGTAATATCAGGCCTCGTCCTGGAGGCGCTGGATCCGGTCGGCCACCTCGAGCACCCGGACGGCGTCCAGCGACGGGTCGAGCAGCCGCCGCTTCAGCTCGGTCAGGGCCAGGTCGCTCTTCATGCGGCGCAGGGCGCGATCGAAGTCCTGGGGCATCAGGTGGCTCTCCTCCGGCGGCGGGGGCAGGTGCACCACGCGCGCAAGGCGCGGGCGGGCAGGGCCGCCGCGCCGGGTTCCGGTTCCGTCCGACTCGCTCACGGGCCGTACGTGGCCGGGGCCGGAAGGGGGGTGACGGCGCTTGCGCCGGCGGCGGAGGCTTCCGCCGGGGCTGGAACGCCTACCACTCGCCGGTGCTCTCCATCGACGCCCAGGGCTCCTTCGGCGGTAGCGCTTCGCCCTTCTGGAGCAGCTCGACGGAGATCTGGTCGGGCGAGCGCACGAAGGCCATGCGGCCGTCGCGCGGCGGACGCAGGATGGTGACCCCGCCGTCCTGGAGGCGCTGGCAGACGGCGTAGATGTCCTCCACCTCGTAGGCCAGGTGGCCGAAGTTGCGGCCGCCGGAGAGCTCCTCGGGATCCCAGTTCCAGGTGAGCTCCACCTGGGCCTCCGAGTCGCCGGGGGCGGCCAGGAAGATCAGCGAGATGCGCGCCGGCTCGACGTCGACGCGGCGCAGCTCCTCGAGCCCCAGCTTGTTGCAGTAGAAGTCGAGGGACGCGTCGAGGTCGGTGACGCGCACCATGGTGTGCAGGTACTTCATGGCCGGCAGTATAGTCCCCCGGTGTGAGGCCTTGGCCCTGGGCGATCGCGGCGACGGCGTGCGCGCCGCTGCTGTTTCGCGGTGCTGCCGTCGCGCGCGAGCTGGGCGCGGTCTCGGCGGTCGACCTGCGCGGCGCGCTCTCCGACGTGGCCGTGGCCGGCGTCGCGGCGGCGCTGGCGCTCCTGCTGGCGCGCCTGCACCGGGTGGCCGCGCTCGCCTGGCTGTGGATCTGGACGGCCGGCCACTACGCCAACTACGAGCTGGTGCGCACGCTGGGCTCGCCGGCGTCGGTGCGCGAGCTCCAATACCTGTTCGATCCCACCTTCTTCGCCGGCTCGGCGTTGGCCATCTCGGCGCCCTGGCTGCTGGCCGGCGCGCTGGTCGCGGGGTCGGGGGCGCTCGGCTGGGCGACGACCGGCGCACGCAGCGGCGGCGCGCTCACGGCGGGCGTGGCGGGCGTGCTGCTCGGGGCGCTGGTGGCCCTGCTGCCCGACGCGCCGGAGGAGCCGGTCTGGCGGCGCGTCGACTTCCTCCAGCGCGACGTGGCGCGGGGTCTGGCGCGGTTGGCCGAGCCCGCGCGCGACGTCGCCGCCGCCACGCCGCCCGACGCCATGCTCGAACGCCTGCCCGAGCTGGCCGCCGACCTGGGGGGCACGCCGCGCATCCCGGCGGAGCCCCGCGCGCGCAACGTGCTGCTGGTGGTCCTCGAGTCGATCTCGGGCATCCACCTGCCGAGCTTCGCCGCCGAGCACGGACGCGAAGCCGACGCAGAGATGCCGGCCCTCGAGGCGCTCTCGCGCGACAGCCTGCGCTTCGTCAGCTTCGTGGCCCACCAGCGCAAGACCAACCGCGGCCTCTACGCGCTGCTCTGCGGCGAGCTTCCCAACCTGGGCGAGGGCACGCCCAAGATGACCGCCGCCTCGCTGGCGCCCTGGCGGGTCTGCCTGCCCGAGGTGCTGCGCGACGCCGGCTGGCACACCGTCTACCTCCAGGCGGCCCCGCTCTCGTTCATGCTGAAGGACCGCTTCATGGGAAGCGCCGGCTTCGAGGAGGTGCTGGGCTACGACGGCACCCAGCAAAGCTACTCGCGAAGCCCGTGGGGCGTGGACGACAAGGCCTTCTTCGAGCAGGCCGAGGCGCAGGTGGCGGCGCTCCGCCGCGGCGAGCGTCCCTGGCTGCTCACGCTGCTGAACGTGGGAACCCACCACCCCTACACGCTGCCCGACGACTACCGGCCCGGTCGGCGCCGCTTCCGTCGTGCGGCGTCGTACCTGGACGAAGCCTTCGGGGCGTTCGTCGAGCGCCTCGAGGCGTCCGGTGCGCTGCGCGACACGCTGCTGGTGGTCACCTCCGACGAGTCGCTGGGCATCGGCGGCTTCGACACCCAGCCCGCCTTCAAGCTGCTGAGCCAGAACTGGGGGATCCTGCTGCTCCAGGGTCCGGGGGTGGCGCCCGGTGTGGTGCGCGAGCCCTTCGGCCTGGCCGACCTGCCGCTGTCGGTCCTCGACTACCTGGGCCTGGCCGAGCAGGGTGCCCACTTCTTCGGACGCAGCGTGCTCCGCGCCTACGACACCCCGCGCCACCTCTTCTTCGGCAACATGAACCTGGGCGCGCTGGGCGCGCTCGAGCCCGGGGGCAGCGTGCTCGTCTGCAACGGCGGCGCCTGCCGACGCCACGCGGTGCCCGACGGTCGCTGGTTCGGCGTGCTGCCCGACGCCGTCCCGGTCGAGGAAGACGACGCCGGCGTCGTGCTGCTGCGCGACCTGGCCGCGCGCAGCGAGCCGCGCGAGGGCCACCGCCCCGAACGCTACGACCTGCTGGCCGAGCCCGACGTGGTGCTGCCCGACGACCGGCCGCACATGCTGCACGGCGGTCAGTTCGTGCGGCTGCGCGCCGACGAGTGGCTCGAGGTCGAGTACACGGTGACGCTCGAGGGCGCGGCCCGGGTCGACTGGCGCCATCGGCTCACCGGCGCCCGCAACGAGTCGCTCTTCGAGAAGCGGGCGCGGCTCTCCGACGGCGACACGCTGACGCTCCGCTACCGCTACGTGCCGGAGGGGGAGAAGGGCCAGATCCAGTGCCGCACCACGGTGCGCCGCGTGTCCGGCGGCGACGCCACGCTGCGCCACGGTCCGGCCACGCTGCGCATCCGCCGCGGCGAGCGCCCGGCGGTGGGTGCGACGCTGCTCGGCTACGACCTCGCCGCCGGCGCGTAGCGCCGCAGCCAGAAGAGCACGCGTTCCACCCCGAGCCCACCGAGCAGCGCGTACACCGGGATCTCGGGCACGTGGAAGCGCTGTCCGCCCAGGAAGACGGCGTGCAGCAGGACGGTCGTGGCGAGCGGACCCAGCAGCAGCGCGCCGGCGCCCCGGGGCCAGCGGCGGAAGGTGGTGAGACCCAGCGCCGCCAGCGCCAGCGCGCCCCACCACCAGCTGTTGGCGACTGCGACCAGGCGGCGGAAGGTGTCGGGCGCCAGGTGCCAGTCGGGGGGCTTGCCGCTGCCGCGGATGGTGCGCACCGCCTGGACGTCGCCGCCGTAGGTGAGCCGGTACTTGCGCCACACCGTGGCCAGCGCCTCGCCCGGGTGCTCGCGGAAGAAGCGCCGCGCCTCGCGCCAGCCCACGTCGTTGCGGTTGATCGTGGTCTCGGCCAGCGTCGCCCCGCGGTAGCGACGCGACAGCTCCTGCTGGAGCTTGAAGTCCTGGCCGCCGGTGGCGCCGGGCTGGTTGGCCAGGTGCACCACCACGCCGCCGCTGGCCGACGTGGGAATGAAGCGCTCGAAGACGAGCCAGTTGCGGAGGGTCCAGGGCGCCAGCAGCGCCACGGTCACCAGGCCGAGGCACGCCGAGCGGCGCAGGAAGGCCCGCGGCTGCGGGTCGAGCCGCCAGACGGCGAACAGCAGGGCCGGCGCCAGGGCCAGCGGCTCGGCCTTCACGTAGGCGGCGAGTCCGAAGGTGAGGCCGGCGCCCAGCTCGAAGGGCCAGCGGCGGCTGCCGGGCGTTCCCTGGGCCAGCAGCCACAGGGTCGAGACCAGCAGCAGGTTGAAGAGCGGCTCGGTGAAGAGGGTGCCGGCGTAGTAGACGAGCCCGGGCCAGACCGCGTAGAGCGCGCCCCCCAGCACGCCCGCCCGGGCGCCGAACAGGCGCATTCCCAGGGCGGTGGTGACGGCGGCGGCGCCGGCGTCGAGCAGCGCCGCCGCGACCATGCCCACCCGCGCCGACGCCCCGAAGACGGCGTAGAGCGCGGTCAGGAAGGCGGGCCAGCCCGGCATCCAGCGGATCGCCGGGCTGCCGTCGCCGTTCAGGTAGTGGCCGGTGTCCAGCCAGACCAGCGCGTGCAGGTGGTAGAAGCGGCCGTCGGACAGCGGCACGCCCGGCGACCACAGCGCGAAGCCGACCCGCAGCACGGCGGCCAGGAGGAAGATCGCGAGCACCGGCCGCGCCATGGCAGCCGAGGGTACATCAGGCCTCGGCCCGACCGGCTTCGCCCGGGCTCCGCCCCCGAGCCCGCAAGCCGGCCGATGCGGCCGGCGCGCAGCGAGGCGGAGCCGAGCGAAGTCGGATCAGATGGAGGCGTCGCCGGTTTCACCGGTGCGGATGCGCACCGCGTCGCCCACCGGGAGCACGAAGATCTTTCCGTCTCCGATCTTCCCGGTGCTGGCCGCCGCCGTGATCGCCTGGATGGCCGGCTCGACCTGGTCGTCGCTGACCAGGATCTCGAGCTTCATCTTCGGCACCAGGTCGACCACGTACTCGGCGCCGCGGTAGAGCTCGGTGTGCCCCTTCTGGCGACCGAAGCCCTTGGCCTCGGTCACCGTCATGCCCTGCACGCCGATCTCGCTCAGGGCGTTGCGCACGTCCTCCACCTTGAACGGCTTGATGATGGCTTCGATGAGCTTCATGGGGCTCTCCTAGACGTTGGTGTAGGCGGTCTCGCTGTGCTCGGCCAGGTCGAGGCCCTCGAACTCGGCCTCGTCCGACACCCGCAGGTTGCCGAACACGAGCTTGAGCGCGAACAGGATCACCAGCGTCGCCACCGGCGCGAAGATGGCGGTGAACACGACGCTCTGGATCTGCGCCGCGATCTGGCCGCCCCAGGTGACGCCCTCGGGCATGGCGAAGTCGGCGATGAACAGGCCCGTGGCGATGGCGCCCCAGGTGCCGCCGATGCCGTGGACGCCGAACACGTCGAGCGAGTCGTCGTAGCCGGCCGCCGTCTTCACGAAGGTGACGAAGACGTAGCAGATGGCCGAGCCGATGGCGCCGACCCAGATGGCGCCGACGGGCGTCACGAAGGCGCAGGCCGGCGTGATGCAGACCAGGCCGGCCACGGCGGCGGTGGCGCCGCCCAGCACGGTGGGCTTGCCGCGGTGCAGCCACTCGATGGCGAGCCAGGCCAGCACGGCGGCGGCCGTCGCGGTGTTGGTGGTCAGGAAGGCCAGGCCGGCCACGCCGTCGGCGGCCAGCTCGCTGCCCGCGTTGAAGCCGAACCAGCCCACCCACAGCAGCGCCGCGCCGATCACGGTCAGCGGCAGGCTGTGGGGCGGCATCGGCTCCTTGCCGTAGCCGCGTCGCGCGCCCAGGAAGATGGCGGCGACCAGCGCCGAGTAGCCGCTCGACATGTGCACGACCAGGCCGCCGGCGAAGTCGAGCGGGGCGTGGCTCACGAACGGGATCTCGCCGCCGCCCCAGACCATGTGGGCCAGCGGGATGTAGACCACGAACAGCCACAGCGTGATGAAGACCAGGTAGGGGCCGAAGCGCATGCGCTCGGCGAAGGCCCCGATCATCAGCGCCGGGGTGATGATCGCGAACATGCCCTGGAAGGAGAGGAACACGTACTCCGGGATCGTGCCCGACAGCGAGTCGGGCGTGACACCGGCCAGGTTCAGCTTGTCCAGGTTGCCGATGAAGGCGCCGTCGCCGCTGAAGGCCAGGCTGTAGCCGGCGATCACCCACAGGACACCCATCAGGCCGGCCGAGACCAGGCACTGCATGAGGATGGAGAGGATGTTCCGGCTGCGGACCAGGCCGCCGTAGAACAGGGCCAGGCCGGGCAGGGTCATCAGCAGCACCAGGGCGGTGGCGGTCATCATCCAGGCGGTGTCGCCGGCCGAGAGGGTGTCCTCGGCGCTGGCGGCGGTGGCGGTCAGGAACAGGCCGAGCCCTGCCAGGGGCGCCAGCCAGCGAGCGGGTCGAGTCGTCATCTGGGTTCGTACTCCTACGCGTGGAGGATGGAAGCGGGTGAACTCGGGCCGGCAGGGGAGCAAGCCATGTGCCAGATCGTGCACGGCCTGGCGTGCCCCCAACGGCCGCCTGGGACCGTTTCCGGCGCGAGGGGGCCGGTATCCGCTCACTTCTTGGGCAGCGCCTGCCCGGTGCCTGAGCAGCGCCCTCGTGGCGTTTCAGCCCCGCAGGCTCCCCGGCGCCGGGATTTTTCCGGGGCGCCCCTTGACGCCCGGGGGTGAGTGCCTACCTAGGGGCGCGCTTTCGGGTGGCCCCTCGGGACCAGGCGACTGGACCCGCGGTCCACCCGGCTCCGCCAACCCTCCCACACGTGGGGAACAAGCGCCGGCACAGCCGGCAGGAGGATCGGGACCATGGGAATCCGGCCGTTGCAGGATCGGATCATCGTGAAGCGGATCGACGAAGAGGAGACCACCGCCGGCGGGATCATCATCCCGGACAGCGCGAAGGAGAAGCCCCAGGAGGGCAAGGTCGTCGCCGTGGGCAAGGGCAAGGTCGGTGACGACGGCAAGGTCCAGCCCCTGGACGTCAAGAAGGGCAACCGGGTGCTGTTCAGCAAGTACGCCGGCACCGAGGTCAACATCGAGGGCGAGGAGCACCTCATCATCCGCGAGGACGACGTCCTCGGCGTGATCGAGTAGTCGAGGAGAACGAGGAAATGGCAAAGGAAGTCAAGTTCGATCAGGACGCCCGGGCGAAGCTCCTGTCCGGCGTGAACCAGCTCGCCAACGCGGTGCGCGTGACCCTCGGCCCCAAGGGCCGCAACGTGGTCATCGAGAAGAGCTTCGGCTCGCCCACCGTCACCAAGGACGGCGTGACCGTCGCCAAGGAGGTGGAGCTCGAGGACAAGTTCGAGAACATGGGTGCGCAGATGGTGAAGGAGGTGGCCTCCAAGACCTCCGACGTCGCCGGCGACGGCACCACCACCGCCACCGTGCTGGCCCAGGCCATCTTCCGCGAGGGCAGCAAGCTCGTGGTCGCGGGCATGAACCCGATGGACCTGAAGCGCGGCATCGACAAGGCCGTCGACGCCATCACCGGCGAGCTGGCCAAGATGTCGAAGCCCACGCGCGACGCCGACGAGATCGCCCAGGTGGGCACCATCTCGGCCAACAACGACGAGACGATCGGCCAGATCCTCTCGGAGGCGATGGCCAAGGTGGGCCGCGAGGGTGTCATCACCGTCGAGGAGGCCAAGTCGATGGAGACGGTCCTCGACGTGGTCGAGGGCATGCAGTTCGACCGCGGCTACCTCTCCCCCTACTTCGTGACCGACACGGAGCGGATGGAGGCCACGCTCGACGACGCGCTCATCCTGCTGCACGAGAAGAAGATCAGCAGCATGAAGGACCTGGTGCCGCTGCTCGAGCAGGTGGCCCGCCAGGGACAGCCGCTGCTGATCGTGGCCGAGGACATCGAGGGCGAGGCGCTGGCCACGCTGGTGGTGAACAAGATCCGCGGCACCCTGAACGTGGCCGCGGTGAAGGCCCCTGGCTTCGGCGACCGCCGCAAGGCGATGCTCCAGGACATGGCCATCCTCTCCGGCGGTCAGGTGATCGCCGAGGAGCTGGGCCTCAAGCTCGAGAACGTCACGCTCAAGGACCTGGGCAAGGCCAAGCGCGTCGTGATCGACAAGGACAACACCACGCTGATCGACGGCGCGGGCACCAAGAAGGACATCGAGGGCCGCTGTGCCGAGATCCGCAACCAGATCGAGGAGACCACCTCCGACTACGACCGGGAGAAGCTCCAGGAGCGTCTCGCCAAGCTGGTCGGCGGCGTGGCCGTCGTGAAGGTCGGTGCGGCCACCGAGACCGAGATGAAGGAGAAGAAGGCCCGCGTCGAGGACGCCCTGCACGCCACGCGTGCGGCGGTCGAGGAGGGCATCGTGCCCGGCGGCGGCGTGGCCCTGCTGCGTTGCCAGAAGGTGCTGGACGACCTGGGCGACAACGAGGAGGAGAAGGCGGGCGTCAACATCGTCCGCCGCGCGGTCGAGGAGCCCCTCCGCCGCATCTCCGAGAACGCCGGCATCGACGGCTCGATCGTGATCGACAAGGTCAAGAACGCCAAGGGTGCGAACGGCTTCAACGCGCGCACCGAGACCTACGAGGACCTGCTCAAGGCCGGCGTCATCGACCCGGCCAAGGTGGTCCTCACGGCGCTCCAGAACGCGGCCAGCGTGGCCTCGCTG
>JBNLVK010000214.1:0-7364 GCA_050618055.1 Myxococcota bacterium
CAAGAACGTCCCCCCTCTGGGGGGCCCACGATGAGGCGCGCGCCGCGGCGGTACGTGAGGTAGGACCACGCCCACTGGAACACCACGAACAGCCGGTTCTTGAAGCCCACCAGGAAGTAGATGTGGACGCTGAGCCAGAAGAGCCAGGCGGCGAAGCCCCCGAAGCGCAGGCGCCCGAAGTCGCACACCGCCCGGCTGCGGCCCACGGTGGCCATCTGGCCGCGGTCGCGGTAGCGGAAGGCGCCGCGCGGGCGGCCGGCGCGGTCGTTGCGGATGGCGCGGGCCACGAAGCGGCCCGCCTGCATGGCCACCGGCGCCACCCCCGGCAGGGGGCGGCCGTGGGCGTCGTCCACCCGCGCCAGGTCGCCCGCCACGAAGACCTCCGGGTGGCCGGGCAGCGAGAGGTCGGGCTCCACCGCCACGCGGCCCTGGCGATCCACCTCCACCCCCAGCGCGGCGCCCAGGGGCGAGGCCTGCACGCCGGCCGCCCACAGGGTGGTGGCCGCGGCGATGCGCTCGGGCCCCACGTCCACGCCGCCGCCGTCCACGCCGGTGACGGCGCTGCCGGTCCACACCTGCACGCCCAGGGACTCCAGGTCGCGGGTGGCGCGCCGCGCCAGGCTCTCGGGGAACGAGGGCAGGATGCGCGGGCCGGCCTCCAGCAGGATCACCCGAGCCAGGCCGGGATCGATGGCGCGGAAGTCGCGGGTGAGGGTGAAGCGGCTCATCTCGCCCAGGGCGCCCGCCAGCTCCACGCCGGTGGGCCCGCCGCCCACCACCACGAAGGTGAGCAGCGCGCGCTTGGCCTCCGAATCGCTCTCCAGCTCGGCCCGTTCGTACGCCGAGAGCACCCGCCGCCGGATCTCCAGGGCCTGGGCCAGCGACTTCAGTCCGGGCGCGTGGGGCTCCCAGGCGTCGTGGCCGAAGTACGCGTGGCCGGCGCCGCACGCCAGCACCAGGGTGTCGTAGGGGATCTCGGCCGGCTCCTCGCGCCCCGCGGCGCGGGTGCGCACCACGCGCCGCGCCAGGTCCACGCCCACCACCTCCTCCTGGCGCACGCGCACGTTGCGCGCGTCGTTCAGCAGCGAGCGGATGGGGGCGGCGATCTCCGCCGGCGAAAGGCCCGCCATGGCCACCTGGTAGAGCAGGGGCTGGCAGAGGTGGTGGTTGGAGCGGTCCACCAGCACCACCTCGAGCTCCGGCTCGCGGGCCAGGGCCCGCGCCGCGCTGAGGCCGGCGAAGCCGCCCCCGACGATGACGGCCCGGGTCGGCGCCTACTCGTCCTCCGCCTTCTGCATGGCCATGAACAGCGTGTTGTCGCCCCGGCGCACCAGCAGCAGCGCGCCCTTCTTGGCCGCGCCCAGGCGCTCCTCGAACGACTTCACGTCGCCCACCGGCTTGCGGTCCACCTCCAGGATCACGTCGCCCCGGCGCAGGCCCGCCTCGGCGGCGGGGCTGCCCCGCTGCACCTGGGTGACCACCACGCCCTCGCTGGCGTCGTCGAGCCCGAGCTGCTCGGCCAGCTCCTCGGTGAGGTTCTGGATGCGCATCCCGTAGGCCTCGGCGCGGGCCTCCTCGGGCTCTTCCTCCTCGCCCGCGCGGGCCAGCTTCGGGTCGTCGGGGAAGCGGCCCACCTCCACGTCGAGGGTCTTGCGGTCGCCGTCGCGCAGCACCACCACCTTGGCCTTGGTGCCCACGCTGGTGCCGGCCACCACCCGCGGCAGCTCCTCCATCTCCTCGATGGGCTCGCCGTTGAACTCCACCACCACGTCGCCCCGCTGCACGCCCGCCTTGTCTGCGGGGCCGCCGGGCTCCACCTTCGAGACCAGGGCGCCGGCCTTGTCCTCCAGGTCGAACGACTCGGCCAGCTCGGGCGTCACGCGCTGGATCACCACGCCCAGCCAGCCGCGGGTCACCGAGCCGGTGGCGCGCAGCTGCGGCAGGATGTCCTTCGCCATGTTCACCGGCACCGCGAAGCCGATGGTGTTGGCGCGCGGGTTGATGGCGGTGTTGATGCCGATGACCTCGCCGCGCAGGTTGATGAGCGGTCCGCCGGAGTTGCCCGGGTTGATGGCGGCGTCGGTCTGGATGTAGTCGTCGTAGGCGCCGTGGTCGATGTCGCGGTGCTTGGCGCTCACGATGCCGGCGGTGACCGTGTGCTCCAGGCCGAAGGGGTTGCCGATGGCCACCACCCACTCGCCGGCCCGGACGCTCTCCGAGTCGCCCAGGGGCAGGGCGAAGATCGGCTTCTCGGCCTCCACCTTGATCAGCGCGATGTCGGTCTTCGGGTCGCGGCCCACCACCTCGGCCGGCAGCTCGATGCCGTCGTTGAAGCGGACCGTGATGCTGTCGACGTCGGCGATCACGTGGTTGTTGGTGACGATGTGACCGTCGGTCGAGATCACGAAGCCGGAGCCCAGGCTGGGCACCATGCGCTCGCGCGGCTGCATGCGGCCGAAGGGTTCGCGGCCGAAGGGGAAGGGGAACATCTCCTCGAGCGAGTGCCCGACCACCGTCTTCTTGGTGCTGATGTTCACCACGCCCGGCGAGGTGCGCTCGGCCAGGTCGGCGAAGCTGCCGGGAACGCCCCTGGGCGCGATCGGCTCGGCGTTCGAGCCCTCCTGCCAGAACGGTCCGGCGGACACCGCCGGGGCGTCGCTCGCCTCCTCCTCGTCGTCCCCGAACAGGTCGAGGGCCTGGGCCACGTCGTCGTGCCAGCGCACGTCGACGTCGAGACGGCCGGTGGCGACCAGCGCGCCGAAGCCGACCAGGGAAACCACGAGGGCCTTGCCGAATGTCTTCATGTCTCTCTCTCCGAACCTCCCGGCCCTTGGACGTCCCGGGCGCGGGAGTCGTTCCACGCGGCGCGCCATCTTCCCGCGGGGTACGAAGTCTAGCTCGCGCGCCGAACCCGGTCAGGGAAGCGCGGTCACGGAAGCGCGGTCACGGAAGCGGGATGGCCACGTGGTAGCGACCGCCGGCGCGCTCGATCACCGCCAGCGCGCGGCCGTGTCCGCGCAGGCCCAGCACCTGGCGGCGCAGCGCCGCCTCGTCGTCCACCGCCTGGCCGCCCAGGGCCAGCAGCGCGTCGCCGGGCTGCACGCCGATGCGCTCGGCGCCGCTGCCCCCGCGCACGCCCTGCACCTGGAAGCCTCCCTCCTTGCGCGGCGCCAGCTCCAGGCCGGTGAGCTCCTCCATCAGGTCGTGGACGTGGCCGGCCGGCGCCTCCTCGACGCGCACCCGGACGTCGCGCGTCGCGCCGTCGCGGTGGACGTCGAGGGTCAGCACCTGGCCGTCGGTGGCCGTGCCCAGGCGTTCGAACAGCTCGCGCGCCGTCCCGATGGCGTGCTCGTCCAGGTGGGTCACCACGTCGCCGCGCCGCATGCCGGCCCGGGCCGCCGGGCTCTTCTCGCGCACCCGGTTCACCAGGGTGCCGCGCAGGCCCTTCGGCAGGTCCATGGCGTCGCGCAGCGAGGGCGAGAGGTCCTGGAACTCGAGCCCCAGCCAGACCGGCGACACCTCGCCGTGCTCGATCAGCTCCGAGACGACCCGCTTCGCCGCGTCGATGGGGATGGCGAAGCCGATGCCCTGGGCCCGGTCGTAGACGGCGGTGTTGATGGCCACGAGCCGGCCCTCGGCGTTCAGCAGCGGACCGCCCGAGTTGCCCGGGTTGATCGAGGCGTCGGTCTGGAGGAAGCCGTGGTAGACGCGGTCGTCGGCGCGGATGGATCGCTCGAGCGCCGAGATCACGCCGGTGGTGACCGTGTGGGACAGGCCGAAGGGGTTGCCGATGGCGATCACCGGCTCGCCCACCATCAGGTCCGCGGAGGTGCCCGGCTCGAGCCAGGGAAGCTCCTCGTCCGAGTCCACCGACAGCACCGCGATGTCGTGGTTCGGGTCGGCACCGATCAGCGCCGCCTCGAACTCGCGGCCGTCGGAGAACGCCACCCGGATGCGGCTGGCGCGCGCCACCACGTGCTCGTTGGTCAGGATGTGCCCGTCCCGGTCGATCACCACGCCCGAGCCCAGGTTCTGCACGGTGCGCGGGCGCGCCGGCTCGAAGAAGTCCTGGAAGAAGCGATCGAAGAAGGGATCGCCGCGGAAGCTGCGGAAGGGGTTTCCCTGCCGCACGAGGTGCTCGGTGGTGATGCTCACCACCGCCGGGCCCACCTCCTCGACCACGCGCACGGTCGTGGTGCGCCGCAGGAACGGATCCTCGGCGGCCGCCGGCAGCGCCAGCAGCGCGAGCAGCGGGAGCAGCAGGCGGCGGAGGTGGTGGCCCATGCGGCCCGGAGAGTAGCCTTCCGCCGATGATCGACGACCTGACCCGCGACTTCCGGGAGCGCTTCGGGCGCGCGCCGCAGGTGTCGGCCGACGCGCCGGGGCGGGTCAACTGGATCGGCGAGCACACCGACTACAACGACGGCCTGGTGCTGCCCATGGCCGTCGACCGACGCACACGGGTCTCGGTCGCCCGGCGCGACGACGGCGTCTTCCGGGCGGCGTCCCGCGAGCAGGAGGGGCTGCGCACGTTCGCCGCCGGTGATCCGGTGCGCCAGGGGGACTGGTGCGACTACGTGCGCGGCGTGGTGGCGGCGCTGGCGGCGCGGGGCTGTGCCGTTCCCGGCGCCGACCTGGCGGTCGCCTCGGAGGTTCCGCTGGGCGCCGGGCTGTCCAGCTCGGCGGCGCTGGCGGTCGGCTTGGTGACCGCCCTCGACGCGGCGTTCGGGTTCGGCCTGGGCGCCCGCGAGCGCGCCGAGACGGCCCACCGCGCCGAGCACGACCACGTGGGCGTGCCCTGCGGCGTGATGGATCCCTTCGCCTCGGCGTTGTGCCCCGCGGACCACGCCCTGCGCATCGACTGCCGCAGCCTGGAGACGACGCCGGTGGCGCTGCCGGCGGGCTTCGCCCTGCTGGTGGCCCACTCCGGGGTGACGCGGCGGCTCGTGGCCGGGGGCTACGCGGACCGCCGCGGCGAGTGCGAGCGGGCGCTGGCCCAGGCGGTGGCCGCCGGCGTGGCGCCGCCCGGGGCCAGCGCGCTGCGCGACCTGGGCGCCGACGCGCTGCCGGCGCTGCGCGCGCTGCTGCCGGACCCGGCGCTGCGCCGCGTGCGTCATGTCGTCACCGAGAACGAGCGCGTCGACCGCCTGTGTGCCGACCTGGCCGCCGCCGACCTGGCCGCCGCCGGCGCCGTGCTGCGCGAGGGCATGCAGAGCCTGCGCGACGACTTCGAGGTGAGCGTCCCCGAGCTGGACGCGCTGTGCGAGGTGGCCGACGCGCTGCCCGGCGTGTTCGGCTCGCGCCTGACCGGCGCGGGCTTCGGCGGCTGCACGCTGCACCTGGTGGCAAGGGACGCCGCCGCCGCCGCGGCGGCGGCCATCGCCGAGGGCTTCGCCGCGCGCCTGGGCCGGCGGCCGCCGGTCTGGCGGGTGCGCCCCGGCGCGCCGGCCGCGGTCCTCTCCTCCTAGGGGAAGCGCACCTCCGAGTCGTCGCCGTCCTCCTCCGGCTCCTCGCCGACCGCGCGCGAGCCCGGCTTCACCAGCAGGAACTTGGTCTCCGGACCCCGCCGCGTGGTCAGCAGGAAGCGCTCCTTCGACGCGACCCGGGCGATCTGGCGGCGGAAGTCGACCAGGCTCGCCACCTCGGCGTCCTCGATCTTCACGATCACGTCGCCCACCCGCAGGCCCGCCTCGCGGGCCGGCGACCCGCGCACGACGAACACCACGAAGGCCCCCTCCTGCGACTCGAGCTTGTGGTCGCGGGCCAGGTTGGCGGTGATCTCCTGGACGTGGATGCCCAGCTCGCTCTCGGCCTCGGCCGCGTCGAGCTTGGGCTGGGTGCCGATCACCAGGCCCAGGCTGCGGCGCCGGCCGTCGCGCACGATCTCGACGCTGGCCTTCTCGCCCGGCGGCACCGCCGCCACCTGGCGCTGGAAGACGCCCAGGTCCTCGTCCTTCTCGGCCTCGACCGCATCGTCGCCGAAGCGGGTGATGACGTCGCCCACGCGCAGGCCCGCCTCCTCGGCCGGCGAGTCGTCGAGCACGCTGTTCACGACGACGCCGGTGGTCTCCGGGATGCCCAGGTAGTCGGCCAGCTCGCGGTCCAGGGGCTGGAGCGTGATGCCCAGGAAGCCGCGCTCGATGCCGCCCTGCTCGAGCTGGGCCATCACCTCGCGGGCGGTGTCGATGGGGATGGTGAAGCCGATGCCGCGGCCCTGACCGCGCGAGTTGATGCCGAGCACGCGCCCGTCCAGGTCGACCAGCGGCCCGCCCGAGGAGCCCCGGTCGATCATGGCGTCGGTCTGGATGAAGTCGTTCAGCAGGTCCGGCACCTCCAGGTCGCGGCCCTTGGCCGACACGATCCCGAAGGAGACCGTGCCGTCGAGCCCGTAGGGGTTGCCGATGGCCAGCACCCACTGGCCGACGCGCACGTCGTCGGCGGACCCGAGGGCGGCGGCCGCCAGCGGCGCGTCCGGCTCGATCTTCAGCAGCGCCACGTCGGTCTGGCGGTCCATGCCGACGATGCGCGCCGGGAAGCGCCGCTTGGTGCCGGGCACGCTGACGGTCACCTTCTCGGCGTTGTCCACCACGTGCTCGTTGGTCAGGATCTTGCCGTCGGGCGTCACGATCAGGCCCGAGCCGGTCACCTGGTTGCGGCGGTCGTTGAACTTCACGATCGCCTCGATGTGGACGACCGAGGGCTTCACCTTCTCGGCGACGGCGACGATGCGCTGCTCGAGCTCCTCGTGGGGCGGGACGGCGGGGGCGGAGGCCGCGAGCAGCCCGGCGGCGAGCGCGACGGCGATGGCCGGGGCGCGGCTACGCATCCAGGGCCTCGCGCAGCGCGCGGGCGGCGCGCGCCGGGTCGTCGGCGTGGAGGATGGCGCCGGTGACGGCGATGCCGGCCGCACCGGCCTCGATCGCCGCCCGGGCGTTCGACGCCTGGAGCCCGCCCTGGGCGATCACCGGCAGGCCGCGGCGCGCGGCGCGGCGCAGCGCGTCCGTGCCCAGCGGCGCGCGCGTGGCCTCCTTCGAAAGCGGCGCGTGGATGGGAGCCAGGTGCGCGTAGCTGGCGCCGCCCTCCGGGTCGATCTCGCCCGGGCCGTGGGCGGACACGCCGACCCACGCGTCGGGGCCGAGCAGGGCGCGCCCAGAGTTAGAGTAAGCATCGAAAAATAACAGAAAGGGCTGGACATTAGATCCGGCCCTTGTTATATTTACCACACAAGAACAAACAAGCCCCTCCCGGCTATAAACGGAACGTCACCACGGCAAGCGCCACGGGGCTAACATAACACGGGGCGGGTGCCCGTCATTCCCTAAATGATAACATTTCTCATTCTATATTATTATTCAATAATAATT
>JBNLVK010000215.1:0-23477 GCA_050618055.1 Myxococcota bacterium
CCGCCCTCGCTGCCGGGATGCGTCGGCAGCGGTCGGGGGGCGCGGATCCGCAGGCGTTGAGAGCGGCGGAGGGCCCCGGCAAGAACGGGCGCTCGGCGTTGGCAAGCGGTGGGTGTGTGACCTGGGGTTCCGCGTCGCGGGCCCGGAGCCGAGTCGAAGCAGTCAAGGAGCCGCGCCCCCCGACCGCCTCCTCCGACCTCGGAGGAGCTCAGCTCGCCCGGTAGTAGGCGACGGATCCGAAGAAGATGCGGTCGCTGCGGATCTGGGAGGCGTCGGGGAAGCCGGCTTCGCGCATGCGCTGGGGGATGCGACCGCTCAGGTTGTCGTGGAGGTGGCCGGCGTGGTGGAGCAGCCGGACCAGCCAGCCGCGTTCGCCCTCGACCGCCGGTCCGAAGTCGAGCAGGTGGAACGACCCGCCCGGCGCCAGCACGCGGCGCACCTCGCGCAGCGTGGAGCGCTTCTCGTCGTCCGCCAGGTGGTGGAACATGAACGAGGAGAGTACCCGGTCGAAGTGGGCGTCCGGGTAGGGGAGGTCGTCGCCGAAGGCCTGCTCGAAGCGGACCTGCGCGCCGCGCCTGGCCGCCTTGGCGCGCGCGATCGCCAGCGCCTTCGGGTCCGGGTCGGCGGCGTGGATCTCCGCCTGCGGACAGGTCTCGTGCAGCCGCACGGCGAGCGTTCCGGTGCCGCAGCCCAGGTCGAGCACGCGCTGGCCGGGCAGGATCTCCGCCTGCTCGATCAGCGCGCCCTTCACCCGCTCCTCCCGTCCCAGCCAGCGGACCAGCGGGTCGTAGAGGGGCAGGAAGAGGTCGTGTCCGGCGGCCGGTACGAAGGAGCGGTGGTCGACGCTCATGGCGTCTCCTCGGGCGCGCGGCGCGGAGGGTACCACGTCGGATACTCTTCCCGGCGTGACCCAGCTCCCTGTGGCCAGCGGTGTACCGCGTGTCGGTGCGTTCTTCGACATGGACAAGACGCTGATCGCCGAGAACTCGGCGAGCTTGTACATGAAGGACCGCTACGCCCGCGGCGAGATCACCGGCATGGAGCTGTTGCAGGGGCTCGGCGCCTACATCCAGTACAAGGTCGGCATCCTCGACATCCGCAGCTGGACCAAGACGATGATGCTCCAGTTCCGCGGCCAGCGGGAGGCGGACCTCGAGAAGGAGGCGCTCGAGTGGTTCGACGACGCCGTCGCGCCCACCGTGTACCCGGAGGCCGAGCGGCTGGTGCGCGAGCACGCCGCGGCCGGTCACTTCGTGGCGATCGTCTCCGGCGCCACCAAGTTCGTGGTGAAGCCCCTGGCCGAGCGGCTCGGCATCGAGCACATCCTCTACACCCGGCTCGAGGTCGAGGACGGCGCGTTCACCGGCCGCGTGATCGAGCCCATCTGCTTCGAAGAGGGCAAGATCTACTGGCTCCAGCAGTTCATCGAGGAGTACGGCATCGACCTGGCGAAGAGCTGGTTCTACACCGACTCGATCACCGACCGGCCGCTGCTCGACCTGGTGGGCCACCCGGTGGCGGTGAACCCGGACCCGCTGCTGTACCGGGAGGCGGTGCGCCGCTGCTGGCCGGTGCGCTTCTTCGAGCCGCCGCCGGCGCCGGACGCGTCGCCGCCGGTGGCTACGACAGCAGGCCCTGGATCATCTCCTCGAAGTCGCCCTTCGGACGCGCGCCCTGGATCTGCTGGACCACCTGACCGTCCTTGAAGGCCAGGATGGTCGGGATCGCCCGGACCCCGTACTTGCCCGGCGTGGCCGGGCTCGCGTCGATGTCCATCTTCACGATCTTGACCTTGTCGCCGTACTGGTCCGCCAGCTCCTTGATGATCGGGGAGATCTGACGGCAGGGAGCGCACCACTCGGCCCAGAAATCGATCACGGCGGGCTTGTCGGACTGGAGGACCTCGCTCTCGAAGGTCTGGTCCGTGACGTCCATCACATCAGCCATCAGCAGTTCGCTCCTTGCGCTGGGGTTGCGGGGGCGTCGGGCGCGGCACCCCCCCGGTGTTGCAGCCGCCGGCTCTGGCGGTCATGTTCCGATGCCGCGACCGCGGCCGGGTCACGCCCGGATCCCCACCGTAGCGGATCGCGGAGCCTGCGGGACGCGTTCCCGATCCCCTTGTTTTCAAAGCCGTTTTCTCACACCCTGGCGACTGGAGGTCGAGATGAGCGACGCCTCTCGGCAAGCGCGTCTGGCGCACCTGCGGGAGAGCTTCGAGGCGAGTGCGCGGGTCAAGCGCGCCGCCATCGAGGCCTGCGGAGCGGCCGTGGCCGACGCCGCCGCGCTGGCCATCGAGACCCTCCAGGGCGACGGCCGGATCCTCACCTTCGGCAACGGCGGCTCGGCGGCCGACGCCCAGCACTTCGCCGACGAGCTGGCGGGCCGCTTCGACCGCGAGCGGCCGGCGCTGCCGGCGCTGGCGCTGACCGCCAACACCTCGGACCTGACCGCCATCGGCAACGACTACGGCTTCGACCACGTGTTCGCCCGCCTGGTGCAGGCCCACGGCCGCGCCGGCGACCTGGCCGTGGCGATCTCGACGTCGGGCAACTCGCCGAACGTGCTGGAGGCGGTGGCCGAGGCGCGCGCGCGCGGCCTGCGCAGCATCGGACTGACCGGCAAGGGCGGCGGCAAGCTGGCGACCGCGGTGGACGTGCCGATCGTGGTGCCCTCCGACGTCACGGCCCGCATCCAGGAGACCCACATCACCGTGCTCCACACGCTCTGCGAGCTGATCGACGCCGCCCTCTACCCGCCGGAGGACTGACCGGTGGGCCGCATCGTCCTGCGCGAGGGCGACATCACGGCGGAGCCGGTCGACGCGATCGTGAACGCCGCCAACAGCGCGCTGCGGCTGGGGTCCGGCGTGGCGGGCGCCATCCGCGAGAAGGGCGGTCCCACGATCCAGCAGGAGTGCGACGCCCACGGTCCGGTCGAGGTGGGCGGGGCTGCGATCACCGGCGCCGGGACGCTCCCCGCGAAGTACGTGGTGCACGCCGCGGGCATGGCGCCGGGCGGTCGGGCCAGCGAGGAGAGCGTGCGCGCCAGCTTCGCGAAGAGCCTGGCGCTGGCCGACGAAGCGGGCTGCGCCAGCGTGGCGGTGCCGGCGATCGGTGCGGGCGTCGGCGGGCTCTCGCCCCAGCGCTGCGCCGAGGTGCTGCTCGAGGTGGCGCGCGAGCACCTGGCCGGGGGCACGGGCATCGAAGAGATCCGCTTCGTGCTGTTCGGGGAGCCCATGTACCGGCTGTTCGAGAGCGCCCACGACGCCGCCAAGGTGGCCGAGCAGATGGCGCGGCTGCGCAGCCGCCCGGGCCGGAACGAGGGGTAGGGCGTGGTCGTCGAGCTGCTCCAGATCACCGCCGTCGTCTACCTGGCGTCGGGCGCCGTGGCGGCCGCCGGCCTGGCGCTGCGCCACCGGACGTCGCTGCGCAGCGCCGTGGCCCTGCTGATCGGCGCCGTCGGCCTGCACGCGCTCTCCTTCTCGCTGCTGCACACCGCCGACCCGACGCCGCCGCTCACCGACACGCCCACCGCCATCTCGTTCATGGCCTGGGTGGGCGCGGCGGCCTTCCTGCTGCTGCTGCTGCGCTTCCGCATCGCCGGGCTGGTGGCGCTGGTGGCCCCGGTCGCGTTCGTCTCCGTCTTCTACGCGGTGCTGCGCCTGCCCCACGCGCAGCCGGCCGAGGTGGGCGCCGGGTCGGTGCCCCACGCCCACGTGCTGCTGGCCAGCGCCGGGCTCGCCCTGCTCGGTCTGGCGGGCATCGCCGGCGTTCTGTTCCTGACCGAGCACGGGCGGCTCAAGCGCAAGCGTCCGCTGTTCCGGGGCACGTCGCTGCCCTCGCTCGAGGCGCTCGACCGGGTGAACGCCTTCGCCCTGGCCACGGGCCTGCCGCTGCTCACCCTCGGCGTGGTCACCGGCGGACTCTGGACGTTCGACCTGAAGGGAACGCTCTACTCCGGCACCCCCCACGAGACCTGGTGCCTGGTGGCGTGGGCGATCTACGCGGTGCTGGCGGTGCTGCGCTTCGGCGCGCGGCTGGGCGCGCGACGCTGCGCGGTGAGTGCGGCGGTGGGCTTCGTGTTCGCCGGCTTCGCGGTGGTGGGCGTGGAGTGGCTGGCATGAAGCTGCTGCTGATGGGCATGAACCACCGCTCGGCCCCGCTCGCGGTGCGGGAGCGGCTGGCGGTCGAGGAGACGGCGGCGCCGCTCCAGAAGCTGGTGGCCGACGACGAGATCGACGAGGCGGTGCTGGTCTCGACCTGCAACCGGGTCGAGGTGCTGGTGCTGACGCGCAACGTCGACGCGGCGAAGCACCGCCTGCGCTCCTTCGTCCGCCGCGACCTGGCCGGCGAGGTCGTGGGCGAGGCGACGCTCGCCGAGACGCTGTACACGCACCGCGACGCGGACGCGGTGCGCCACCTGCTGCGGGTGGCGTCGGCGCTCGACTCGATGGTGGTGGGCGAGCCCCAGATCCTGGGGCAGGTGAAGGACGCCTACCGCCAGGCGGTGGAGTGCGGCGCCTCCGGACCCATCCTCGACCGACTCTTCCAGCGCGCCTTCGCCACCGCCAAGCGGGTGCGCACCCACACCCGCGTGGCCGAGGGGCCGGTGTCGGTGGCGCGCGTGGCGGTGGGCCTGGCCAGCCAGATCTTCGAGGACTTCCGGGACAAGCACGCGCTGCTGATCGGCGCCGGCGAGATGATCGAGATGGCGCTGTCGGCGCTGCGCAAGGAGGGCCTCGAGGACATCGCGGTGGCCAACCGCACCGCCGAGCGGGCCGGCGCCCTGGCGGTGCGCTTCGGCGCCACCGCACACGGGCTCGACGAGCTGCCGGCGCTGCTGGCCCGCGCCGACGTGGTGCTCACCTCGATCGGCGGGTCGGAGCCGCTGCTGACGCCCGATGTCATGCGCACGGCCGTGGGCGAGCGTCGCGCGCGCCCGGTCTTCGTCCTCGCCATCGGCGTGCCGCGCAACGCCGACCCGGCCATCGACGCCCTCGATCAGGTCTTCCGCTACGACATCGACGACCTGGCCGCCGTGGCCGACGCCAACGCCGAGGGCCGCCAGCGCGAGCTGGCCGGCGCCGAGGCGATCGTGGCCGAGGAGCAGCAGCGCTTCGAGGGCTGGTTCGCCGCGCTGCGCGCGGTGCCGACCATCAAGCACGTGCGCGCGCGGGTCGAGTCGATCCGCGAGAAGGAGGTCGAGCGGGCGCTGGCGCGCCTCCAGCTCGACGACGCCTCCCGCGACGGCGTCGAGGCGCTGTCCCGCTCGCTGGTGAACAAGATCCTGCACGCGCCGCTGTCGCGCCTGCGCCAGGAGGCCGAGCGCGAGGAGGGCATGGCCTACCTGGAGGTGGCGCGCATGCTGTTCGGCCTGGACGACGCCGAGCCGCCGGACGACGAGGAATGAGCACGGTCCGCGTCGCCACCCGCGGCAGCGACCTGGCGCTCTGGCAGGCGCGCCACGTGGCCGCCGCCATCGAGGCGCGCCTGGGCGCGACCTGCGAGATCGTTCCGCTCAAGACCACCGGCGACCGGCTCGCGGGCTCGCTGGCGAAGGTCGGCGGCAAGGGCCTGTTCGTGAAGGAGATCGAGGAGGCGCTGCTCGAGGGCCGCGCCGACGTGGCGGTCCACAGCGCCAAGGACCTGCCCGCCGAGGCCCACGCCGACCTGGTGTTCGCCGCCTTCCCCGAGCGGGCCGATCCGCGCGACGCGCTGGTGGGCCGCGCTCCCGACACCACGCTCGCCTCGCTGCGGAGCGGCGCGCGCGTCGGCACCGGCAGCGTGCGGCGCACCGCCCAGCTCCTGCGCGCGCGTCCCGACCTCGAGGTCGTGCCGCTGCGCGGCAACGTCCCCACCCGGCTGGCCCGGCTGGAGGGCGACGAGCTGGACGCGGTGGTGCTGGCCTGCGCCGGTCTCGACCGCCTGGGGTACGCCGACCGTATCAGCCAGCGGATCCCGAGCGACGCGCTGCTGCCGGCGGTGGCCCAGGGCGCGCTGGCCATCCAGGCGCGGCGCGACACGCCGCTGGCCGCCGACCTGGCGGCGCTCTCCCATGCCGGGAGCGTCTGCCGCGTGCGCGCCGAGCGGGCCTTCCTGAGCGCGCTGGGCGGCGACTGCAACGTGCCGATCGCCGCCCTGGCGACGCTCGAGGGCGAGCGTCTCGTGCTCGAGGGACTGGTGATCTCGCCCGACGGGCGCACGGCGGCGGCGGCCCGCGACACCTCGGGGTCCGACGACGCCGAGGGCCTGGGCGCGCGCGTGGCCGAGCGCGTGCTCGCCGAGGGCGCGCGCGGGATCCTCGACGCGCTGCGCGAGGGCGACGCGTCGTGAGCCGCGGCCGGGTCATCCTGGTGGGCGCGGGGCCGGGCTCGCCGGACCTGATCACCGTGCGCGGTGCGCGCGCGCTGGCGGAGGCCGACGCCGTGGTCTACGACGCGCTGGCGTCGCCCGAGCTGCTCGACCTGGCGCCGGCCCGGGCCGAGCGCTTCAACGTCGGCAAGCGCGGTCACGACGCGCCCACCGTCCCGCAGCAGGAGACGACGGCGCTGCTGCTGCGCCTCGCGGCCGAGGGCAAGACCGTGGTGCGGCTCAAGGGCGGCGATCCCTACGTGTTCGGCCGCGGCGGCGAGGAGGCCAGCGCCTGCGCCGAGGCCGGCGTCGACTTCGAGGTCGTGCCCGGCGTGTCGTCGATCTTCGGCGCGCTCGCGCACGCCGGCATCCCCATCACCGACCGGCGCCACGCCGCCTCCTTCGCCGTGGTGACGGGCCACAAGGACCCGACCAAGGTGAGCGAGGAGACGCGCTGGGAGCTGCTGGCCCACGCGGCCGACACGCTGCTGGTGCTGATGGGCATGCGCAACCTGGGGGACATCGTCGGCCGGCTGCTCGGGGCAGGCCGCGCGCCGTCGACGCCTTCGGCGGTGGTCATGAACGGGACGCTGCCGACGCAGCGGGTGGTCGAGGCGCCGCTGGGCGAGCTGGTGGAGCGGGTGCGCGAGGCGGGTCTTTCGGCGCCCTCGGTCGTGGTGGTGGGCGACGTGGTCGGACTGCGCTCGGCGCTCGCCTGGTACGAACGCCAGCCGCTGTTCGGCAAGCGCGTGCTGGTGACGCGCAGCGAGGATCAGGCCGGCGACCTGTCGATGGCGCTGGTGTCGGCCGGAGCCCTTCCGGTGGTCGTCCCGATGATCGAGATGCAGCCGGCCCGCGATCCGGCGCCGCTCGACGCCGCGCTGGCGCGGCTCGCCGACTACGACGCGCTGGTCTTCACCAGCGCCAACGCGGTGCGCTTCACCCACGCGCGGGCCGTGGAGCGCGGCGTCGACCCGGCGGCCTTCGAGGGCCGCGTGCTGTGCGTGGGACCCGCCACCGCCGACGCGGCGCTGGCGGCGGGCTTCCCGGTCCACCACCTGCCCGCCAACCGCTTCGACGCCGAGGGCGTGCTCGCCCTGGTGCGCGAGGCCTTCCCCGCGCGGGGCCGGCGCTTCCTGCTGCCGGGCTCGGCGTCGGCGCGCAGCGTGCTGCCCGACGGGTTGCGCGCCGACGGAGGCGAGGTCGACGCGGTGGTGGCCTACCACACGCTGCCCGCCGCGGTCGACGCGGGCGCGCTGCGCGCCCGGCTGCTGGCCGGCGAGCTCGACGTGCTGACCTTCACCAGCCCGTCCACCGCGCGCCACTTCCTGGGCCACCTGGACGACGCGTCGCGCGAGGCGGCGGGCCGCTGCGTGGTCGCCGCGATCGGTCCGGTGACCGCCGACGCGCTGCGCGCTGCGGGGCTTCCGCCGGACGTGGTGTCGCCGTCCGCCGGCGTGCCCGCGCTGGTGGCCGCCCTCGAGGCCCACGTGGCCGGCGAACGCGAAGCCGGATAGGGTTGCGCCGTGCCGATCACGTACAAGGTCGTCGAGCTGAGCTCGGTCACCGACCAGGAGATCGAGTCGGTCCTGAACGAGTGGACCGCCCAGGGCTGGACCTTCGACACCATGCAGTTCGCCATGCGCGAGTCGTCGAAGCGCCCGGCCATGGCCTTCGTCACCTTCACCCGCGCCGACGAGGAAGCGTGAGCCCAGCGGCCGCGCCGCCCCGCCGGGCGCTGGTGCTCGCGCTGCTGTGCGCCGCCGGCTGTGCGCAGCCTCCGCCGGAAGACGGGCCGCCCAACGGACGTCTCGAGATCCTGGGTCCCTTCCTCGACGTCTACTGGCAGCGCCCGGTGCCCGCCCAGGGCGAGGCGCCCGCCGGCTTCAGCCAGGTCGAGGCGTCGCTCGATCCGGCCGTGTGCGGCGCGTGCCACCCGGAGCAGCTCGCCCAGTGGCGGTCCTCGCTGCACGCGGGCGCCTTCTCGCCCGGCTTCTCGGGCCAGCTGGTCGAGGGATCGCTCGCCCGGCCCCGTCCGCTGCGCCACTGCCAGAGCTGCCACGCGCCCCTGGAGGAGCAGCAGCCGGTGCTGGCGAGCGGTGAGCCGTCGCCCCGCTTCGACGCGTCGCTGCGGGAGCAGGGCATCGTGTGCGCGAGCTGCCACGTGCGCGAGCACCGGCGCTTCGGTCCGCCGCGGCGTCCCGACCGGCCGGAGCCGGTGGGTGCGGTGGCGCACGGGGGCTTCGAGGCGCGACCCGAGTTCCAGCAGGCCCGCTTCTGCGCCACCTGCCACCAGTTCTTCGACCAGGAGGGGCCCGCGGGCAAGCCCGTCGAGAACCTCTTCGTCGAGTGGCGCGAGAGCCCGCAGGCGGCGGAGGGGCGCACCTGCCAGAGCTGCCACATGCCGGACCGCGCCCACACCTGGCACGGCCTCCACGACCCGCAGATGGTGCGCGACGCGGTGGAGGTGCGCCTGCACGACGTGCGCGTGGAGGGCGGCCGCGTGCGCAGTGCCCTCGAGCTGCACAACCGCGACGTCGGTCACGCGTTCCCGAGCTACGTGACGCCGCGCGTGCTTCTGGCCGTGTGGCAGGCGGACGCCGGCGGACGGGAGATCGCGGACACGCGCAGCGAGGGCGTGATCGGGCGGCAGATCGACTTCCGCCGGCGCCCGGCGGCGGAGGTCTTCGACACGCGGGTGCTCCCGGGCCGCTCGTTCCGTCACGACTACGATGCGCCGCTCGACCCGCGGGCCGCGTCGCTGTCGGCCGAGGTGGTGGTGGATCCGGGCCATCACTACCGGGGCGTCTATCAGCGACTGCTCGGGCGCTACGACGACGCCCATGCGCTGGCGAAGATCGAAGAGGCACTGCGCCGGGTGGAACGGGCGCGCTACGTGCTCGAGCGCTTCGAGCGGCCGCTGCCGGGCGCGGGTCAGGCGCGCGGCGCGGGCGACGCGGGCGGCACGCCGGCCACGTAGGGCAGGATCGCGCGCAGCAGGTCGACCTCGCTCTCGAGCGTGCGCGACAGGCCCGACACCAGGCCGATCACGCGTCCCACCAGCACCAGGTGCGAGGGAATGCGCACGATCGGGTTCTGGCGCACGCGCTCCGGGATCTCCTCGCGCAGCTGGGCGGCGAACTCCGGGTCGAGGTGGGCCTTGGCGCGGATCTGCTGGGCGGCGTCCAGGATGAAGGCGGCCAGCTCGGCCAGCGACGCGACCTTCCCGTCGCGCGTCTCGAAGCCCAGCTCCACCAGCGCACGGGCCATCTCGGCCGGATCGCCCCTCACCAGCGCCGACAGCAGGTCGACCACGCCCTTGCGGAAGTCGGGCGGCAGCTCCTTGGTCAGGCCGAAGTCGAGGAAGACGACGCGGGGTCCCTGGTCGGTGGGCTGCACCAGCAGGTTGCCCGGGTGCGGATCGGCGTGGAAGAAGCCGTGCACCAGCAGCTGCTCGCAGTAGGCCTCGACCAGGATGCGCATCACCGCGCTGCGGTCGATGCCGGCCGCCGCCAGCCCCTCGGCGTCGCTCACCTTGATGCCGTCGACGTGCTCCATCACCAGCACGCGCTCGCTCGACAGGTCCCAGTGGATCGAGGGCACCGCCAGGTCGGTGCGCGGGCCGAACTGCTCGGCCATGCGCTCGGCGTTGCGGCCCTCGTTCACGAAGTCGAGCTCCCGCGGCACGTTGGCCGACAGCTCGTCGATCAGCGGCATGACGTCGAAGTCGCGCTCCAGCCAGCCCACGGCGCGGAACAGGAAGCGCACGTTGGCCAGGTCGCCGCGCACCAGCGACGCGATCTCCGGGTACTGGACCTTGACCGCCACGTCTCGCCCGTCGTGGGTCGTGGCGCGGTGCACCTGGGCCAGCGAGGCCGATGCCAGCGGGGCGCGATCGAACTCGGCGAACAGCTCCTCCAGCGGTCGGCCGAGCTCCGCCTCCACCGTCCCGCGCACGGTCGCGAAGTCGTGGGGCGGCACCCGGTCCTGGAGGCGCGACAGCACCTCCACGTACTGGGGCGGCAGCACGTCGGCGCGTCCGCCCAGGAACTGGCAGCCCTTGAGGATGAGTCCGCGCAGCTCGACCGCCGTCTCGTAGATGGCCTCGGCGCTCTCGCGGTGGAAGCGGGCCCAGCGCCGGTCCATGTCGCGCGGCGCGAGCCGGTCGGCGACGAAGCGGTTGGCGCGGGCGCCCAGGTAGATGCGTCCGAAGGTGGTGCCGATGCGGCGCGCGCGGAAGATCCGCTCGCCGGGGGTGACGCGGGCGCGGCTCACGGCGCTACCACAGCTCGGGCGGGCGTCGCGGACACGACCAGGACTCGCCGAGCTCCTCCTCCTCGAACTCCTCTTCGTACTCCTCGTCCTCGTACTCGGCGTAGAGGGCGGCCGGGGTGTACGCGCACTGGACCCAGCGCGGCGCCGGGAACTCCATCAGGTAGCTGGTGCCGAAGCTCTGGTAGTCGAAGCGACCGTCGTACAGGAAGGAGAAGCCGATGGCCGGCTCCGGGATCTCGTCGAGGTCGCCGGCGTGGACCAGCGTGTCCAGGTCGTCCGGGTAGAGGGACTCGCGCTCGAGGTGGGCGGAGAGCGCGTCGATGATGGCGCGCGCCCGCACCTCCCGCGTCACGTAGTAGTCGAGGTAGGCCCAGGCCTGTCCGGCCACCAGCGGAATGCCGACCAGCGCGGCGCCCACCGCGATGCGCCGGGCCCGGTCGGCCAGCGCCGGCGTGCGCGCGCCGCCGGCGCGCCGGCGGAGGCCGCACGCCAGGCCGATCGCGACCGCGCAGGCCAGCGAGACGACGACGATCAGTCCGGCGCCGACGCGGAAGGGGAACAGGTGCAGGCTGCCGCCGAGCCACAGCAGGAGCGCCGGGGTGGCCAGGCCCGCCGCCAGGCCCAGGGCCGCGCCGGCCGCCCGACCGCCGCTGCGCGCGATCGCCGCCACGCCCACGCCGGTGCCGATCCAGCCGACCGCGACGAACAGCGCTCCCACCTCCAGGCCGAAGACCGGGACGGCCGGCCAGGGCGAGATCGCCAGCGGCAGGTTGGGATCGGTGCCGGTGGCGTTGCGCAGGAAGGCGACGACGAAGAGCAGAAAGGGCAGGTAGCAGGCGACGCGCAGCGGCCAGGACAGCTCGAGCCAGCGGCCCGCCAGCACCGGGGCGGAGAGCGAGAAGCCCATCACCAGCGCGATCAGGACGAGCACCGCCGAGGTCATCCAGCCGAAGAACTGCCAGGCGAAGGGGGCGACCACGCCGTAGAACGTGAACAGCAGTGCGGCGACCACGCACGACACCGACAGCGCGCGGGCCAGCGCCGAGCGCGTGGTGGCGAAGACGGCGATCGACAGCAGCAGCGCCGGCAGGCCCAGCGTCACGAAGGCCAGGCCCGCCGGGTGGGTCATGGCGTACGTGAAGTCGCTCTCGACCAGGAAGTTGCTCGGCGTGTACCAGCGGTCCTCGGCGCCGGGCTTGATCGGTCCGATGCCGTGGTGGACGAAGGCGGTGTAGAGCAGCAGCAGCGCCAGCAGGAGGAGGCCCAGGCTGCCGGCGCCGCGCCGGGGGGCGTCGCTCAACGCTCGTCCTTCGTGCGACCCACCTCGAAGCGCAGGCCCTGGCGGCCGCTCTGGTCCTTGTCCGAGAGCTTGATGGTCGCGCTCACCTCGAGGGTGCGGCCCTCGAGCAGCTGCGAGAGCACCGCCGCGTAGTCGACGTTCTCCATGGCGCGCCCGATCTCGTAGGACAGGCGCTCCAGGAACTCGGCGCGCGCGCGGTCGCTCTGGTCGACGGCGAAGTCGGTCCAGTCCTTCGGGAGCGTGTCGCCCAGCGCCTTGCGGATGGCCTCCTCGGTGAGGAAGAAGCCGGAGAAGCCGGCGGTGAAGGCCTTGCGCATCAGCTCCGGAATGCCGCCGAGCGAGCTCGAGCCGGTATCCGGCCTTCCCTCGTCGGACGCGTCGGACTCGTCGGCGAGGGACCGAAGCTCTCGGGTTTCCTTCCCCGGACGTTCGGCCATTGGAGTAGAATCCTCTCCCATCGTGGGAACACGTGTTCGCGACATCATGGCGGAGAAGATCGTCACGATCAGCGCGGACGACTCGCTGTCGACCGTCGAGGATATCATGACGCTCGGCGGCGTGCGCCACATCCCGGTGGTGCGCAAGGGCGAGCTGGTGGGCGTCGTGTCGGAGCGCGACCTCTTGCGCGCCTCGCTCTCCAACCTGACCGAGTTCGGCAGCGACGAGCGCCGCGCCTTCCTCCAGGTGGTCGAGATCAGCCGCGTCATGTCGAAGCCGCCGATCACGGTCGACCCGGAGGCGTCGCCGGAGGAGGCGGCGCTGGTGATGGCCGAGAAGAAGATCGGATGCCTGCCGGTGGTGGACGGCGCGGCGCTGGTCGGCATGCTGACCGAGACCGACCTGCTCCGCTATTTCGCAGGCCAGCTGGGGCAGGCGCCCCGCTAGACCTCGACCTGCCGCCAGCGGCCCGACGCGAAGCGCCAGGCCAGCAGGCCCGCGCGGGCGCTGTAGTCGGCCAGTAGACAGCACCAGACCGCCACCACGCCGCCGCCCAGCGGCACCACGATCCACCAGGCGGCGCCGAGCCGGCAGACGAACAGCCCGGTGAGGATCGCGTAGAGCGGGAAGCGGGTGTCGCCGGCGCCGCGCAGCGCACCGCCCATGGCGAACTCGACGGCCATCAGCGGCTGGGCCGCGCCCAGCACGTAGATGAAGGTGATGGCCAGGTCGATGGTCTCGCTGCCGGCGGCGCCGAAGATGCGGGCCAGCGGACCGGCGGCCAGCACGATCGACAGGCCGAGCGTGCCCATCACCGCGATCGCCCCCCGGTTCGCACGCCAGCCCGAGTGGGAGGCCGCGTCCGGCGCGTCGGCACCCAGGTGCTGGCCCACCAGCGTCGAGGCGGCGGTGGCGAAGCCCAGCCCGGGCACGAAGGAGAGGGCCAGGATGCGCACGCCGATCAGGTAGGCGGAGATGGCGGCCGTGCCGAAGTCGGCGACGATCGCCAGGAACAGCAGCAGGCCCACCTGGAAGGCGCCCTGCTCCAGCGCCGTCGGCAGTCCGATGCGCGTGAGGCGCAGGCCGCGCTGGACGGTCAGGGCCCCGCGCCAGGCGCCCCGCGGCAGCACCAGCGAGCCGCGTACCCACAGCGCGAACAGCAGCACGGCGCCGAAGGTGAAGGACAGGCCCGTCGCCAGCGCCGAGCCGAGCGCCCCCAGCTCGGGCGCGCCCAGCCGACCGAACACGAAGGCGTAGTCGAGCACCACGTTCAGCGCGTTGGCGACGATGCCCACCAGCAGCGGCGTGCGCACGTCGCCGGCCGCGCGCAGCGCCATGGACAGCGCGACCTCCGCCGCCAGCGGCACGTTGAACAGCAGCAGCAGCCACAGGCACTCGGCGCCCAGGCGGGTGACCGCCGGCTCGGCTCCGAGCCAGCCCATGACCGGCGCGGCGAAGGGTCCGAGGCCCATCAGCAGGAACGCGAAGCCGCCGGTCAGCAGCACCGAGGCGCGCGTCACCCGTCCCACCTCGTCGTGCCGACCGGCTCCCCACTCGCGCGCGACCACCGCCACCGTCCCGGTGGTGACCGCTCCCAGCGCCGCGAACACGAAGAAGTGGAGCTGGTGGGCCACGCCCACCGCGGCGATGGCCTGGGTGCCCAGCGACGACACGAAGACGAAGTCGACCACCCCCACCAGCGAGTGCAGGCCGAACATGGCCATGGACGGCCAGGCCAGCTCCCAGACGCCCAGGGACGGGCCCGGGCCGGGGGGCCCGGAGCCCTGCGGCGGCGGCTCCAGGCCCAGCTCGACCTCTCCGGAGGCGCGGGACGGGCTCCCGGTGACGAGTGCGTCCTCCACCCCCCGGCTCATGGCATGGATCCCATGGCGGGACTGTGAACCAGTTCACAGTCCCGGGCCCCGGTCGCCGCCGGGGCCGGCCCGGGGCGCCGGATCCGATTGACATGTCCCGCGGGGGTCTCGTACTCTGCCTCCGCTACCTCGGGGGACCGGGGTGGGCTGCCGGCCTCGACCGGCGCCGACTGCGGCCGGCGCATCGCGGCCGGTGGGAGACGCACATGGCAGTCGTCGAGCAGCTGGAGGCCAGACCGGGAGAGCGGCGACGCCTTCGCCTCGCCAACCCGGCGACGCTCTCGCCGCTGGGCGAGATCGAGGTGGCGAACGCGGCCGACGTCGAAGGTGCGGTCGAGCAGGCGCGCAAGGCGCAGGCCGCGTGGTCCGCCCTGTCCTTCGACGAGCGCGGCCGCTTCGTGTCGCGCGCCGTTCGCCTGCTGGTCGAGCGGCAGGAGGAGTTCCTCGACGTCATCGTCGCCGAGACGGGCAAGCCGCGCACCGAGGCGCTGGCCACCGAGATCCTGACCGCCTGCGACGCCATGCAGTTCTACGCGAAGCGGGCCGGACGCATCCTGGCGGACCGCACGCTGCCGCTCCACCTGCTGAAGACGAAGAAGCTGCGCATCGTCTACCAGCCGCTGGGCGTGGTCGGGATCATCACGCCCTGGAACTTCCCGTTCATCCTGTCGCTGAACCCGACGGTGCAGGCCCTGATGGCCGGCAACGCGGTCGTGCTCAAGCCCTCCGAAGTGACCCCCCGCTCCGGCAAGCTGGTGGGCGACCTGTTCGCCGAGGCCGGGCTGCCCGAGGGCCTGCTGGCGGTCGTGCTGGGCGACGGCGAGACCGGCGGGGCGCTGCTCGAGGCGGGCGTCGACAAGATCTCCTTCACCGGCAGCGTGGCCACCGGCCGGCGCGTGGCCGAGGCCTGCGGGCGCAACCTCGTGCCCTGCACGCTGGAGCTCGGCGGCAAGGACCCGATGATCGTCTGCCTCGACGCCGACCTGGACCGCGCCGCCAGGGGCGCGGTGTTCGGCGCCTTCAGCAACTCGGGCCAGGTCTGCACCTCCACCGAGCGCGTCTACGTGGTGGACGAGGTGGCCGACGAGTTCACGCGCAAGGTGCTGAAGGAGACCAGCGCGCTGCGCCAGGGGGCGGAGGGCGAGTTCGACGTCGGAGCCATGATCCGGCCCGAGCAGCTCGAGGTGATCGAGGATCACGTGCAGGACGCCGTCGCCAAGGGAGCGCGGGTGCTGGCCGGCGGGCGTCGGAACCCGGACTGCGACGGATGCTTCTTCGAGCCCACGGTGCTCACCGACGTGACCCACGACATGCGGGTGATGCAGGACGAGACGTTCGGTCCGGTCTTGCCCATCATGCGGGTCCGGGACGAGGAGGAGGCCCTCGCCTACGCCAACGATACCCGCTACGGGCTGAACGCGAACGTCTGGTCGAAGAACCGCCGGCGCGGCACCGACCTGGCCCGGCGCATCGACTCGGGCTGCGTGGTCGTGAACGACTGCATGGTGACCTACGGCGTCACCGAGTCGCCCTTCGGCGGCGTCAAGGAGAGCGGCATCGGGCGGGTGAACGGGGAGCTGGGCCTCAAGGGCTACTGCCACACGCGGTCGATCGTGATCGACCGCCTCGGTGGAAAGACGGAGCCCACCTGGTTTCCCTATTCCGCCCGAAAGACGAATACACTGAAGCGCGCCATGCGCTTTCTCTGGGGTACGTCGCTCGGACGTCTCCTGTCCTGAGCCGACGTGGAGTCAACATGATTTCGACGATCCTTGTGGCAACCGACGGCTCCGAGGCGTCCGCCGTGGCGGAGCGCTTCGGCGCGGCCCTGGCCGGACGGCTGAAGGCGCGCGTGGCCGGGCTCTCCGTGGTGGAGGATCGCCTGGCCCGCGGCTTCTCCGAGGACGGCCTGGGGGTCCAGCCGCCGTCGCCGGACGCCCTGGCCACCTACCTGAAGGCGCGCGCCGACGCGGCCTGCCGGCGGCTGGCCGAGAGCGCCCGCTCCGAGGGCGTGGAGGCCACCTGCGAGGCGGTCGAGGGCATCGCCGACGACCGGATCGTCGAGCGCGGACAGCAGTGCGACCTGACGGTGCTGGGACGCGACGGCGTCGACGCGGGCTCGCGCACCGGTCTCATCGGCAGCACGGTCAACGGCGCCCTGCGCAAGAGCGCCAAGGCCAGTCTGGTGGTTCCGCCCACCGCCCAGCTCTCGGGCCCCATCGTGCTGGCCTTCGACGGATCGCCCGGCTCGCGCATCGGCGCGAACCTGTCGGTGCAGCTGGCCACGCGCCTGGGCGAGCCGATCCACGTCTTCGTCGACAGCAAGGACAAGGGGCGCGCGGTGGCGCGCTTCGAAGAGGTGCGCGGGATCGTCGGCTCGCTGCCGGTGCCGGTGCGCGAGATCTCGTCGACGCTGGGCCGGCCGGACGTGAAGATCGTGGACGCGGCGCGCGAGGTGCGCGCCGGTCTGATCGTGATGGGGGCGTACGGGCGCAATCGGATCACCGAGTACTTCCTGGGGAGCAACTCGGCGGCGGTGGTGCGCACGTCTCCAGTCGCGGTGCTGCTCGCCCGCTGACGTGGCGGAACAGGGGATCCCGCTCGCGGATCTCGCGCAGGAGCTGGGCCTCGACCTGGAGGGCGACGGCTCGCGCGTGATCCGGGGAGTCGCCTCTCTCGAGGCGGCCGGGCCGTCGGACCTGTCGTTCATCCGCTCGGACGCCTTCGCCGCGGCGCTGGCGGCCAGCGGGGCCGGGGCGGTGGTGGCCCTTCCCGGAATCGACGTCGGCGGCCGGCCGGCGCTGCGCTCCGACGATCCGTCCCGCGACTTCTACCGCGCGGCGCGCCGGCTGGTGCCGGAGCCGGAGCCGGCGCCGGGCGTCCACCCGAGCGCCGTGGTCGACGCCGCGGCCGAGGTCGATTCGAGCGCCTCGGTGGGGGCCCACTGCTTCCTGGGCCCCGGCGTGCGCGTGGGGGCGGGCAGCGTGCTGCACGCCGGCGTGGTGCTCCAGGACGGCGTGCAGGTCGGCCGCAACTGCGTGCTCCACCCGCGCTGCGTGGTGGCCGCCGCCTCCCACCTGGGCGACCGGGTGATCCTGCACCCGGGCGTGGTGGTCGGCGGCGAGGGCTTCGGCTACGTCGGCGACGGCGCCGGCGGGCTGCGCAAGGTCCACAACACGGGCCGCGTGGTGATCGAGGACGACGTCGAGATCGGCGCCAACTCCACCGTCGACCGCGGCACCCTGGGCGACACGCGCATCGGCGCCGGCAGCAAGATCGACAACCTGGTGCAGATCGCGCACAACTGCCGGCTCGGCCGCGGCGTGGTCGTGGTGGCCCAGGCGGGCATGGCCGGCAGCACCACGGTGGGCGACGGCGCCGTGCTGCTCGCCCAGGCCGGGCTGGCCGGTCACCTGACCATCGGCGCCAACGCCTTCATCGGACCCAAGAGCGGCGTGCACAAGGACGTGCCCGAGGGCGGCCGCGTGCTCGGATCGCCGCAGCGCGCCGAGAGGAGCTTCCACCGCGAGATGGCGGCGCTGACGCGCCTGCCGGGCCTGCTGGCCCGCGTGCGCGCGCTGGAGCGCAAGATCCTGCCCGGCCGCGGGGGCGGCGGGAGCGAGGGAGGTGCGAGCGGATCGTGAGACGGCGCACGGGGGGTGAGCTGTCCGGACTCTCGTTGGCCGAGCTGCGGGCGCGGCTCGACCGCGCCTCGCCGTCGGCCGAGGGCCGCCTGCTGGCGGCGCTGCGCAGCGATCCACGCAGCGGGGCCCGCCGGCTCGCCGAGGTCGTCGAGCGCCGCGCCGCCGCGCGCCGCGCCGAGGCCCGGCGCCTGGCGCGCCTGTTCGCCCTGCGGCGCCGGCTGTCGAAGCAGGGCTCCCGCTTCGTGGCGGGGGTCGACGAGGTGGGCGTGGGACCGCTGGCCGGACCGGTGGTGGCGGCGGCGGTGGTGCTGCCCGAACGGATCGACCTGCGCGCCCTGGTCGGGCTGAACGACTCGAAGCAGCTGGCGGCGGAGGATCGGGAGCGGCTCGACGTGGAGATCCGCGCCCAGGCCCTGGCGCTTCACGTGGCCGAGGTGGCGCCGGACGAGGTCGACCGGCTGAACGTGCTGCGCGCGACCCTCGAGGCCATGCGCCGCGCGGTGTCCGGACTGGCGAGCCCGCCGGACCACGTGCTGGTCGACGCGCGGACGATCCCCGGCATCGCGGCGCCGCAGACGCCGCTGGTGGGCGGCGACGGCCGCGACGGCAGCATCGCCGCCGCCTCGATCGTGGCGAAGGTCCACCGCGATCGGCTGATGCGGCGCCTCGACGCCGCTCACCCGGGCTACGGCTTCGCCCGCCACAAGGGCTACGCGACCCGCGAGCACCTGCGCGCCCTCGACCGCCTGGGACCGTCGCCGGTGCACCGGCGCTCGTTCGCCCCGGTGTCCCAGCTCTCCCTGCTCTAGAGCCCATCCCACGACGGCGTCAGGCTCGGAGCGACGCCGACCGTGTCGCTCCGTGCGAGCGCATTCGTGAGGTGGGCTCTAGAGTGGAGCCGTGTACGTGCTGCGCGAGGAGCCGGAGGACTTCCGGGTCGACGAGATCCCGCTGTATGCGCCGGCGGGCCACGGCGACCACACCTTCGTGCGCGTCCAGAAGCGGCTGCGCACCACCGAGCAGGTGGCGCGCGACCTGGCGCGCGCGGCCGGCGTCTCGCCGCGCGACGTCGGCTACGCCGGCCGCAAGGACCGGATCGCCGTCGCCACCCAGTGGCTCTCGGTGCCCGGACTCGCGCCGGAGCGCGCGCGCGACCTCGACCTGCCCGGGGCGACGGTGCTGGAGGCGGCGGCCCACCCGCACAAGCTGCGGACCGGTCACGTGCGGGCCAACCGCTTCGCGCTGCGGCTGCGCGGCGTCGCCACCGACGCCTGGCGGGCGGGAAGCGAGCGGCTCGCGCGCGCGTCGCGTCTCGGCTTCGCCAACCGCTTCGGCCCGCAGCGCTTCGGCCGCGACGGCGACAACCCGGAGCAGGCGCTGCGGCTGCTGCGCGACGGCGTGCCCCGGGGCCGGCGCCGCGAGGCGCGCTTCCTGCTCTCGGCGCTCCAGGCGCGCATCTTCAACGCGGTGCTCGACGCGCGGCCGCTTCCCCTCGACCGCCTGGAGACGGGCGACGTGGCCGTGCGCCACGAGAGCGGCGGCCAGTTCCGCGTCGAGGACGCGGCGGCCGAGCAGCCGCGGGCCGACGCCTTCGAGATCAGCCCCACCGGGCCGATCCTCGGCAGCAAGATGACCCGGCCGGCCGGCGCGGTGGCGGCGCGCGAGGCGGAGATCGCCCGCTGCGAGGGCGTGGACCCGGATCAGCCGTTCCGGGCGGCCGGCGTGTCGCTGCGCGGCGCGCGGCGCGCCCTGCGCATCCGTCCCGAGGACGTCTCCCACGAGCACCGGGACGAGACGCTCCTGCTGCGCTTCACGCTGCCCTCGGGCAGCTACGCCACGGTCCTCGTCGAGGAGCTTCTGGGCGCCGCCGCCGGCGATTCCTCTGACGCGGCCGCGGAGCGCGGGGTATCCTGACCTCGCGCGGCCCGGCCGCGCGCGCCGTGTCTGGAGGAACGAAGGTGAACATCGCGAAGGACGCGACCGAGCTGATCGGGCGCACTCCGCTGGTCCGGCTGAACCGGGTGACCGAAGGGGTGTCGCCGACCATCGTCGGCAAGCTCGAGGGACAGAACCCGGCCAACAGCGTCAAGGACCGCATCGGCTTCGCCATGATCGACGCGGCGGAGCGCGACGGGCTGCTGACGCCCGGCAAGACGGTGATCGTCGAGCCGACCAGCGGCAACACCGGCATCGCGCTCGCCTTCGTGGCGGCGGTCAAGGGCTACCGCTGCATCCTGACCATGCCCGAGTCGATGAGCCCGGAGCGGCGTGCGGTGCTGCGCGCCTTCGGGGCGAAGCTGGTGCTGACCGATCCGGCCAAGGGCATGCCGGGCTGCATCGAGCGCGCCCAGGAGATCTGCGACGCCACGCCCAACGCGTTCATGCCCCAGCAGTTCCGCAACCCGGCCAACCCGGAGATCCACCGGCGCACCACCGCCGAGGAGATCTGGGCGGACACCGACGGGAAGGTGGACGCGATGATCGCCGGCGTCGGCACCGGCGGCACCATCACCGGCGTCGCCGAGGTGTTGAAGGAGCGCAAGCCGTCGTTCAAGGCCATCGCCGTCGAGCCGGCCGCCAGCCCGGTGCTGTCGGGCGGCTCGCCGGGCAAGCACCCCATCCAGGGCATCGGCGCCGGCTTCGTGCCCCAGGTGCTCGACCTCGGGCTGGTGGACCAGGTGATCACCGTGGCCAACGACGACGCACTCGGCATGGCGCGCCGTCTCGCCCAGGAAGAGGGCCTCTTGTGCGGCATCTCGTCGGGGGCCGCGGTGTGCGCGGCTCTCGAGTACGCGAAGGGGGATGGTGCGGACGACGAGCTGATCGTGGTGATCCTGCCGAGCTTCGGCGAGCGCTACATCCAGACCGCGCTCTTCGATCCCTACCGGTACGAGGGGAGTGACGACGTCGCTGGCTGAATCGCCGCGGGCGTGGGCGGGACGTCCGATCGTGAGGTCCTTCGGGGAGACCTGGCCTCGCATCGACCCGAGCGTCTGGATCGCACCGGGCGCGGCGGTGGTGGGGGACGTGAGCCTCGCCGCCGACTGCTCGATCTGGTACGGCAGCGTGCTGCGCGGCGACGTGAACCGCATCACGGTGGGCGCGCGCACCAACCTCCAGGACCACTGCGTCGTCCACGTGACCCGCGACCGCTTCTCCTGCGAGATCGGCGAGGAGGTGTCGGTGGGCCACCGGGCCGTGGTGCACGGCTGCGTGGTGAACGACGGCGCGCTGATCGGGATCGGCGCGGTGGTGCTCGACGGAGCCCGGGTCGGCTACGAGGCGGTGCTCGGCGCCGGCGCGGTGCTCGCTCCGGGCGAGGTGGTGCCCGACGGCATGGTGGCGGTGGGCGTTCCCGCCCGGGTGGTCCGCGAGGCGCGCCCCGAGGAGCGGCGCCGCCAGCGGGAGCGGGCGCTGGACTACGTGCGGCTTGCCGGCGAGCATGCGCAGGTGGACGGGACATGAGAGACCAGCACGCAGACGAGCCCCGGGATCCGCCGCGGCGCGCCGAGAAGAAGGCGCAGTCGCGCCGCCGCATCATCGAGTCGGCCCGTGAGGTCTTCTTCCGCGACGGCTTCATGGAGGCGAACCTGGACGAGGTCGCCAAGAAGGCCGGCGTCGCCAAGGGGACGCTCTACCGCTACTTCGACAGCAAGGCCGAGCTCTACGTGGCGGTGCTCGCCGACAACGGCGAGATCTTCGTGCGCAAGATGCGCGACTCGGTGGACGACGACGCGGCGAGCCCGGCCGAGCTGGTCCGCCGCATGGGCCGCTTCTACTTCCAGCACTGGATGGAGAACCCGGACTACTTCCAGATCTTCTGGGCCCTGGAGAACCAGCCGGTGATCGGCGAGCTGCCGGCCGGGGTGATCGAGGAGGTCACGCGGCTGTGGGAGACCTGCATCGGCATGCTGGCCGAGATCATCGAGCGGGGCGTGGCCGACGGCTGCTTCGTTCCGTGCGATGCCTGGGAGCTGGCCGACATCCTGTGGACGCTGGCCAACGGCCTGATCCAGACCGACCACAGTCCGGCGCGCAAGAGCCTGCGGCGACGCGACCTGGCGGCCACCTACACGGACGCGGTGGACCTGGTGCTGCGCGGGCTCGCTCCGACGGGACCCGACGCCTGAGCCTCGGTTGACAGGCCCGGTCCGATCGGGAATCTTGCTGCGGGGTGACTGCGGGTCATTCCGCCGTTGGAGGGGAGCATCCGTGAGCGACAGCCTCGAGCAGCAGGTCAAGAACATCGTGGCGGAGCAGCTGGGCGTCGATCTCGCCGAGGTCCGCTCGGACGCGAGCATCCTCGACGACCTCGGAGCCGACTCGCTCGACGTGGTCGAGATGGTGATGTCGCTGGAGGAGGCGTTCGACATCGAGGTCCCGGACGAGGACGTCGAGGAGATGCGCACGGTCGCCGACGTCGAGCGCTACATCACCCGCGCGGTCGGCGAGGCCGCCTAGCCCGAAGGCCCTGCGCGACCCCTAGGCCCGCGTGCCCGGCAGCCAGCCGGTGTACATGCCCGCGCCCGTGGCGGCGGTGGCCAGCGCGAACGCCAGCAGCATCTTGCCCTGCATGGCCTCGCGCGCGGCCCGGTTGGCGGCCGCCTCCATCTCGGGACCCGGCGGCATGCTGTGGAGCACTTCCCAGAGGGCCGGCGCCACCAGCAGCAGGCAGAACAGGAAGAAGAAGGCGAACAGGTAGAGCATGCCCAGCGTGAAGCGCGGGCGCATGCCGGGCGTCTGGCGGGGCAGGGGAGGCCGGCTCGACATGGCGGCAGGGTAGCGCCTGCACGGTGGCGCCTGCCGCTTGGTCGCCGCGCACCGCATCGCGTACGCTCCAGACGTGCCCGCGACCCCCGGTGGCTCCGACGTCGTCATCGTCGACGGAACCAACACGCTCTATCGCGCCTTCTTCGCCATTCCGTCCCTGCGCGCGGCGGACGGCACGCCGACGAACGCCGCCTACGGCTTCGTCAACATGCTGCTGAAGACGCTGCGCGAGGAGGATCCCCGCTACCTGGTGGTGGTCTTCGACGCCCGCGGCAAGACCTTCCGTCACGAACTCTACGAAGACTACAAGGCCGGCCGCGAGGCGCAGCCCGAGGACCTGTCCTCCCAGATCCCGCTGGTGCGCGAGCTGGTGGACGCCTACCGCTTCCCGGTGCTGACGGTGCCGGGCGTCGAGGCCGACGACGTGATCGCGACGCTGGTCTCCCGCGCGCCGGCGGACGCGAAGGTCACCGTCGTCTCCAGCGACAAGGACCTGATGCAGCTGGTGGACGATCGCGTGACGCTCGCCGACGGCATCCGCGACAAGCGCTACGGACCCGCCGAGGTGGAGGACAAGTTCGGCGTTCCCCCGGGCCGGCTGCTCGACGTCCGCGCGCTGCTGGGCGACAGCAGCGACAACATTCCCGGCGTGAAGGGCATCGGCGAGAAGAGCGCCGCCAAGCTGATCCAGGAGTGGGGCGACCTGGACAACCTGCTCGACCACGTCGACGAGGTGACGCCGAACCGGGCGAAGAACGCGCTGGCCAAGGGCGCCGCCTCGGCCCGGCTGTCGCGCGAGCTGGCCACCCTGCGCATGGACGTCGCG
>JBNLVK010000216.1:0-7968 GCA_050618055.1 Myxococcota bacterium
CACCAAGGAGAAGGCCCACTGGGCGTCGACCGTGCGCGTGCCGGCGCCGGCGGGCGGTCAGAACAAGGCGCACCGCAACCTCGAGCTGCTGCGTCCGCTGGACATCGACGGAAGCGACGCGCGCCCGCGCATCGTCGTGCCCGAGGCCGCGCGCGCGTTCGCGCGTGCGTCGCTGCCCGAGGCCGGACGGCGCGTGGCGCTCCACCCGGGCGTGTCCGGCTTCGGCGCGATCAAGCAGTGGGCGCCGGAGCGCTTCGCGGCGCTGGCGCGCGTGCTGCACGGCGAGCGCGGCGCCACCAGCCTGGTCACCTGGGGGCCGGGCGAGCGCGAGCTGGCGGAGAGCGTGGTGGCGGCGTCCGGGGACGCGGCCGTGCTGGCGCCCGAGACGCGCAGCCTGATGGACCTGGCCGCGCTCTACGAGACCTGCGAGGTGGTGGTGGGCGGCGACACGGGTCCGCTGCACCTGGCCGCCGCCCTGGGCATTCCGGTGGTCGGCCTCTACGGTCCCAAGGATCCTGCCGTCTACGGTCCGCTCGACGGACGCAGCGGCGCGCCGGCCACCACCGTCTGGAAGCAGGTGCACTGCAGCCCCTGCCGTCTGCGACGTTGCCCCAACGTCATCTGCATGCCCGCGATCGAGGTCGAGGACGTCCAGGCCGCGATCGCCCGCACCGTCGCCGCTCCCGAGAAGCGGGCGCACGCGTGAGCAAACCCGTGAGCAAGAAGCCCGTCCGACCCGTCGACCTCTCCCAGGCGAAGCCGCTGCCCCTTGCCAGCCGCGAGAACAAGTGCGAGCTGGCCGACTTCCGCGAGCCGGCCGGCGAGGACGCCTCCTTCGCCGAGTGGCTCGACTCGCTGCCCGCCTTCCTGGGCGCGAACAGCCTGCGCGACCTGGCCGGTTGCATCGCCGCGTCGCACCGGCGCGGCGCCCACGTGGTGGCGGCCATGGGCGGTCACGTGGTGAAGGTGGGCGCCGGACCCATCCTGATCGACCTGATGGAGCGCGGCATCCTGACCGCGCTGTGCGTGAACGGCGCCTTCGTCATCCACGACTACGAGATCGCGCTCCAGGGCGGCACCAGCGAGAACGTGGACGCGAACATCCTGGACGGGAGCTTCGGCTGGGCCGGCGAACCGGCGGAGGCGTACGCGCGGGCGGCGGCGCGCGGCGCGAAGGAGGGCATCGGCCTGGGTCGCGCCATGGCTCTGGAGGCCGAGAAGCTGCCCGAGGCGCGCTACTCGGTGCTGGCGGCCTGCGCACGGCTCGGCGTGCCGATCACCGTGCACGTGGCGATGGGCACCGACACGGTGCACATGCACGCGTCGGTGTCGGGGGCCGACGTCGGCGAGGCCAGCCACGTCGACTTCCGCATCGCCGCCCAGATCGCCACCGAGCTCGACGGCGGCGTGTGGCTGAACATCGGCTCGGCGGTGGTGATGCCCGAGGTCTTCCTCAAGCTCATCTCCATCGCCCGCAACCTGGGCCACGAGCTCTCCGACGTGGTCGCCGGCAACCTGGACATGCAGCGCCACTACCGCACCGGCGCCAACGTCATCGGCCGCCCCGTCAAGCGCGGCATCGAGATCATCGGCCACCACGAGATCAACCTGCCCCTGCTGAGGCAGGCCGTGCTCGTGGAGCTCGCGCGCGGCTAGCCCTCGCGCGTCTCCGCCAGCACCTGGTCGACCCAGGCGACGAAGTCGGGGTCGAGGATCTGCTTGCTGTAGGGGATGTCGTTCCAGTAGGTCCGCATCGGCTCGCGGGAGTAGAAGGCGGCGATCAGGTTGTGGAGCTCGCGCTCGTCCTCGGGCGTCTTCATCGAGCGGAACTGGGCCCAGTGCAGGAAGGTCCAGGCGCAGGCGCCGTTCCAGACGTGCTCGGCCTCCTCGGTCGTGAGGCCGAAGCGTTCCTCCAGCGTGCGCATGCGCTCCCGCCCCTCCGGGTCCGCCTTCGTCCAGGCCCGCGCGTACGCCGGGTTCGCGACGCCGGCCAGCAGCAGGTCGCGCACGCCCTCCGCCCGGTTCTGGCGGCTCACGTCGGCGGCGGCGAGCCGCGCGTAGCGGATCTGGGTGGCCAGGTAGGCGAGCGTCACGACCACCGCGACGGCGCTCACCACCTCGCCGATCGCGCCCCAGTCCTGGATGGTCACGACGGGCGGCTCACGGCGTGATCACGACCTTGCCGTAGGTCCTGCGCGAGCCCAGCGCCTCGAGCGCCGCCGGCACCTCTTCCAGCGAGTAGCTCTTGAAGATGACCGGGCGGATCTGCCCCGCGGCATAGAGGTCGAAGAGCGCGCCGAACACCTCGGGAATGCGCGCCGGATCCTTCTGCGCGTGGGCACCCCAGTGCAGCCCCGTGACCGCGATGTTCTTCAGCAGGATGCGGTTGGCCTTGATCTCCGGGATGGGTCCGCCGGCGAAGCCGATGATCACGAGCCGGCCGTTCCAGGCGATGCACTTCAGGCTCTTGTCGGTGGTCTCGCCGCCCACCGAGTCGTAGATCACGTCGGCGCCGCGGCCGTCGGTCAGCTCCATCACCTTCGGCACGAAGTCCTCGGCGCGGTAGTCGATGGCGTGGTCGGCGCCCTCGCGCAGCGCCACCTCGCACTTCTCGGCGCCGCCGGCCGTCGCGATCACCGTGGCGCCCAGCGCCTTGCCGATCTGCACCGCCGCAATGCCCACGCCGCCCGCCGCCGCGTGCACCAGCAGCGTCTCGCCCTTCTGGAGCTGGCCGCGGTCGACGAGCCCGGCGTAGGAAGTGGGATAGATGATGGGGAGCGCGCAGCCCTCTTCGAAGGACATGTCGCCGGGCAGCTTGTACGTGCCGCCGGTGCCGACCACCGCCACCTCGGCGAAGGCGCCGAGCCCCGCCGACGAGAGCACCCGGTCGCCCGGCGCGAAGTCGGTGACGCCGTCGCCCACGCGCTTCACCACGCCGGCCAGCTCGGCGCCGGGAATGAAGGGGAAGGGCGGCTTCATCTGGTAGCGGCCCTGCACCATCAAGATGTCGAAGAAGTTGCAGCCGGCGGCCCGCACCTCGACCTCGAGGCCGCCCGGAACGAGCTCGGGCTCGGGCACCTCCTTCACCTTCAGGTCCCCGGGCTCCATCCACTGGTCGACGACGATCGCGCGCATGGCCCCTACGTTGCCAGCTACACTGGCCGCTTGCAAAGGGAGCCCCCATGAGCGTCGACCAGTTGAAGCGAGAAGCCTGCGAGGCCATCGACCGGATGGCCGAGGACCTGCTGCGCGTCTCGCGCGAGATCCACGCCCACCCGGAGCTGGCCTTCGAGGAGCACCGGGCCGCGGCCCTGCTGGTGGACACGCTGCGCGGGGCCGGCCTCGAGGTGCAGGCCGGCGCCTACGGACTCGAGACCGCCTTCGCTTCCGAGTTCGGCAGCGGCGACGCCTGCGTCGCGGTGCTCGCCGAGTACGACGCGCTGCCCGAGATCGGCCACGCCTGCGGCCACAACCTGATCGCCACCGCCGGCGTCGGGGCGGGCCTGGCGCTGGCGTCGGTGGCCGACCGGCTGCCGGGCCGCGTGCGCGTGCTGGGAACGCCCGCCGAGGAGCGCGGCTGCGGCAAGGAGCTGATGGCGCGCTAGGGCGCGCTCGACGGCGTCGGCGCCGCCATGATGATCCACCCGGCCAGCGTGAACCTGGTGAGCATGCCCTGCGTGTGCCTGGCCGAGGTCGACGTGGTCTACCACGGCGAGGCGGCCCACGCGGCGGCCATGCCCGAGCGCGGCGTGAACGCGCTCGACGCGCTGGTCTCCGCCTACCAGTCCATCGCCGCGCTGCGCCAGCACATCCGACCCACCGAGCGCATCCACGGCATCATCCTCGACGGCGGGCAGGCGCCGAACATCGTGCCCGAGCGCGCCGAGGGACGCTTCTACGTGCGCGCCGCCAACGCCGACGAGCTGGCCGGCCTGAAGCAGCGCGTCGAGGCCTGCTTCCGCGCCGGCGCGACGGCCACCGGCGCCGAGCTGGAACTCGTCTGGGGCACCGCCGACTACCTGGACATCCGCTTCAACGATCCGCTGGCCAGCGCCTTCCAGCGAAACGCCGAGACCCTGGGCCGCGAGTTCTTCCCCATGGACAAGCTGCCCGCCAGCCTCCAGGGCAGCACCGACATGGGCAACGTGAGCCACCGCGTGCCGTCGATCCACCCGATGCTGGCGTCGGCGCCCCTGCACTGCACGATCCACAACGCCGAGTTCGAGAAGTGGGCCGGGTCCGAGATGGGCGACGCCGCCGCCCTGGACGGCGCCAAGGCGCTGGCGATGACCGCCCTCGACTACCTGGCCGACCCGGACCTCCAGGCGCGCGCGCGGGCCCTCTTCGAGGCGGGCGCGTGAGCGACGACGTCCGGGTTCACGAGTCGGTCTTCGTCTCCCCTTCGGCGCAGCTCTACGGCAGGGTCCGCATCGGCGAGGGCTCGTCGGTCTGGCACAACGTGGTGATGCGCGCCGAGGCGGTGCAGATCGAGATCGGGCGCATGACCAACATCCAGGACTTCGTGATGGTCCACGTGGGCTACGACGATCCGGTCAAGGTGGGCGACTTCTGCTCCATCACCCACCACACCACGATCCACGGCTGCACCATCGAGGACCACTGCCTGGTGGGCATCAACGCGGTGATCATGGACGGCGCGCACATCGGCCGCGGCTCGATCGTGGCCGGCGGCGCCATGGTGCCCGAGGGCCGCGAGTACCCGCCCGGCTCGATCATCGCCGGCGTTCCGGCCAAGGTGATCGGCGAGCGCGACAGCGCGCGCGCCAACCGGCTGAACGCCTGGAACTACCACCGCAACGCCCAGTTCACCCGCCGCGGCGACCACCGGGCCTGGGACGGCGACGACTACCGCAAGTGGCTGGCGGAGATCGCCGCGAAGATCGAGCGCGACGAGGACCTCTAGGACGGTTCGCCGCGGCGCGACAGGCCGCGGAACAGCAGCTCCACCGACGACTCGATCGCCTTGCGGCAGCCCGACTCGCTGACCAGCCCGTTGGCCCAGGACAGCCGCGCGCCGCTGGCGATGTGGAACAGCGCCCGCGCCGACGCCAGCACGTCCAGGTCCTCGGCCAGGTCGCGCTTGCGGCCGATCTGCAGGATCTCGGCCAGCAGCCCGATGGTGCGGTCGTGGAGCGTCAGCACCCGCCGCGCCACCGGCGCGTCCGGGTAGGTCGAGGCGCGCAGCGCGATCACCGTCAGGTCGGCGTTCGAGGCCAGCAGCTCGTGCTGCACCTGGAAGAAGCGGTGCACGCGCTCGCGGGTCGGGCGCGTCTTGTCGTCCTCCAGGCGGAAGCGGGTCCAGGCCTCCTCCTGGAGCTCGGCCAGCTCGAGCACCAGCAGCTCGTGCTTGGTCTCGACGTGCCGGTAGATCGAGCTGGCGCCCATGCCCGCCCGCTCGGCGATGGCGCGCAGCGTGGCGCCGTCGAAGCCGCGCTCGCGGAACAGGTCGCGGGCGGCCGCCCGGATCCTGGCGCGGCTGCGCCGGCCCCGTCGGCGCCGACCGTCCTCGGCCGGCCGCTCGATGGCTCGCGTCTCCATCACCCCGCGGCCAGCATACCCGACCGGGGCGCTTCCAGAAGAACGAAGGCCCAGCCGGTCATGACTCCGGCTGGGCCCCGATGAAACCCGTGCCGCACCCTTCCCAGAGCTCGAAACGGGAGTCATCACCGTGTTGGATGGATCACCCTACACAGGGAGCAAACTCCGTGCCGCGTGCAGCTGAGGGGGTAACCCCCTGGAATCGCTCGTTTGGACCTTCGTCCAGGAAGGGCCCGCCTTGAATCCGCCTTCCGTGGGAACGGAAAAGTCGTTCCACTCCGGAAGGGGAGACCCCGCGGGGTGGGAAATGGATTTCAGTCCGAGCCGGTCAGCCGCGGGAGCCCGGATCGGTGCCGTGGCCCAGGGCCGCCAGCTCGCTGCACGAGGCCAGCAGCAGCTCCGGCTTCTCGAGCCGCTCGTGGTTGCCGGCGAGCGCGATGCTCGCGTACAGGCCGTCCTCGACCCGCTCGTCGTAGGTGTAGAACAGGCGCATCTGGCGACGGCCGCCGGGTCCCGCCTCGACCTTGCCCATCACGCAGAAGGTCGAGCAGGTGCCGCGCTCCCACAGGTGGTGGAAGCCGCCGCCGAGCTTCACCGATCCCAGGTTGGCCACGAACATCGAGGCGTACAGCGGGTCGGGCTCGATCAGGGCGCCGGGCAGCAGGCCCAGGGCGTCCAGGCCGTCGGCGGCGCGGATCAGGGCGCGGGTCGCGAAGCCGGGCAGCCGCACCAGCCCCTTGGTCTCCTTGTCGCTGGTCGACTCCACCCCGGCGCGCGCCGGCCTGAGCTTCCCGTAGATGCCGTCGACCATCTCCTCGAGGGTCTCGCCGTCGGGATCGAAGGGGCGCTTGATGGTGGCCATGGGCGCGCCGTCGCGCATCTCGCGCTTGGCGGCGAACGAGAGCTGGATGCCGTCGCGCTCCCACAGCTTGCCGCCCTTCACGAAGCGGTTGATGCCGGGCCGCAGCGCGAACATCTGGGACAGCGAACGCAGCAGCAGGTGGAAGAGCGTGATCGGCCGGTCGTCGGGGCGCTCGCGGTTGCGCTTCTCCAGGAACTCGAGCGCCGCCTCCACCTCGACGTCGGCGGCCAGGTAGAAGACCGACTCGTTCCGGCGCGGCGAGATGTAGGGCATGATGCGCCGCATCGGCGCCGCGTCGCGCACCAGCTTTCCGTCGGGTCGTCTGCCGAACATCTGCTTTCCCCCAGGCCCGTCAGTCTAGGGCGTCACCGCCGGTCGGGTCAGGTGCCAGACGCGGACGCCGAGGATCTCGCTCTCGCGCTCCACGCGGAAGCCGGCCGGCTCGTAGAAGGCCAGGTTCTCGGGCCGGTCCGTCTCCAGGTAGCAGGGCACGCCGGCGGCGTCGGCGCGGTCGGCGAGCCGGGCGACGAGCGCCCGTCCCAGGCCGCGGCGACGTGCCTCGGGGGCCACGCCCAGGGTCGAGAGGTACCAGTGCGGCGACGGCGGGTGCAGCGCGTGCAGGTGGTCGAAGACCCGTGCCCAGCGGCCCCGCACCCGCGGACCCTGCACCCACAGCGTGCGCAGCTCGACGCCGAGCGACGGCGGGGGCAGCGGGTAGCGCCGGGGCGGCGTCGCGATCATGGCGCCCCGGACCGGCGCGTCGGCGTCGCCCACGGTCCAGGCCGCGCCGGCCCGCAGCGCCACCGGCAGCAGGGCGCGCATGCCGGCCCGGTTGCAGCGCACGCGCCGCGCCGTGTCGCCGCCGATCACCGCCACGTTGAGCGGGTTGTCGCCGAAGGCCCGCGCCAGCGCGTCGGCGGCGTCGCGCAGCGCGGCCGGCGCGAGCGGGACGACCTCGGCGATCGCCTAGGCCCCGGACCGCGACGCCTCGGCGTCGCGCGTCTCCACCAGCTCGACCAGCGTGCCGTCCGGGTCGGTCACGAAGACGGCGCGGGCGCCCAGCTGCGGGTGGTCGATGCGCGTCTCGCGCAGCACCGGGAAGCCCCGCTCCGACAGCTCCGACGCCAGCTCGTCCAGTCCTTCCACCCGCAGCGACAGGTGGGTGAGCCCCAGGGCGTTCATCGCCCGCGGCTCGCCGTCGCCCACGGGTCCCGGCGACGCGTAGTGGAGCAGCTCGATCACCACGCCGTCGCGCCGCAGGTAGACGGCGCGCAGCGCCACGTCCGGCAGGCGCAGCAGCGTCTGGCTGGGCTCGCCGTCGACCGCGAGCTCGCCGGCCGGCTCGAACCCCAGGGCGTCGCGGTAGAACGCGAGCGCGCGATCCAGGTCGGAGACGCAGATGCCCAGGTGGCTGAAGCGCAGCGAGCTCAAGCGGGGATCAGGCCCCCTCGCGCGACGAGCTTCCCGTGATGCCCGGCTCCATGGGCAGGTTCAGCACCTCGCGCGGGAAGGCGTCGACCAGGAAGGTCACGACGTCCCGCACCGAG
>JBNLVK010000217.1:0-7258 GCA_050618055.1 Myxococcota bacterium
GCGCAGCGGCTCCACCCGGATGGCGCGCTCCAGCGTGCGCACCGACGGCGACGAGCCGCTGCTCGCGTCGGGCGCGCGCTTCCAGTCGGGCACGGCCCGCTTCCGCGTGCGCAACGACGGCGACGAGCCGCTGCTCGTCACCGGCCGTCCGCAGGCGGGTCCGGACCTGGCGCCCGGGGTCGACCGGGTGGAGGCCGTGGTGGCGTCGGGGGAAGAGGCGCTGCTCGAGATCCCGGTCCGCGCGCGCACCTCCCGCTCCGTCGGTGCGCTGGCGCCGTCCCCGGTCCGCTGGCGGCTCGCGGGACGCAAGGCCGACGGCACGCCGCTGGTGATCGAGGAGACGTCGTGGCTGCTGCCCGACGCGCCCTTCGCGTGCCGTCCGGTGCGCGGCGTGCGCGTCGACGGCCGGCTCGACGACTGGGAGGCACTGCCCTTCGCCGTCGACGCCCGCCCGCCGCCGGCCGGCGCGCCCGAGCCTGCCGACGGCCCGTCGGGCGCCTCGCTGCACTTCGGCGTGGGCCACGACGAGCGCTTCCTCTACGTGGCCGCCCGGGTGGTCGACCCGACGCCGTCCTTCCACGCGGGGCGCACCGCGCGCGACCAGGACGCGGTGCAGATCACCCTGGACGCGCGGCCCGCGCCGGCCCGCGACACCAACACGGGCTTCTTCCACGCCGTGGCCGAAGGCAGCATGGCGAAGCTGGTGATCGCCTGGCTGCTGCCGGGCGAGTCCCGCGACGATCCGCTGACCGGCCGGCTGCTGCCCGAGCGGCCCGACGGCGCGCGACGCGCGGCGCGCACCACCGAGGACGGCTACGCGGTGGAGCTGGCCATACCCCTCGCCTTCCTCGACGAGCGCCAGGGCCAACCCTGGCAGGGCTTCCGGCTGAACGTCGCGCTCCAGGACTTCGCGGCGGACGGACACACGGACGTCACCCACTGGTGGCGTCCCAGCCGCTTCGGCATGAGCGGCGTGGCGCCGGTCGCGGGCGCGGGGACGTTCGTCCGGAGCGACTAGTACACCTCCGGATCCCGCCAGCCCAGCAGCGCCAGGCGCCCGGCGTCGACGCGCAGCACGCGATCGCGCCGCGAGACGTCGCTCCAGCGGAAGTCGGCGAGCAGCTCGGACGCGCGGGCCGGCTCGTCGCGGTCGCGCAGTCCGGCGGCGGCGGCCAGCGTTCCCAGCAGCCGCGGCGCCTCGCGGTAGTGGGCACGCAGCGCGTCGACGCCGACCGCGTCCTGGCTCTTGCCGAGCTTGCGCCCGGTCTCGTCGACCAGCAGCAGGTGGTGGCGATAGGCGGGTCGGGCGAGCCCCAGCAGGCGCTGGAGCGCCACCTGGGTGGCGGTGGACGCGGCCAGGTCGTTGCCGCGCACCACCCGGGTGACACCGCCCGCCGCGTCGTCGACCACGCCGGCCAGCTGGTAGGCGACGGAGCCGTCGCGGCGTCGCACCACCGGATCCCCCATCTCCGCCGCCGGATCCTGGGAGAGCGGGAAGCCGCCCTCGTCGTCGATCTCGAGGCGACCCTCGGGCAGGCGCACGCGCAGCGGCTCGTCGCAGGCGCGCCAGCCGCCGGCGGGCAGGCGGCGTTCGCGGCAGGTGCCCGGGTAGCGGTGGCTGCCGTCCGGCGCCCGCCGGGCGACCTGGCGGATCTCGCTGCGGCTGCACGCGCAGGGGTAGAGCCGACCCGCCGCCTCCAGCCGGTCGAGCGCCGCCGCGTGGCCGGCGGTCTGGGCGCTCTGGCGCTGCTCCGCGTCCCAGTCGAGGCCCAGCCAGCGCAGGGCCTCGACCACCCCGGCGGCCCACTCGGGCCGGCAGCGCTCCGGATCCAGGTCCTCCAGGCGCAGCAGCAGCCGGCCTCCGCGACGGCGCACGTCGAGCCAGCAGAGCAGCGCGGCCAGCAGGGTGCCGGCGTGGGCGGGTCCGGTGGTGGAGGGCGCGAAGCGGCCGGTGTCCGGACCGGTGCCCGGGCGGGTCTCGTCGGCGTGCATGCTTCCCCTCGTTGCCTCCCGGTTGCCGGTTCGCGAAGTGCGCCTGCGTGCGGTCGTTGCGTGGGCGATTGCCCGCAACTCGATGCGTTACCATTCGCTCCTGGCGGCCCACCTATAAGGACCCCGGGGGTGCGGCGCCAACCGTCCACCCTGGGTGCTGGAGGACGACGCCAGTTGGGTGAGATTGCGGACGCGCTTCGACGGGCCGGCGGCGGCCCCACGGCCGGATCCCGGCCCCGGGAGGCCGGCTCCGGGTCGTCGTCCGACGGGCCGCCCTCGGTCGTTCCGCGCCCCGTGGCGCCGGACGCCCGCGCGGCGACGCCCGGCGAGCCCGCCCGGGCGCTCGAGCGGCCCCAGCCCACCGACCCGGCCATCCCGCTGGAGGACGGTCCGGCGCTCGAGGCGTGCCGCCAGATCGCGCTGGAGGTGCGCGCCCAGCTCGAGGCGCGGCGGGCCTCCAGCCTGGCGGTGGTGAGCGCCGTGCGCGACGAGGGCAAGACCACCACCAGCTGCAACCTGGCGCTGGCGCTGGCGTCGCTGGCGCCCGGCCGCGAGGTCGCGCTGCTCGACCTCGACCTGCGCCGTCCGTCGATCGCCAAGGTGCTGGGTCTCCAGGTGGGCCACGGCCTGGAGGACGTGCTCGCCGACGAGGTCGACCTCGACAGCGCCCGCGTCCAGTTCGACGAGCCGCCCCTCGACGTCTTCCCGACCCTGCACGCGCAGCGGGCCGCGCACCAGGCGCTCACCCGCAGCCGCCTGGCCCGTCTGCTCGACGAGCTGGAGCGCCGCTACTCGATCGTCGTCGTCGACACGCCCCCGACGCTGCTGGTGCCCGACTCGCGGCTCATCCTGGAGCGCGTCGCGGTCTGCCTGCCGGTGGCGCGGGCGGGCATCTCGCGCGTGCGCGCGTTCCGGCAGATGCTCGAGGTGCTGCCCCAGGGTCAGGTGCTCTCCACCGTGCTGAACGGCGTGAAGCCCGATCCGCAGTACTACCAGGGCTACGACTACGGCAGCCCGCAGGACGGCGGGTCCGGCGGCGGAAAGCGGGGGAAGCGTGGCCGGGCCTAGCGACCCGAACAGCCCCTGGGAGTCCCCGGGCGGCGAGCTCGACGACGGGCTGGCCCTGCCGGCCTTCCTGTTCGATCCGATGGGCATGCTGCGTCGGCGCTGGCTGTGGATGGTGGCGGCCGCCGTCGTCGGACTGCTGGCCACCGGCGTGGCGGTCTACAAGAGCAAGCCCACCTACATGGCCGAGGCCTCGGTGCTGATCACGCGCCAGCAGATTCCCGAGGACTTCGTGCGCTCGACGGTGCGCGAGGACGCCATCTCGAACATCAACGCGATGGTCGGCAAGGTGCTGTCGCGCGAGAACCTGGCGCGCCTGGTCGAGCAGTTCGGTCTCTTCCCCGACGCTCCGCCGGAGATGACCCCCGACGACCTGGTGGGCCGCCTGCGCAGCGGCATCACGGTCGAGCCGCGCAGCGGCTGGGGCACGCGGCGCGGCGGCCAGGGCTCCATGATCTACGGCATCTCCTACCGCTCGAAGAACCCGGAGAGCACGGCCGAGGTGGCCAACGCCCTGGCCGGCCTGTTCATGGAGGCGAGCATCGAGCGCCGCGGCGAGCTGGCGCGGCTGACCACCGACTTCCTGAGCCGCCAGCTCGAGCGCGACGAGGAGGAGCTGCGGGAGCAGTCGCAGGCCGTGAGCGAGTTCCGCCGGGCGCACCGCGGCGAGCTGCCCAGCGAGCTCGACACCAACCTGCGTCGCCTGGAGATGCTCTCCGAGCGCGGATCGGGTCTCTCCACCCAGATCGCCGCCAAGGAGAACCGCATCGTCACGCTCCAGTCGCTGCCGCAGACGACGGCCAAGACCCAGAACGAGATCCTGCTCGACGAGCTGCGCCGCCAGCTGGCCCAGGAGATCGCCTTCCACACCGAGGAGCACCCGAACGTCCAGGCGCTGCGCGAGCGCGTGGCGCGGCAGGGCGAGGTGGTCGACGCCGAGCGGGCCGCCATGGGCGGATCCGCCGTGATCGCCGCCGATCTGCGCGACCTGGCGCTGATGAAGACCCAGCTGGCCGACAACGAGCGCGAGATCGCCGAGCTCACCGCCCGCATCGACGCCACGCCGAGCAACAGCGAGCAGCTCTCGGTGCTGGAGCAGAAGGAGATGGTGCTGCGCGAGCGCTACCTCGACTCGCTGCGCAAGGTCGAGGAGGCGCAGCTGGCCGAGAACCTGGAGTCGGCCCAGCAGGGCGCCCAGGTCTCGATCCTGGACCGCGCCCAGACGCCCACCGCGCCCGAGCGCCCGCGCTGGATGCTGGCGGCGGCGGGAGTGGTCGCGTCGGTGTGCCTGGCCCTGGGCGTGATGCTGCTGCTCGAGCTGGTCGACCCGGTGATCGTGAGCACGCGCCAGCTGGAGCGCCTGGCGGACGGCGCCTGCCTGGGCTCGCTGCCCCAGCACGTCTAGGACGTCGCGTCGCGCCCCCCTTGGCCGCGCAGCAGCAGCAGCGCCACGCTCGCACTCCACACGACGTGGGACAGCCCGAAGCGGGCGAGCTCCGGCTGGCCGGCGCGCCACAGCGCCCAGGCCAGCAGCAGCGCCGCGGCCTGGATCGGCAGGGCCAGCAGGCCGCAGCGGACGGCGCGGCGGGCGACCTGCCCGAGCGACCCGCCGCGGCGTACGCCCAGGAAGGCCCCGACCCCGGCGAGCACGACGACCAGCGGCAGACCGCCGTCGGCCGAGACGAGCCCCTCGGCGAAGCCGCCGCCGTCGCCGGGTCCGCCGTCGGATGCGGGCAGGCGTCCGGCCAGGTCGTGCAGGCCGGGCAGGGCGTCCATCAGCGTCTTCGGCGGCGCGACGGCGAAGAAGAGCAGCGCGGCGCGGAGCCCGGCGGGTCGGCCCAGCAGGAGGGCCAGGCCGAGCACGGCGATCGGAATGGCGGGACGGGCCAGGCGCAGCATGCCGCCGCCGGCCGCGACGAGCGTCCAGGCGACGCCGAGCGCGACCAGGCCGAGGCCGACCGCGGCGTGGCGGCCGGGACGCTGCGGCTCGTGCGCCTCGCACATGGCGAACACGGCGAGCAGCGCGACCACCACGCTGCCGCGGGCCCACCACTCGCGCACGGCGAGGGCGCCGGCGTCGAACAGAGCGGGCGAGAGCGCGACACCGAGCGCCAGCCACCAGGGCCAGGCGCTCTTCCAGGCGGTGTCGGACTTCGACAAGCGGGCGCGTTCCGGACGGGGGCGCAGAGCCGGCAGGGTAGCGCCCGCGCGGGCTGGCCGTCAGCGGCGGCTGCGCCGACGCTTCGCGATACTCGCGGGGCCGCATGACGATCTACGCCGATGCGCACGTGCACTTCTATCGGTGCTTCGATCTCGAGCGGCTGCTGCACGCGGCGGGCGAGCGCGCGCGCGCCCTGGACGGTCCGCTGCTGCTGCTGCTGTGCGAGAGCCACGGCTACGACTACTTCGGGGCGCTGCGGGCCCACGCCCGGGGCGAGGCCGCGTCGGCTCCGCCGAACCTGACCCCCGCGCTGCTCGAGGCGTTCGCGCCGAGCACCACCGGAGAGCCGGCGAGCCTGCGCCTGGGCGACGTCTGGCTGGTGGCGGGACACCAATTGGTGTCGGAGGAGCGGATCGAGGTGCTGGCGCTGGCGGCGGATCCGGACGCGGGGCTCGGCGCCGTGGCCGACGGCTCGCTGCCGGCGCGCGAGCTGCGGCGCCGCCGCCTCGACTCGGGGGCGCTGGCGGTGCTGCCCTGGGGCGTCGGCAAGTGGCTCGGCGAGCGCGGCCGGCGGGTCGAGGCGCTGCTCGGCGACGCCGCCTGGGCGGACCACCCGCGCCTGTTCGCCGGCGACATCGCCCAGCGCTGCGCGCCCTGGCCCGAGCCGGCCGCCTTCGCCCGCGGACCGCGGGTGCTGGCCGGCAGCGACGTGCTGCCGGTGCCGGGCGCCGAGGCGCGCACCGCCGGCTACGGGTTCCGGGTCGCCGGTGAGATCGATGCAGGGCGCCCGGCCGCGTCGTTGCGCCGCGCGCTGGAGGACGGCGCGCGGGTGGAGCCCTTCGGCCGGCGCGAGGGGCTCGTCTCCACCGTCCGCGAGCAGCTGCGCCACCGGCTCCACGGGGGCGACACGGCGTGACCGACCTGTGCATCGTCGGGGCCGGGGTGTGCGGCGTGGCGGCGGCCTACGAGGCCTGCCGCCGCGGACTCGACGTGGTGCTGGTCGATCGCGGCGACGTGGGCGGCGGGGCGTCGTCGAACAGCATGCACGTCGCCCACGGCGGCCTGCGCTACCTCCAGTCCCTCGACCTGGCGCGCTCCTTCGAGTCGATCCGCGAGCGGCGCCGCCTGCTGCGGCTGGCGCCCCACTGCGTGCGTCCCTTCCCGTTCCGGCTGGACCGCTCGGGCCACGGCGCCGCCTACCGCGGGCTGGTGCGCGTCGGGCTGCTGGCCAACGACGTGTTGTCGCTGCACCGCAACCGCGGCGTGCGCGCCGACCGAAGGCTGCCGCGCGCCCGCGGCGGCGTCTGGTACGACGCACTGATCGAGGACACGGAGCGGCTGATGGTCGACGCGCTGCACGGCGCGGACGCCGCGCCGGGCACCCTCTCGGTACGGACCTACGCCGACGCGCCCCCGCCGCCGGCGGCGTGCACGCTGCGCTGCACCGGTGCACACCGCGCGTCGGCGCCCGGTGCCGCGGCGGTGCTGTCGATGAACCTGGTGCTGCCGCGCCTGCCCGGCTTCGACGGCGACATGGGCGTGGCGCTGCGTCACCCGGACGACGGCCGCAACGTCTTCGTCACCAGCGTCGGCGACCGCAGCGTGGTCGGCACCCACGACCGCGCCTACGCCGGCGATCCGTCGCGTCCGCTGGTGCTGGAGAGCGGGTGGATCGACGACGTGATTGCCTGGCTGCGCCCCGTGCACCCGGCGCTGTCCCGGCTCGCGCGACGCGACCTGCGCCGCGTGCACGCGGGGCTCCTGCCCGGCGAGGGGGCGAAGCCGGGGGAGCGCGCGGTGGTGGAGAGCGACGCCGGCGGCGTCGTCCACGCCCAGCCGGTGAAGTGGACCACCGCCTGGGGCGTGGCGCTGCGCGCCGTCGACCGGGTGTGCGCCCGGCTGGGACGCCCCGCGGCGGACCTTCCGGACCGCCCGCTTCCCGACGGCCGGCAGCTCCAGGCCGGCAGCGGGATCGATCCGGTGCGCTTCGCCGTCGAGCGCGAGTGGGCCCGCCGGCTCGACGACGTGCTGCTGCGCCGC
>JBNLVK010000218.1:0-27628 GCA_050618055.1 Myxococcota bacterium
GTGTTCGTGGCGACGCCCGGCATCGAGTTCTCGCAGCTGTTCTTCCCGATCAAGGGCATCCTGGTCGTCTACGACACCGAGACCGGCACCTACGCCCCGCTGCCCGGCGCCGACGATCCCGAGTACGTCCAGAGCAACCCCACCTGGAGCCCGGACGGGAAGTCGGTCGTGTTCGCGCGCACGAAGGCCTACCAGAAGGACGCGGTGGCCAACGCCCCCGGCATCCTGCTGGACGAGAACGACGTCCCCGAGTTCATCGAGGACCAGGAGCCCTTCAAGTTCGACCTGTACCGGGTTCCCTTCAACGAAGGCCGCGGCGGCGAGGCGGTCCCCATCGAAGGCGCCTCCGGGAACGGCAAGAGCAACTTCTTCGCGGAGTTCTCGCCGGACGGGAAGTGGATCGTCTTCTGCCAGGCCGAGAACTACATGCTGCTCATGCCGGACAGCGAGCTCTACATCGTGCCGGCGGAAGGGGGGACCGCGCGGCGGCTGCGCGCGAACACGCCGCGCATGAATTCCTGGCACAGCTTCTCGTCCAACGGCCGCTGGCTGGTGTTCTCGTCGAAGGCCAACACGCCCTACACCCAGCTCTTCCTGACCCACATCGACGAGCAGGGGCGCTCCACGCCCCCGGTTGTGCTCGAGCGCTTCACCGGCAGCGACCGCGCCGCCAACATCCCCGAGTTCGTGCCGCTGCCCGCCGCCGCCATCGCGAAGATCGAGGAGCAGTTCCTCGACGCCTACTCGTTCCTGCGCGCCGGCATGGCCAACGAGCGCACCGGCAACTACCCCATGGCGGTCGAGGCGTACCAGCGGGGCCTGGCCGTCGAGCCCGAGAACGTGGAGCTGCTCAACGCCCTGGGCTTCTCGCTGTTCCAGCAGGGCAGGAGCCGGGACGCGGTGGTCGCCTTCGAGAAGGCGCTGGCGGTGGATCCGCAGCACGCCAAGTCCCACAACAACATGGCGCTGGCCTCCATCGACCTGGGCGAGCTGGAGGTGGCCGAGGCCCACTACCGCGAGTCGCTGGCGATCGAGCCGCAGCCCGCCATCTACAACGACCTGGGCTTCGTGCTGGAGCGCCAGGGCCTGCCCGACGAGGCGGACGCCATGTACCGCCAGGCGCTGGCGCTGGATCCGGGGTCGGCGGCGGCCCACACCAACCTGGCCGCCTCGCTGGCGCGGCGCGGCGAGCTCGACGAGGCCGAGCGCCACTTCCGCGAGGCGCTCGCGCTCGGTCCCAGTGCCGCCGCCCACAGCGGGCTCGGCATGGTGCTCCAGCAGCAGGGCCGAACCGACGAGGCGCTGGCCAGCCTGCGCGCCGCCGTCGAGGCCGATCCCCGGCACCCGGCCGCCTACGATCCGCTGGGCGCGATCCTGGCCAAGCAGATGCAGCTCGACGAAGCGGAGAACGCCTACCGCAAGCTGGTCGAGCTGCGTCCCAGCGCCGACGCCCACCAGAAGCTGGCCCAGGTGCTGATGGCCCAGGGCCGCACGGACGCGGCCGCCCGGCAGATGGAGATGGCGCGGGCGCTGGGGCGGAGCGCCACGCCCTAGAGGGCGGACCGGCCGGAGCTACTGCCGCCAGGCGCCGATCGCCGCGATCGTTCCCACGATCAGCGACGGCGCGATGCCGATGGTGAAGGAGACGAACAGGAGATCGATCGGGGTTCCGCTCACGGGTGGCTCCTTGGCGACGGCAGGGCCGCGGGATCGTTCGACGGCGAGAGGTATAGGTCGGGAGACGCGTCCGGGCAACGCGTCCCCCGACCCCCGTCGCCGCCGCCCTCAGCCCCTCCGACGCAGGGCCGCGAGGCGCGACTCGCAGCTCGGGGTCACCGCCTCGCCCGACGCGTGGTAGGGCTTCACCAGACGGATCGGCGTCTTGTTGACGTCGGTCAGCTCGCCGGTCCACACCAGGTCGTAGAGCAGCCTCAGGTCCGACTTGTCCGTCTCGGTGAGCACGCTCTTGGCACCGTAGTTCATGATCGAGAACGCCTTGTGCTCGCCGAAGATCTCGCTCGGCCAGGCGGTCTCGCTCACGTCCGCGAAGAAGTGGCGCAGCCCGAAGACGTGTCCGATCTCGTGCACCAGGGTCTCCACCTGCTCGTCGTGGTCCTGGTCGAACATCTCCGGGTAGATCACCAGCTCGTGCCGCCCGGCGTCCGGGAAGAACGCGCTCGCCAGCGTACAGCCGAAGGCGTCGCAGTCGTCCTGGGCGCGGATCACGATCTCGAAGTCCCAGGCGTCCTCGCGCTCGACGAAGCTCACCGGCGCCGCATAGTCCCAGGCCAGGATGGCGTCGCGCATCAGGTCGCGCACGTACTCCTTCAGCTCGGCCGGGTGCAGGAAGGGCTCCAGCGACGCCTGGTTGAACTGCCAGCGCAGCGTCACTCCGTGCTCCCACAGCGGCACGAACCCCTCCGAGGCGTCCAGGACGAGCTCGGTGGGAGAGCGACCGCCCGGCGTGGCGTGCCCGCGCGAGTTGGTGCGGCACACGAAGTTGCGCCCGAACTTGTGGACCTCGCTCTTGGTCGAGTGCACGTCCACGTCGCCCTTGCGCGCCGTCAGCCGGCCGCCGCGCCGCGTGGTGGCGACCTCCCCGTCGCCCGCTCCCCTGCCCTCCTCCTCGTCGCCGACGCTCCGGGCCAGATCCTCGATCTGCTCCAGAACCCTTCGCAGCTCGGTCTTCTTCTTCATGACGTCCCCCTTCGGCCGCGCGGGCCTCGCCGGGCCGGGCGGCTCGGATTCACGACACTGGGGACGAAGGCTACGGCCGCGGGGAGCGCGGGTCTGTAAACGCATCGACACCGCGGGGGCCGCAGGGGATGCCGGAGGTCAGACCGGGCGGATCCGCGACGTCGCGCGCCTCCTCGGCCCCGCCCGACGGCGCGCCGGGGAGATCTTCGGGAACGCCTCGTTGATCCCGGCCAGCAGCTGCACCAGGCGCACGGCGTGCAGGCTGATCACCGGCTTGCCCGTCGTGAGCAGCGCGATCGCCAGCTGACGCTCCGGATCGGCCCACGCGAACGTGTTGGTGAAGCCCACGTGTCCGAAGGCGTGGGGGTTGTCGGTGCCGAACAGCGAGAGGCGCTTGCCGCCCAGCATGAAGCCCAGTCCGTAGCGGAGCGGCATGCCGAGGGTGAGGTCGAGCTCCCAGAAGCTCTCCTCCGACGTGGCGCGCCGGACGGTGCGCGCGTCGAACACGCGCGTGCCCTCGAACTCGCCCTCGTCGAGCAGGCACTGGTAGAAGGCGGACATCTCCCGGGCGGTGGTCATCACGTTGCCGGACGGAATGATGCCGGTCAGGAAGCGCGGATCGTTGGAGAGCGCCACCACCTCCTTCAGCCCCACCCCCAGGGCGCGGGCCAGCACCCAGGAAAGCGGCGGCGGAACCGGCGGTCCGGTGAGGGCGTTGCGCGCGACCCGGTCGAGGTGTTCGGGCGCGACCCCGTAGCTCATCCAGCGCAGGCCCAGCGGCTCCGCGATCTTCTCGCGCAGCACCTGGCGGATGTCCCTGCCGGCGGCGCGTCGCACCACCTCGGCCAGCACGAAGCCGCCGGTGATGGCGTGGTAGGCCAGCATGCGCCCGGGCCGCGTGCGCACGCGCGCGTCGCACAGGATGCGGTTCACGCGCTCCGGGTGGGCCAGCAGGTCCAGGTCCACCGCCTCGGGCGGAAGGTTCGGAATGCCCGCCCGGTGCGCGAGCAGGTGGCGGATGGTGATGCGGCTCTTGCCGTGGTGGCGGAACTCCGGGACGTAGTCGCAGACCCGGTCGTCGATGTGGAGGACGCGCTCCTCGTCGAGCTTGTGGACCACCATGGCGGTGACCGCCTTCGACGCCGAGAAGATGTTGACCGGCGTGTCCAGCTCCATCGGGATCCTGGGCGTGTCCTTCGGATCGTCGGGGGCGTTTCCCGCCGCGTGACCCAGCGCCCGGTCGAGGACCACGTGCCCCCGGCGCCGGACGCAGACCTGGAGGCCCGGGTACACGCCGGTGCGGTACAGGGCCTGGACGGCGCCCCACAGCCGGTCGAGATCGGCCCGGGTCATGCGCGCCTGGCGGGGCGGCGCCTCCTCGCCGATGCGCGTCACGGGCCGCAGGTCGCGGGGAACCGGGGAGCGCGCCAGGAACGGCAGCGGCGCGCGTGCGATCCATTCGATGGGATCCATGGCTGACCTCGTCCTACCCGTGGCCGGGACCGGGCTCGCAGGGGTGCACCCCCGGATCCTCCAGCGGTGGATCGTCCAGGACGCCGCTCGCCTCGATGAGCTCGGCCACGGCCTCCGGCTCGAGCAGCTCGGGCGCCACCAGGTCGGGCTCGAGACCCCGGTCGCGGTCCGCCACGAACAGGGCGCGGGTCTGGCCCGCCACGTGCCCCACCGCCACGATCCCGTACTGGATCGCATAGAGGATCCAGCCGCCTGTGAAGAAGGAAGCCCCGCTCTGGGCGGTGCCGCCCAGGTAGGTGCCGTAGGCCGGGTAGAGCGAGCGGTAGGCGCGCTTCGATTCCCGGCTCGTGGCGGTGGCCAGGTCCCAGCTGAGCGCGTCGTTGGTCGCCACCGCCTCCTGGTAGAGGGCCACCAGCAGCCCGGCGAAGGGCACCGCGCGCGAGCCGGCGTAGAGGCCCTTCCAGTGCCGCCCCTCGACACCCGCGAAGTCCTTCGCGTGCCCACCCTCGTGCAGCGCGATCGGCCGCCGGTTCGAGTAGATGGAGATGGTGTTGGTGTAGGGGTTGTAGGCGTCTCCGCCGCCGATGAACGGGAAGCCGGCGAACAGGCGGTCCGGGAAGATCGTGTAGAACGACACCGACAGCAGGCCCAGGGTGTAGCGCCAGCCGCCGGGCATCTCCCGGTTGCGGAACAGCCGCTTCCACTCGCCGCCGGGCGCGTACTGGTTGATGCGCACCTTGGTGTTGCACAGGCCGTTGCGGCGCAGGTACTCGCCCAGGGCCTGCTCCACCTCCACCGACACGTCGTGGTCGTTCACCCGCCAGTCGAGCAGCACCAGCTTCGAGGGCAGCGAGAAGAACCAGTGGCCGAAGCCGTCCACCCAGGCGTTGGGCTCGCCGCGCTCGATCTGCGGCTCGCCGGGCGCGAGCCGCAGGGTCAGATCGTTCTCGGGGCGGGGCTCCAGGGAATAGGGCGTGCTGGCGCAGGCCACCTGGAGCGCGGCCAGCAGGACCAGCCCGCGGCGACGCCACGCGTTCCGATGCTTCCTCACGTCTCCATTGTCACATGAATGGGGGGTCCGGCGCCCCTGGGGGTCGGGGCGGTGCCCGGCGCCGGCGCGCTGCACGCGGTAACAAGCCGGGCGGCCTCGCGCGTCCAACGAGCCGAGGAAGACCGCCGCAGATGGAAGGTGTCATCGCGTTGACCCAGGTGGCCGCCGAGCCCTCGCTCGAAGCGCGCTTCGAGGAACTGGTGGAGCGCCACCGCGATCGGGCGGTGCGCCTGGCCTGGCGTCTGGTCGGCGGCGACCAGGCCGCCGCGGAGGACGTGACGCAGGACGCGCTGGTGCGCGCCTTCCGCGGCCTGCGCAGCTTTCGCGGCGACGCCCGCCTCGACACCTGGTTCTACCGCATCGTGGTGCGCCAGGCCGCGAGCCACGTGCGCTGGCGTCGCGTCCGCGAGCGCTTCGGAACCACCGATCCGGATCACGCCCGCGACCCGGCGTCGGAGGCGGTGGTCGACCCGCTGCTGCGGGAACGCATCGGGGTGGCGCTGGGCGCGCTGCCCCGGGGCCAGCGCGAGGTCTTCGTGCTGGTGCACATGGAAGGCTTCACCACCCGCGAGGCGGCCGAGATCCTGGGCAAGGCCACCGGGACGGTGCACAGCCACCTGCACCGCGCCCTGAAGAGCCTGCGCTCGCAGCTCGAGGGGGTGCTGGAGAGCCGAGAGGAGAAGGACCATGACGGATCGAAAGCGTAGAGCCCCCGATCTCTCGCCCCGCGAACGGCGCTTCGTCGATCGGCTGAACGCGTCCTTCGCGCCGCCGGCCATGAGCCCCGCGCGACGGACCTCCCTCGATGCCCGCGTGCGCGAGCGCATCGAGCACCCGCGGCGGCCCCGCATGCTCGTGGCGACGCTCGCGGCGGGCTCCGCCGTCGCCCTGGCCTCGCTGTGGCTCGCCCTGCCGCTGGGTCGGATCGAGCCCGAGCCGCTGGAGATCGCGAGCCTGCCGTCCGACGCCTGGGAGCGGCGCCTCCTGCTCGGCGACGTGAGCGCCACCCGCCTCGGCAGCGAGCCGAGCGCGCTGCCCCCGGAGTACGCGGCCATCGACCGCGCGTTCCTCGATCGCTGAGCCCATGAACCGAACCCCCAAGGTCGTACGATCCATGAGACACAAGATCCTCCCGCTCTCGTCCCTCGTCCCGCTGTTCGCGGTGCTGTGTGCCGGGGCTCCCGGCGCGGCCCTGGCCGAACCGCCGGAGCACCGTCCCCCCGGATCCTTCGCCGCCCTGTACGCGGAGCGCCTGGGGCTCGACCCGGATGCGCAGGCCCGGATCCAGGAGATCGTCGCGCGGTCGGGCCGTCGGGACGAGGCGCTGCGAGACGGGGTGCAGGCCGCCAAGCAGCGCCTGCGCGATCTCATGAACGCGTCCTACAATCCCGACGAGTCAGCGGTCCTGGCCCAGGCCGACGCGATCGGCGCCGCCGAGGCGGAGGTCCACAAGAACCGGCTGCGGGCCATCCTGGCGATCCGCGAGGTGCTGAGCCCGGAGCAGCGCGCCGAGCTGCTGCGGATGCGCGACGAGGAGTTCCCCCGACGCGACGACGCCTGCGGGCGGGGCGACGCTCCGCCGGCTCCTGCACCGGACGCGCCGTGACGCGGGGGATCCCGCGCAGCCGGGCGCGTCCGGCTGCGCTCGCGCTCTCGCTGTCCCTCGCGCTGGCCTGCGCGTCCACGCCCGAGGTGGAGCCGCCGGTCGAGGTTCCGCCGGCGTTCTCGACCGAGGGAACGCAGGCGCGCTCGGAACGCTGGTGGGAGGACCTGCACGATCCCGCCCTGTCGAGCCTGGTCGAGGACGCGCTGGCGGACAACCTGGACCTGGCGATCGTGTGGGACCGGCTGGCGCAGGCGCGTGCCATCGCCCGCCGGGAGGGCGCGGCGCTCTGGCCCGAGGTCGACGCCGACACCGGCGCGGGCACCACCTGGCTCTCCGACGCCGACGCCAGCGGGGACCACCGGGTGGACGACTTCGGCCTGGGCCTGTCGTTGTCCTGGGAGATCGACCTGTTCGGACGCCTGCGCGCCACGCGCGACGCCGCGCGCTACGACGCCGAGGCCAGCTTCGAGGCCGTGGGCGCGGCGGCCATCGCGCTGGCCGGCGAGGTGGCGAGCCAGTGGTACGGCTTCGTGGAGCAGACGCGGCAGCTGCGGCTGCTGGACGAGCAGATCCGCACCAACGAGGAGGTGCTCACCCTCGTCACCATCCGCTTCCGCGCCGGTCAGTCCGGAGCCGCCGACGTGTTGCGCCAGCGCCAGCTGGTCGAGCAGCGCCGGGGCGAGCGCGAGCAGGTGGAGGCGCGGGCCCGGGTGGCGGCCCACGCCCTCGCCGTCCTGCTCGGCCGTCCGCCGATCGGGACGGCATTGCCGGCGGCCGAGACGCTGCCCGAGCCGGGGCCCGTCCCCGAGTCGGGGCTGCCCGCGGAGCTGCTGGCCCGACGTCCCGACGTGCGCAGCGCCTACCTCGCCGTCCTCGCGACCGATCGCCGCCTGGCCGCCGCCCGGGCGGACCGCTACCCGCGGCTGAGCCTCTCCGCTTCCTCCGAGTTCAGCGACGCCGAGCTGGCCGACGTCCTGGACAACTGGATGGCGGGGCTGGCCGCCAGCCTCGTGGCGCCGCTGATCGACGGCGGACGCCGCAGGGCCGAGGTGGACCGCACCCGCGCCGAGCTCTCCGAACGCATCCGCGCCTATGGCCGGGTCGTGCTCGGCTCGCTCCAGGAGGTGGAGGACGCGCTCGTGCAGGAGCGCCAGCAGCGGCGCCTGATCGAGAGCCTCGAGCTCCAGCTGAAGCTGGCGCGCCAGACGCTCGAACGCCTGCGCGACCGCTACGTGAAGGGCGCGACGGACTACCTCGACGTGCTCGGCGCCCTCGCCAGCCAGCAGGATCTGGAGCGGAGCCTGGTGACCGCCCGTCGGGACCTGCTGGAGTTCCGCATCGCCCTGCACCGGGCGCTGGCGGGGGGCTTCCCGCTGGAGGCGCCGGCCCTGGCCTCGCTGGACGCGGACGCGGGCACGCCCGCATCCGGCAGCGGCGGGGTGACGCCGTGACCTCGCGCTGGCGAAACGCCTCCCTCGTGCTGCTCATCCTGGCGGTCAGCGCAGCCGCCGCCTTCGCCCTTCTCGAGACCGGACCCGTCGCCGTGCGCACGCCCCGCCCGCGTCAGGCGCGCCTCGTCGAGGTGACCCCGGTCGAGCGCACCGCCCAGATCGCGCGGGTCGGAGCGATGGGCAGCGTGGTGGCCACGCGCCAGGTGGAGGTCCAGCCCCAGGTGACGGGACGCATCGTCTGGGTGAGTCCGGAGTTCGTGCCCGGCGGACGCTTCGCCGCCGACGAGGTGATGCTGCGCATCGAGGCGCGGGACTACGAGCTGGCCGTGCGCCAACGCGAGGCCGACCTGGCCCAGGCGCGCGCCGACCTGAAGATCGAGGAGGGCAACCAGTCGGTGGCGCGCCTCGAGTACGAGCTGCTGGGCGAGTCCGTGCCCGACGAGGACCGCGACCTGGTGCTCCGCCTGCCCCAGCTGGAGACGGTCCGCGCGCGGGTGGCGTCGGCCGAGGCGGCCCTGGCCCAGGCGCGCCTCGACCTGGAGCGCACCGAGGTCCGCGCGCCGTTCGACGCGCTGGTGCGCGCGCGCAGCACCGAGCTGGGGGCGCGCGTCGACCCGGGGACGCAGCTCGCCACCCTGGTCGAGACCGGCGCCTACTGGGTCGAGGTGCTCGTCCCGGTGAGCCAGCTGCGTTGGATCGAGATCCCCCGCCGGTCCGGCGACCCCGGATCGGTGGCGCGGGTGACCGGCGCGGGCATCCCGGGCGACGCCTTCCGCGAGGGCCACGTGGAGCGCCTGCTGGGCGACCTGGAGAACGAGGGACGCATGGCGCGGCTGCTGGTCCGCATCGACGATCCGCTGGCCCTGGCTCCCGAGCACGCCGGCATGCCGCCGCTGCTGCTCGACTCCTTCGTCCACCTGGAGATCCAGGGACGACCGATCGAGAACGTCGTCGCCCTCGACCGCGCACTGCTTCGCGACCGCGACCGGGTCTGGGTGATGGGCGGCGACGGCGCCCTCGAGATCCGCGAGGTCGCCGTGGCCTTCCGCGGCGAGGACGAGGTGCTGATCAGCGAAGGACTGGCCGGCGGCGAGCGGATCGTGACCTCCGAGCTGTCCTCACCGGTGCCCGGCATGCCGCTGCGCGACGCCTCGGGCGAGGCGGGCGAGGCGGGCACGGCGGCGCGCGACCCGTCCGGCGGGGCCCGGCGTGACGGCTGAGGTCGACACGCAACGGGGTCCCATCGCCTGGATGGTGCGCCACCGCGTGGCGCCGAACCTGCTGATGGGGGTCCTGATCGTGGGCGGGCTGCTCTCGGCCCGGCACACCACCCAGGAGATCTTCCCCGAGTTCGCGCTCGACGCCGTCACCGTCTCGGTGCCCTACCCCGGGGCGAGCCCCGAGGAGGTGGAAGAGGGCATCGTGCTGGTGGTCGAAGAGGCGGTCCGCGCGCTGGAGGGAGTCGAGGAGGTCACCGCCACGGCGGCGGAAGGCGTCGGCAGCGTGGTGATCGAGCTCGAGGACGGCGCCGACGGCCAGAAGGCCCTGCTCGACGTGCAGGAGGCGGTCGCCCGCGTGCGCACCTTCCCGGTGGACGCCGAGGAGCCGAACATCAGCCTCGCGCTGCGCCGGCGCGACGTCATGAGCCTCCAGATCTACGGGGCCATCGAGGAGTTCGCGCTGCGCGACCTGGCCGAGCAGGTGCGCGACCGGCTGCTCCAGGAGCCGGACATCACCCAGGTCGAGCTGCGGGGCGCACGCGCCACCGAGATCCACGTGGAGGTCTCCCAGGCGGACCTGCGGCGCTACGGCCTGACCCTCTCGGGCGTGGCGACCCACCTGCGCAACACGGCGCTCGACCTGCCCGGCGGCAGCCTGGAGACGCCGGGCGGCGAGGTGCTGCTGCGCGTCAGCGAGCGGCGCGACTGGGCCCGCCAGTTCGCCGACGTCCCCATCGTGACCACCGCCGAGGGCGCGGCGCTGCGCCTGGGCGACATCGCCCGCGTCTCCGAAGGCTTCGAGGACGCCCAGCGCAAGGCGCTCTACGACGGCCAGCCCGCCATCGGTCTGCGGATCTACCGCATGGGCGACCAGACGCCGCAGAGCGTCTCGAAGGCCGCGCGACGCGCCCTCGACGCCGTCGAGGCCGACCTCCCCCCCGGCGTCCACTACGCGATCGACGACGACGACTCGGAGATCTACACCCAGCGGCGCGACCTGCTGCTGAAGAACCTGTTCCTGGGACTGCTGCTCGTGCTCGCCGTGCTGGGGCTCTTCCTGGAGGCGCGGCTGGCGTTCTGGGTCACGATGGGCATCCCGGCCTCCTTCCTCGGAGCGTTCCTGCTGCTGCCGTGGATGGGCGTCACCATCAACATGGTGTCGATGTTCGCGTTCCTGATCGCCCTGGGCATCGTGGTGGACGACGCGATCGTGGCCGGCGAGAACATCCACGAGCACGGCGAGCGCGGAATGGATCCGCGCACCGCGGCGGTGCGCGGCGCCCGCGACGTCGCCACCCCGATCGGCACGAGCATCCTCTCGAACGTGATGGCCTTCGCGCCGCTGGCCTTCATTCCGGGCACGCTCGGCAAGATCTGGTTCTCGATTCCGCTGGTGGTGGGAAGCGTGTTCCTGATCTCGTGGATCGAGTCGCTCTGGATCCTGCCCTCCCACCTGGCCCACGCGGCGCGGACGTCCACGCGGCGCCTGGGGTCGTTCCGCGAGGCCTTCCAGCGCCGCTTCCGCACCTTCGTCGAGGAGCGCTACGCGCCCTTCCTCGCCCGGGTCGTGCGCAACCGCTACACGGTCGTCGCCGCCGGCGTCGGACTCCTCGCCGACGTCACCGCCTACGCGCTCTCGGGACGCATGGGCATCGTGCTCATGCCCACGGTGGAGTCGGATCGCGCCGTCGCGCCGGCGCGGCTTCCCTTCGGAAGTCCGGTCTCCGCCGCGGAACGCGTGCGCGACCGGCTGCTCGACGGCGCGCGCAGCGTCGCCGAGGGCGGCGGAGGCGACGAGCTGGTCAAGGGCACCTTCGCCCTGATCGACGAGAACACCGTCGAGATCGACGTCTACCTGACGCCGCCGGGGGTGCGCCCGCTGTCGACCGCGGAGGTCACCCGGCGCTGGCGCGACTCGGTGGGGTCGCTGCCGGGCGTGGAGTCGCTGCGCTTCGAGTCCGACGCCGGCGGTCCGGGGCGGGGGGCCGCCCTGACGATCGAGCTCTCGCACCGCGACGTCGCCGTGCTCGACCGCGCCAGCCAGCGGCTGGCCGCCGCCCTGGAGCAGTTCCCCAACACGAGCGACGTGGACGACGGCTACTCGCCGGGCAAGCCCCAGCTCGACTTCCGCCTGCGTCCGGAAGCGCGCAGCCTGGGCCTCACCTCCTCCGACGTCGCACGCCAGGTGCGCGACGCCTTCTACGGCGCCGAGGCCCTTCGCCAGCAGCGGGGGCGCGACGAGGTGAAGCTGCTGGTGCGCCGCCCGGAGCAGGAGCGGACGAGCCTGGCCGGCGTCGAGCAGCTGCTCGTGCGGACCCCGATGGGAACCGACGTGCCGCTGCTCGAGATCGCCGAGATGGAGCGGGGTCGCGCGTACACGGAGATCAGCCGGCGGGACGGACGCCGCACCGTCACCGTGGTCGCCGAGGTGACGCCGCCGGAGCAGACCAACCAGGTGCTCGCCGCGGTCCGCACCGACGTGCTCCCGGAGCTGCTGCGGGACCACCCGGGCCTCGCCGCAAGCTTCGAGGGGCGCCAGGCCGACATGCGCGAGTCGCTGACGGCGCTCGGAAGCGGCTTCCTGCTGGCGCTGGTCGCGATCTACGCGGCGCTCGCGATCCCGTTCCGCAGCTACCTCCAGCCGGCGATCGTGATGCTGGCGATCCCCTTCGGCGTGGTGGGCGCCGTGCTCGGCCACTGGATCATGGGCTACAGCCTGAGCGTCATCAGCATGATGGGCATCGTCGCCCTCGCCGGCGTGGTCGTGAACGATTCGCTGGTGATGGTGGACTACGCGAACCGGCTTCGCGGCCAGGGCATCGCCGCGGCGGAGGCCATCCAGCGGGCCGGCCTGCGGCGCTTCCGACCGATCCTGCTGACCACGCTCACCACCTTCGGCGGACTCGCGCCGATGATCTTCGAGTCCTCCCGCCAGGCGCGCTTCATGATCCCGATGGCCATCTCGCTCGGCTACGGGATCCTCTTCGCCACGCTCATCACGCTGGTGCTGGTGCCCGCCCTCTACCTGATCCTCGAGGACGCCCGCGCGCGCCTGGAGATCTGGAAGCGGGCCTGGCGACCGATCCATCCGCCTTCGGACCCGGCGGAGTCGTCGACCGGGCCCTAGGTTGGGCGCGCCGCCGCACCGCGCGGTCCGCATCCCGCGCTACCCTGCTCCACCGTCTCCCCACGTCCTCGCCATGTCCCGCCCCACCGCAGACGAACAGGTCGCCGAAGAGCTCTCGCGACACGGGCTCCGCGCCACGCGCCAGCGCATCGCGGCGCTGCGCCTGCTGCGCCGGCTGAAGAGCCACCCGACCTCGGCCGAGCTCCACGCGCGGCTGCGGCCCGCCCACCGGAACGTCAGCCAGAAGACGGTGTACGAGATCCTCGACGCCCTGGTGCGGGCGGGCCTGGCCTCGCGCGTGACGGCGGTCGGCGAGCCCTACCGCTACGAGGCGAGGCCGGAACCCCACTACCACGCGACGTGCCGGGTCTGCGGGCGTCTCTACGACGTTCCGGCGCGCGCCGACTCGCAGATCCGCGGCCGCACCGACCTCCCCGAGGGCTTCCAGGTCGAGAAGATCGACGTCACGATCCGCGGCGTCTGCCTCCGCTGCCGGGACGAGGTGTGAGGCGCGAGGCGCTTCGCACCATTGACGAGACAACAACGAGTGTTATCCAGTTCGCAGTGGCGCGACCCGATCGCGGCCGCTGCAGGCCTCCGCTCGATGCTCCTGCCTGCCACCCCCGAGGAGGATCCGATGCGACGCCCCACCCTTCCCCCTGCCCGGAGGGCCGCCCTCGCGGTCGTGGCCTGCGCGGTGCTGCTCGCCGACGCGGCCTTCGCCCAGGGCAAGCCGAAGCCGAACGAGTTCTGGTGGCCGGAGCGGCTCGACCTGTCGCCGCTGCGCGACCACGACCCGTCCTCCAGCCCCTACGGCGACGACTTCGACTACGCCGAGGCGTTCGCCGCGCTGGACCTCGAGGCCGTGCGGCAGGACCTGGCGCAGGTGATGCGGACCTCCCAGGACTGGTGGCCCGCCGACTACGGCCACTACGGCCCGTTCTTCATCCGCATGGCCTGGCACAGCGCCGGCACCTACCGCGTAGCCGACGGCCGCGGCGGCGCCGGCGGCGGCCAGCAGCGCTTCGAGCCGCTGAACAGCTGGCCCGACAACGCCAGCCTCGACAAGGCGCGCCGCCTGCTCTGGCCGATCAAGCAGAAGTACGGCCGCAGCCTCTCGTGGGCCGACCTGATGGTGCTGGCCGGCACCGTCGCCATGGACGACATGGGCTTCCCGACCTTCTGGTTCGCCGGCGGTCGCCAGGACGACTGGGAGCCGGACCTGGTCTACTGGGGTCCGGAGGCGGAGATGCTGGGCCGCATGCGCGAGGGCAAGGACGGCAAGCTGGAGCAGCCCCTGGCCGCCACGCAGATGGGGCTCATCTACGTGAACCCGGAGGGTCCCGGCGGCAACCCGGACCCGCTTCTCGCCGCCGAGCAGATCCGCGTGGCCTTCGGCCGCATGGCCATGAACGACGAGGAGACCGTGGCGCTGATCGCCGGCGGCCACACCTTCGGCAAGGTCCACGGCGCCCACAAGCCGTCGGACTGCGTCGGACCGGAGCCGGCCGCCGCCGGCATCGAGGAGCAGGCCCTCGGCTGGAAGAACCGCTGCGGCAAGGGCAACGCCGAGGACACGGTCACCAGCGGGCTGGAGGGCGCCTGGACCGCCGCGCCCACCCAGTGGACGATGATGTACCTCTCCAACCTGTTCGCCTTCGAGTGGGAGCAGACGCGCAGCCCCGCCGGCGCCGTCCAGTGGATCCCCAAGGACGGCCAGGCGGCGAACACCGTCCCCGACGCCCACGTCGAGGGCCGGCGCCACGCGCCGATCATGCTGACCACCGACCTGTCGCTGAAGGAGGATCCGGCCTACCGCGAGATCTCGAAGCGCTTCCTCGACGACCCGAAGGCGTTCGAGCTGGCGTTTGCGCGGGCCTGGTTCAAGCTGACGCACCGCGACATGGGTCCGCTGGCCCGCTACGTGGGCAGCGACGTGCCCGCCGAGGCGCTGCTCTGGCAGGATCCGATCCCCGCGGTCGACCACCCGCTGGTCGGCGCCCGCGACGTCGCCGGGCTGAAGGAGGAGATCCTGGCCTCGGGCCTGACCGTCCCCGAGCTGGTGCGCACCGCCTGGGCGGCGGCCGCCAGCTACCGCGGCACCGACATGCGCGGCGGCGCGAACGGCGGTCGGCTGCGGCTGGCGCCGCAGAAGGACTGGCCCGTCAACGATCCGCAGGAGGTGGCGAAGGTGATCGCGGCCCTGGAGAAGATCCAGGGCGATTTCGGCGGCGGACTGATGGGCCGCAAGAAGATCTCGCTCGCCGACCTGATCGTGCTGGGCGGCGCCGCCGCCATCGAGAAGGCGGCCGCCGACGCCGGCTACCAGGTGGAGGTCCCGTTCGCGCCGGGCCGCGCCGACGCCAGCCAGGAGCAGACCGACGTGGAGTCGTTCGCGGTGCTCGAGCCCAAGGCGGACGGCTTCCGCAACTACTACGGACCCGACGACCCGCTGTCGCCGACCGAGAGCCTGGTGGATCGCGCCGACCTGCTGACGCTGACCGTGCCGGAGATGACGGTGCTGGTGGGCGGCATGCGCGCCCTGGGCGCCAACACCGGCGGGTCGAAGCACGGCGTCTTCACCGACCGCCCGGGCACCCTCACCAACGACTTCTTCGTGAACCTGCTCGACATGTCCACGCAGTGGGAGAAGTCGAAGGACATGGAAGGCGTCTACGAGGGGCGCGACCGCACCAGTGGCGAGCTCCGCTGGACGGCCACGCCGGTCGACCTGGTGTTCGGCTCCCACTCGGAGCTGCGCGCCGTCGCCGAGGTCTACGGCGCCGACGACGGCCGCGAGCCGTTCGTGCAGGACTTCGTCGACGCCTGGGCCAAGGTGATGACGCTCGACCGCTTCGATCTGTAGCGGGCCCTCCCGGGGGCTGTATCGTGTCCCCATGGCCCCTCACCACGAAGTCGTCGTCATCGGCGCCGGCGTCTCCGGGATCTACCAGATCAAGCGCCTGGTGGACCTGGGCGCCGACGCCATCCTGCTCGAGGCCGACGAGGGCCTGGGCGGCACCTGGTACCGCAACCGCTACCCGGGCTGCCGATTCGACTCCGAGAGCTACACCTACGGCTACTCGTTCTCGAAGGAACTGCTCGACGAGTGGCACTGGAAGGAGCGCTTCTCCTCGCAGCCCGAGAACCTGCGCTACCTGAACTTCGTCGCCGACAAGTTCGACCTGCGCCGCCACATGCGCTTCGACTCCCGGGTCGAGGCGATGCGCTGGGACGAGGAGCAGCGCCTCTGGCACCTGGAGATCGCCGGCGGCGGGACCTGCACCGCGCGCTTCGTGGTGACCGGCATCGGCGTGCTCTCCGCTCCCACCCTGCCCCGCTACGAGGGCATGGCCGACTTCGAGGGCGACGCCTTCCACACCTACTGGTGGCCGAAGGAGCCGGTGCCGCTGGCGGGACGCCGTGTGGGCGTGATGGGGACCGGGGCGACCGGCATCCAGGTGATCGCCGACATCGCCGGGAAGGTGGACCAGCTCTTCGTCTTCCAGCGGCGCCCGAACTGGAGCACGCCGCTCAACAACTCGGAGATCTCGGAGGCGGAGATGGCGGAGATCCGCTCGCGCTACGACGAGATCTTCGCGAACTGCGCGGTCACCAACGGCGGCTTCGAGCACCTGCCCGACCGGCGCGGGTTCTGGAACGTGACGCCCGAGGAACGCCGGGCTTTGTGGGACGAGCTGTACGCCACGCCCGGCTTCGCCATCCTGGGGCGCAACTTCCCCGAGATCTTTCTCGACGAAGAAGCGAACCGGGAGATGTCCGACTACGTGGCCGGCCGCATCCGCCAGCGCGTGAAGGATCCGGCCGTGGCCGAGAAGCTGATCCCCAGGGACCACGGCTTCGCCACCCAGCGCCTGCCGCTGGAGACCCACTACTACGAGGCCTACAACCGGGAGAACGTGCACCTGGTCGACCTGTCGGAGACGCCGGTCGAGCGCATCACGCCGCGGGGCATCCAGACCACGCGCAAGCACTACGACCTCGACCTCATCGTCTACGCCACCGGCTTCGACGCCATCACCGGCGCCTGGGACCGCATGCAGATCCACGGCGCGGGGGGCGCCCTCCTGGCCGACAAGTGGCGCGACGGACCGAGCACGTACTTCGGCCTCCTGACCCACGGCTTTCCCAACCTGCTGATGGTGGCGGGCCCCCAGAGCGTCTCCGGCTCCACCAACTTCCCGCGCGCCATCGAGGGCGGCGTCGACTGGATCACGCGCTTCCTCGAGCACGTGCGGGAGCGCGGCATCACGCGCTTCGAGGCGCGGGCGGAGGCGGAGAAGGAATGGCACGAGGAGGTCGTGCGGGCCCACGAACGTCTGCTCGCGCGCCGCAGCCGGGGCTGGTTCACCGGCTACAACTCGAACGTCGCGGGCCACGGGGAAGGCAGCGTCCGCTACGTCGCCTACTTCGGCGGCGGTCCGAAGTACGGCGAGCGGATCCGCCAGGCCGCCGACGAGGGCTACCGCGGCGTCGATCTCGGGTGAGCCCGGGGCGGCGCGCCCCTGTCCGCCAGCCGACAGCAGCAGGCCCGGCCACGGCGAGCCCCCCGCACTTCCACGGGTAAAGGTCGATTCTCGCCGAACCGATCCCTCCCGGAAGGCAGGGGTACGACATGAAGGCACCCGCGGACGCGCCCAGCGAGGCGAAGCGTCTCGAGACGCTGCGATCGCTCGGCATCCTGGACACTCTTCCCGAGGAGCGCTTCGACCGGGTCACGCGGCTCGCGAAGCGCCTGTTCGGCGTCGAGATCGCGCTGGTGAGCCTGGTCGACGCGAACCGCCAGTGGTTCAAGTCCCGCCAGGGCCTCGACGCCGCCGAGACGCCGCGCGAGATCTCCTTCTGCGGGCACACCATCCTGCGCGACGAGGTGCTGGTCGTGAACGACGCCCGCGAGGACGAGCGCTTCCACGACAACCCGCTGGTGAGCGGCGATCCGAACATCCGCTTCTACGCCGGCTACCCGCTCCAGGCCCCGAACGGCGAGAAGCTCGGCACGCTGTGCCTGATCGACCCGGAGCCCCGCGGCCTCGACGGCGACGATCTGGAGCTGCTCACCGACCTGGCGGGCATGGTCGAGGGCGAGTTCGCCGCCCTCGAGGCGGCGACCATCGACTCCCTCACCGGTCTCACCAACCGGCTGGGCTTCGAGGCGATCGCCACCCACGCCCTGGCGGCGAGCAAGCGCCACGATCGGCCGCTCACCCTGCTCTTCATCGACCTCGACCGCTTCAAGGAGATCAACGACCGCCTGGGACACGCCGCCGGCGACCGCGCCCTCTGCGCGGTGGCGGGCATCCTCCGGGAGACGTTCCGCGAGTCGGACCTGGTGGCGCGGATGGGCGGCGACGAGTTCTGCGTGCTGCTCACCCTGTCCGGCGCGGCCGACGCCAAGCGCCCGCTGGACGGCCTGGAGCAGGCGGTCGCCGCCTGGAACGAGACCGGCGGCGCCGACTTCGAGCTGGCCTACAGCGTGGGCGTGGTGGAGTTCGACCCCGCGCGGCACCGCGACCTGCCGGACCTGCTCGCGGACGCCGACCAGCGGATGTACGCCCACAAGCAGACGGGCCGCTGAACCGGGCCGGTCCGGAGCGCCCTCAGCCCTCGTCGACCAGGCCCGCCTTCTCCTGGATCGCGCACCAGTCGTCGATCGCGTCCTGGGTGCGGTAGCGGACGATCAGGCGGCGGCTCGACGCGAAGGCCGCGCCCGGGCGCAGCTCGCTGGCGCGCGCTCCCGCCCGGCGGGCCGCCTCCTCGCGCCCCTGTCGCGCCAGCGCGGTGGCCAGCACCGACCAGGCCAGGGCCTGGTCGTCGCGCAGCGCCACCACCTGCTCACACTTCGCCACGACCGCGTCCCAGTCGCCGCGCACGATCTCGGCCACCACCTGGTAGGAGATCCACAGGTAGAGCCGCGGGTCCTGGGGCGAGAGCTGGAAGGCGCGCTCGAAGTGGCGATCGGCCTCCTCGAGCCGGCCGGTGCGCGCCTGGTTCTGGGCGAGCAGCGCCCACGACTGCGGGTTGCTCGGGTCCGCCTGGATCGAGCGGTGCAGCGGGTAGATCGCCTCGGCGGGATCGCCGACCAGGGAGAGCGTCTGTCCCCAGTGCTGGAGCACGAAGGGGTCGTTGGGCGCCAGCGTCACCGCCCGCCGCCCGGCGCGCAGCGCGGCCTCGACCTCCGGCTCCCGCTCCCCCTTCCAGTGGAAGGTGACGCGATCGGCCAGCAGGGCCGCGCGGAAGGCGTGGGCGTGGACGAAGTCGGGATCGCGCTCGAGCGCCTCGTCCACCCAGTCGAGCGCGCGCTGGGTGTTCTGCGCGTTGAACCCGTCGTAGTAGAAGCAGACGATCGCCCGCTGGTAGAGCTCCCAGGCGCCCAGGTCCTCGGTGCGCCGGGTGCGGACGCGCCGCTCGTCGGCCAGGGCGAGCTCGTGGGCGAGGCGTCCGGCCAGCCCGGCGACCAGCGCGTCCTCGACGTCGTAGAGATCGTCGAGGCGCCGGTTCCACTGGTCCGCCCAGAGCTGGCCCCCGGTCGCGGCCTCGACCAGGCGCACGTTGATGCGGATGGCGTCGCCCAGGCGGCGGACGCTGCCCTCGGCCGCGTAGCGCACGCCGAACTCGCGGGCGGCGACGCGCGCGTCTTCCTCGTCGGGGACGTCGCTCTGGATCGACGCGGCCGAGCCGCGGGCGATCACCACGATGCCCGGAATGCGCGCCAGCAGCGACGTCACGTCCTCGGTGACGCCGCCGGCGAGCACCTCGTCCTCGGGATCCGTCGAGTAGGCGCGGAACGGGAAGACGATCAGGTTCGGGGCCAGCGCCGCGCCTTCGCTGCGGGGCGCCTGCTCGGCCAGCCAGGCGGCGGTCGCCTCGGTGCGGTTGGTGACCTCGAGCTCGCGATAGATCGCCGCCAGGTGGTTCTTGGCCGTCCCCGCCTGGATGCCCAGGGCGACGCAGATGTCCCGGTTCGTGAGCCCGCGCGCGACCAGCTCCATGACGTTGCGCTGTCGCGGGCTGAGCCTTTCTCGCAGGGGTCGATCCATCGGGAGTTGCGTGTCCGCCTGTGGACGAAGGGGCGGTCCCGACGGTGGGCGGATCGGCATGGTCCGTTTGGCCCATTCAACCGCTCGGAACGACTTGGTAGCTTGGCGAAGAACCCGAAGCCGTTCCAGCGGAAGCGAGAGCCCAGCCATGATCCCTCGGCGCCTGCGGTGGTCCCGTAGCCTCTTTGCCCTCGCCCTGCTGCTCGGCCTCGCCGACGGCGCTTCGGCCCTCAGCATCACGCTGTCGGGGCCCGGCACGGGTCCGCTGACCGGTGGAACCGGCAGCGAGCTGGCCCTGCCCGGACAGCAGCTCGTCTTCACGATCGGCCTCGACGCGCCGACCGCGATCAACGGCTACGACGTCACCCTGGCCTGGGACGCCGCCGAGCTCTCGCTCTTCTCCGCCACCCCGTGGATCGACCTGCCCTTCTCCTCGGCGCCCGACCCGGGCGAGAGCAGCGGCACGCGGGTGGCCGCCATCACGCTGCCCTCGACCACCACCGACCTGCTCTTCACGGTGGTCTTCGACGTGACGGCCCCGCTGGGCGACGGGCTGGCGGACGTGGCGGTCCGGGTGGACGCGGGCACCAACGGCACGGGCATCTCGCCCGGATCCCTCTCCCTGGCGAACCCGGGCGGCGTCGGCATCGACGTCGTCCCCGAGCCCGCCAGCGGCGCGCGGCTGGCGCTCGGGCTCGGCCTGCGGGGCGCGGCGCGCCGCCGCCGTGCCTCCCGGTAGCCGCGCCCCGTGCCGCACACCGACGCCCGTCGCTTCGCCCTCGCCCTCGCCGTCCTGACCTCGCTGCTGCTGGGGGTCGACTGCGGCTCGTCGCAGACCGACAGCGACGCCGACGGCATCCCCGACGCCTACGACAACTGCCGCACGGTGCCCAACCCGAGCCAGCGCAACTCGGTGCGCTCGGCCACGGAGGTCTGCAACGGGGCCGTGTCCGTCGACACCGGCTCGGGCGGCGGCGATCTCACCTACGGAACCTGCGCCAACGACCTGGCCGAGCGCTGCCTGACCGACCGGGACTGCACGCTGGGCGACGCCTGCGACTGCGACCTGGACGGAAGCGGCTACTGCAACGTCAGCGACTTCAACCTCTTCCTGGACGACTACGTCAGCGGCGTGCCCTCGGGCAACGGCAGCGACCTGGACGAGAACGGCGTGGTCGACGACGCCGACTTCGCGATCTTCGAGCCGCTCTTCGGCCAGGGCCGCGGCGGACCGGGTCCGGCGCTGGCCGAGGTGGTGGACGCCGGCAACCAGCCCGCCGGCTGCTACGACGACAAATGGCCGCGGCGCCTGTGGGCGTCCGAGGGCCGCGTGCCGGACCCGGACGACATCCTCGACTGCTCCACCGGCGGCAACGACCTGCCCATCCCGGACCTGATCTTCACGCTGCTGCCGGCGGCGGCCGCGGCCCGTGACGCGCTCGAGAGCGCCATGGCGGCGGACAAGAACAACCCCACCGACGCGCTGATCCGGGAGCAGTCCGGCTTCGACGTGCCGATCTGCCCGAACGCCGCCTTCTCCATCGCGAGCAAGACCGAGCCCCGCGCCTGCGACGCCCACGACCTGTGCCTCGACCACTGCGGGACGAAGTTCGACGACTGCAACCGCCAGTTCTACCGCGACCTGTTCAACACCTGCGAGGCCCTGACGGACCCGGAGCGCGCCTTCTGCCGCGACGCCTGCGTCACCTTCGCGACGCTCTACGCCTCGGCCATCGCGACCGCCGCAGCGGGCTCGGTGACGCCGATCCTCTCGCCGCCCGCCGACGACGACGCGGATCCGCCGTTGGCGCTCGACTACGAGCGCGACCGCTACAACTGCCAGTGCGGACCCGCCCTCTGCGAGACGACCGCCGACTGCGTTCCGCAGCGCACCGCGCCCCACGGCCTCGCCTGCGACCGCGGCTACTGCGTCCAGAGCTGGAACGGACTCGGCTGCAGCGACGACGCCGGCTGCCCCGACGGCTATCGCTGCGACACCGCCAGCGGGAGCTGCTGGTCGGACGTGCGCAGCCTGCCGTCGCTGGTGGACGCGCCGCCCCCGGTGTGCGGCGACGGCGTCTGCCAGCCGGGCATCGAGAGCTGCCAGGCGTCCGCCTGCCCGGAGGACTGCGGCGATCCGGCGGCGCCGGTGGTGTCCGGCGAGGGCCGCTGCGCCCTGGGCGACGCCTGCCTGCTCGACCGGGACTGCGCCGAGGGCGCCTGCCTGCACGGCACCTGCCAGCGGCTGGCCGACGGCTCGGTGTGCAGCTCGCCCGACGAGTGCACGAGCGACTCGTGCGACTTCCTCACCCGCCACTGCAAGAGCGGCTGCGTGGTCGACCAGGACTGCGGGACCGGCGTCTGCTCGCTGTTCCAGTGCGTCGACCCGCTTCCGCTGGGCTCCATCTGCGACTCCCACACCGACTGCGAGAGCGGCAACTGCTTCGCCGGTGTGTGCGCGCCGGTCTGCGGCGACGCGGTCTGCGAGGGAACCGAGCTGTGCGGCGCCGTCGACTCGGGCCTCGAGTGCAACTCCGACTGCGGCCTGTGCCCGAACGGCACCGCCTGTGCCTCGAACGCCGTGTGCGAGAGCGGCGTGTGCAACGCGCCCATCTGCATCGCCGCCGGCTCGGTGGGACCGGGCGGCACCTGCACGACGAACGGCGCCTGCTCCAGCGGAAGCTGCGTGGCCGGCTTCTGCGCCGGAAGCTGCGGCGACGGCGTCTGCACCGCCGTCCCCAACGCCGAGACCTGCTACGCCAACAGCTGCCAGGCCGACTGCGGAGCCTGCCCGAACGGCACGCCGTGCACGCTGAACGCCGACTGTGCCAGCGGGCGCTGCCTGGGCCTGGTGTGCGCGGCCGCGACCTTCTGCGGAGACTTCTCCTGCAACGGAAGCGAGACCTGCTCCTCCTGCGCCTTCGATTGCGGCGACTGCTGCGCGCCGAAGGGCAACGTCTGCCTGGTGGGGTCCGACTGCTGCTCGGGGAGCTGCAGCTTCTTCACCTGCCAGTAGCAGTCCCGGGCTGCTACTCGGGGAAGCGCAACACCTGCCCCGGGTAGATCGTGCTGGAGCGCGACAGGCCGTTGACGCGCAGCAGCGCGTCGATCGACACGTTGCGCGCCCGGGCGATCCGGCCGATGGTGTCGCCGCGCCGTACCGTGTAGCTGCGCGAGCCCGCCGCCACGGCGGGGCCGGTCTCGATCTTCAGCTTCTGGCCCACCGCCAGCCGGTCGCTGCGCAGGCCGTTGTCGCTGCGGATGCGGTCGACGGTGGTGCCGTAGCGGGAGGCCAGGCTCCACAGGCTGTCGCCGCGCCGCACGGTGTGGTGCCAGGACGTCCCGGGCGCGCTGCGGGCGGCCACCACGGTCCGCGTGCCGCCGCGCTGGGGGATCTTCAGGCTCTGGCCCACGCGGATGCGGTGCAGGCTGCGCAGGTTGTTGGCCCGCGCGATGGCGGACACCGACGAGCGGTAGCGGCGCGCGATGGTCGAGAGCGTCTCGCCGCGCCGGACGCGGTGCCGGGCGAAGGTCTCCTGCGGCGGCACGTAGGCCGGGAGCGCCGCGAGCTTCGTCTCGAAGGCGGGTGCCACCTGCGCGGGCACCTTCAGCGCGTAGCTGTCGGCCGGGGTGGTGCCGTGACGCAGCTCCGGGTTCAGACCCTCCAGCGTCTTCTTCGGAAGCCCCAGCGCCCGGTCCAGGTCGGCCAGGCGGACGTGCCGGGCCAGCGCGACCCGCGTCTCGTCGACCGGGGGCAGCGGCTCGGGAAGCTCCATGCCGTACTTCTCCGGATCGCGCACGATCAGCAGCGTGGCCATGAAGCGGGGCACGTAGCGGGCCGTCTCCCGGGGCAGCGACCCGTAGAGGTCCCAGAAGTGATCCAGGTGGTCCGCCTCCTGACGGCGGATCTCCCGCATCACCCGGTGCTCGCCGCAGTTGTAGCCCGCCAGCGCCGTGGTCCAGTCGCCGAACATGCCGTGGAGGTCGGTCAGGTAGCCGATGGCCGCGTCGGTGGACTTCTCCGGATCCATCCGCTCGTCGACCCAGTGACTGCGTCGCAGGCCGTAGCGCGAGCCGGTCGAGGAGATGAACTGCCACATGCCGAGCGCGCGCGCCGACGAGAGCGCCCGCGTCTTGAAGCCGCTCTCCACCAGCGGAAGCCACGAGAGCTCCTCGGGGAGGCCCGCCTCGCGCAGCTTGCGCACGATCATGGGCCGGTACTGGCCGGAGCGCCGGTAGGACTCTTCGAAGAACCGCCGCTCCGGTCCGCGGAAGCGCGCGAGCTCGCGTTCCACGTGGGTGTTCACCTCGACCGGGATCGCCGAGTCGAGGTCGCTGGCGGTGGTCAGGCGGGAGCGGTAGATCTCGACGACGCGCCGCGAGATGAGGTGGCGCAGGTCCGCCTTCTGCTGGACCACGCTGGCATCGTCCGGGATCTCCAGCAGCATCTCGTAGGCGAGATCCAGCGAGTCCAGGGCCGCCTCCATGTCGCCGGCCTGCCAGAAGTTCTGGGCGGCCTCGCAGGCCTCGAGCGCCGCGGCCACCAGCAGCGCCGCCTCGCACTCGCCCTCGAGCGCGCGCCGGTCCGACGCGCCCTCGGCGCGGGACTCGGCGAGCGTGGAGATCGGGTCCGGCGCCTCGCCTCCGGTGGCGCAGCCGCCCAGGACGAGCAGCGGAACCAGCATCGGAACCAACCGGAACAGGACGGCACCGGACCGTCCATCGCTACGCAGACTCCTACCCAACGCGGCACCCCACATCTGCCAGGACTCGCCCCTACTCTACCAACCCTGTCGACCAGGCCACCGCTGACGACCACCGGATCGCGTGTCGCTGCAGCCCTGGCGTTGCACTGGAAGGACGCGCGGCGTCGCCCCTGCCCCTTCAGTGGTCGGCAACTCGGGCCTGCGGCTCAAGCCCGTCGTCAGAGCAGCTCCTCGTAGCGCGGCTCGAACATCGCCGAGCGGATGGCCGCGGGCGGGTCGTCGGGCCGCGGAGCACGCGCCAGACCCTGCTCCCACGCCATCTCGGCGACCGCGGGGGCCATGCGGGCCGACACGTCGCGGATGCGCGCGAGGGGCGGGTAGAGGCGGCCGAGCGAGAGGTCCTGCTCCGTGACCTCGCTCGCGAGCACGCGCGCGGCGGCGGTGAACATCTCGTCGGTGACCGCCCGCGCCCGGCTCACGATCGCGCCGAGCCCGACGCCCGGGAAGATGTAGGCGTTGTTCCCCTGGCCCGGCACGAAGGTGCGCCCGTCCACGTCGACCGGGGCGAAGGGGCTGCCGCTGGCGAACAGCGCGCGGCCGCCGCTCCACTCGTAGGCCTGGCGCGCCGTGCACTCCGACTTCGAGGTCGGGTTCGAGAGGGCGAAGACGATCGGGCGCTCGTGCACGCCGGCGAGCGCCTCGATGACGGGCCGGGTGAAGCCGCCCGGGGTTCCCGAGACGCCCAGCAGCGCCGCCGGGCGCAGCTGGCGGACGGCGGCCAGCAGGTCGTCGGTGCCCGGGTGCTCGTGGGCGAAGCGCCGCTTGTGCGGGACCAGGTCGCCGCGGCCCGCCACCACCAGGCCCTTCGAGTCCATGAACCAGCAGCGCCGGCGCGCCTCCTCGACCGCGAGACCCTCCTCGACCAGCGCGGCCACGATCTGGTCGCCGATGCCGATGCCCGCCTCGCCGGCACCGAGGAACAGGAACGTGCGCTCCGAGAGCGTGCCGCCCACGACCCGCAGCGCCGACAGCAGACCGGCGAGGGCCACGGCGCCGGTTCCCTGGATGTCGTCGTCGAAGGTGCAGACCCGGTCCTGGTAGCGCGCCACCAGGTCGAAGGCGTGGGCGGTGGCGAAGTCCTCGAACTGGATCACCGCGTCCGGGAAGCGGCGCGCCGCGGCCGTCACGAACTCCTCGACCAGCGCGTCGTACGCGTCGCCGCGCAGCCGCTCCCGGGGCAGGCCGGTGTAGAGCGGGTCGCGCAGCAGTTCCTGGTTGTTCGTGCCGACGTCGAGCAGGACCGGCAGGCAGTGGGTCGGGTGGATCCCGGCGCAGGCGGTGTAGAGGGCGAGCTTGCCGATCGGGATGCCCATGCCGTAGGCGCCCAGGTCGCCCAGGCCGAGGATGCGCTCGCCGTCGGTCACCACGACGATGCGCACGTCGTCGTGCGGCCAGTTGGCGAGCACCGCGTCGACGCTGCCGCGGTCCTCGGCGGACACGTAGAGGCCGCGCGGACGCTGGAAGATGTGGCCGAAGACCTGGCACGCCTGGCCCACCGTCGGCGTGTAGACGATCGGCATGAGCTCTTCGATGTGGTCGACGAGCACGCGGTAGTAGAGCGTCTCGTTGCGATCCTGGAGCGACGCGAGCATCACGTAGCGCTCCAGGTCGTCGCCCTGCCGAGCGAGGCCTTCGAGGATGCGGGCCACCTGGGCGTCCTGGGAGAGGACGCGCGGCGGCAGCAGTCCGCGCAGGCCGAAGGCGTCGCGCTCCTTCTCGCTGAACGCCGTTCCCTTGTTGCGCACCGGGTCGTGCAACAGCTTCACACCGCGCATCGCCGCATCCGCCATGGTCGGGACCTCCGCTGAGGTTGCATACCGCCTCCGGCCCTGGGAGGGAAATCGGCTGGGCGACATCCCGCAGAGCGTTTATTTCATAAATTGACTGCAATTGATCGATGTTGTAATAACGAGCCCGCGAGCCCGGCTGGCCCGGGCGTAGGAACCGCCGCGTGCGCCTCACCTCCAAGAGCCTGATCCTCGACCTGCTGTCGACGCTGCCCGCCGGGCGGGCCGTGTCGGTGCGCGCCCTGGTGCGGGCAGCGAGCGTGCTGGGCATCGGCGAGAACAGCGTGCGCGTCACCCTGGCCCGGCTGCGGGCGCGGGGGCTGGTCGAGTCGGCCGAGCGCGGGCTCTACCGCATGGGCGCGGCCGCCCATGCCGTGAACCGGCAGGTGCGGTCCTGGCGCCGGGTCGAGGACGAGGTGTGCGACTGGGACGGCGGCTGGGTGGGCGTCCAGGAGGAGGGCGCAGCCGGCCGCTCCGACGCCGGCCGGCGCGCCACCGCGCTGCGCCTCCTGGGCTTCCAGTCACTCTCCGGCGCGCTGCACGTCCGCCCGGACAACCTGGTGGGAGGCGTCGCAGCACTGCGGGAGCGCCTCGGCGCCCTGGGGATCGGCGCCGACGTGATCGTCTTCGCACTCCGCGACCTCGACCCGGAGCGCGACGCCCGGGCGCGCGACCTGTGGGACGTGGCCGCGCTCGAGCGCGGTTACGACGCCGGCGTGGCGGCCCTCGAGGCCAGCGAGGCGCGGCTTCCCCGCCTGGCGCCGGAGGCGGCGATGGCCGAGTCCTTCCGCCTGGGCGGCCAGGTCGTGCGCCAGATCGTGCTCGACCCGCTGCTGCCGGCGCCCATCGTCGACACCGACGAGCGCGCGCGGCTGGTCGAGACCATGCGTCGCTACGACGTGCTGGGCCGCGAGTGCTGGAAGAGCTGGGCCGGCGAGACGGTCGAGCTGGAGAAGACCCCGAGCGAGGGCAGCGGACTGGCTGCCGCGCTGACCCGAGGAGAAGCGAGCGCACCATGAAGATCAGCGACGTCGTGACGCGCGAGGAGATGACGCGCTTCAACACCCGGAGCAACGTGCGGGGCGCCCTGCTCGTCGCCTTCAACTGGGCGGCGGTGGCGCTGATCTTCGCGATCGTGGCCGTGTGGACGCACCCGCTCACGATCCTGGCGGCGATCTGCCTGCTGGGCGGTCGCCAGCTGGGCTTCGCGGCGCTGATGCACGACTGCGGCCACCGCCTGCTCTTCGAGAGCCAATGGGCGAACCAGCACGTCGGCCAGTGGCTGTGCGCCTACCCGATCCTCTCGGACCAGCCGCGCTACGCCATGGGGCACCAGAAGCACCACGCCCGGGCGGGAACCGACAAGGATCCCGACCTGCCGAACTACGCGGC
>JBNLVK010000219.1:0-46252 GCA_050618055.1 Myxococcota bacterium
GAAGATCGTTTCGCCGGTGAACCCGTCCGACTGCTGCAGCGACGAGACCCGTGAAATGGTCGGCAACGTGCGCGAGATCGACGGCTTCAAGTTCTGCTACAAGATCTGCGTCGAGTGCGGTCACGCGGTGAAGTTCTACTTCCCGGCCGCCGGCTCCACGAGCGAGGCGGTGAAGGAGTACCGCCAGTGGAAGCGCTACATGGTCCAGTGACGCCGTAGCGTCCTGTTCTCGCGAATCCACGAGGCGGCCTCTCCGGGGTCGCCTCGTTTCGTTCCAGCCAGCTTCGTTCCAACCGAGCTCCGGCGAGGTCGTTCTTGCCCCCCGACCCCCGCGCACCGATCGAGACCGTCGCCGACCCCGCCGCCTGGCTGGAGGGGCTGATCAACGTCGAGAAGCGGCCCGACTGGCCCTACCGGCGCTTCTCGCTGGAGCCGATCCGAGCGCTGCTCGCGCGGCTGGGCTCTCCCGAGCGCGGGCTGTCGGTGCTGCACGTGGCCGGCTCGAAGGGCAAGGGCAGCACCGCCCTGCTGGCCGAACGCCTGCTGCGCGGCGCCGGGCTGCGCACCGGCACGTTCACCTCGCCGCACCTGGAGAGCTGGACCGAGCGCTTCCGCATCGACGGCGAGCCGGTGGATGGCGCACGGCTGGCCGCCGCGGTGTCGCGCGTGCGTCCCCACGTCGAGGCGCTGCACGAGGGCGACGTCGACCAGGCGCCCACCTTCTTCGACGCCACCACCGCCACCGCCTTCCTGCTGTTCGCCGAGGCGCGCCTCGACCAGGCGATCGTCGAGGTCGGTCTCGGCGGCCGTCTCGACTCGACCAACGCCTGCACGCCGCGCGTCACCTGCATCACCAGCATCGAGCTCGAGCACACCGACCGCCTGGGCGACACGCTGGCGGCGATCGCCGGCGAGAAGGCGGGCATCCTGAAGCCGGGCGTGCCCGCCGTGGTGGGCCGGCTGCCGGACGAGGCGCTGGCGCGCGTGCTCGCGCGCGCCGACGAGGTGGGGGCGCCGGTCTCCCGGCTGGACCGCGACGTGGCGCTGGAGGCCCGCGCCGACGGGCCGTTCGGCTGGCGCGTGCGGGTGGTCGACGGAGACCTGGACGCGCGCTTCGCGCTGCCGCTGCCGGGCGCGGCGGCGCCGTTGAACGCCGCGCTGGCGCTGGCCTGCGTGAAGCGGCTGGGCGCGATCCCGGACGGGGCGCTGGCGCGCACCGCGGCGACGGCGCTGGCCGACGCGGTGCTGCCCGGGCGCATCGAGGTGCTGGAGCGCGAGCCCACCGTGCTGGTCGACGCGGCCCACACCCCCGCGTCGGCCCGCGCGCTGGCCCGCGTGCTGCGCGACCTGGCACGTCCCACGGACCTGGTGCTGTCGGTCTCCGGCGACAAGGACCTGCCGCTGATCCTGGGGGCGCTGCTGCCGCTGGCGCGCTCCGCCACGCTCACCCGCGCCGAGCCGGCGCGCTCGCTGGCGCCGCAGGAGATCGCGCGGGTGGCCCGCGACGTGGCGCCCGGGCTGTCGCTTCGGGTGGTGCCGAACCCGCACCTGGCGGTGCGGGCCGCGCGCGAGGCGCTCGGTCCGGGCCAGGCGCTGTGCGTCGCCGGATCGGTCTACCTGGCCGGCATCGCCCGCTCGGTGCTGCGCGACCCGTCGTCGAACGCGCGCGTCGCCGTCACCCGGCCGAGGCCCGCGTGAAGGAGTCGACCGCCGCGCCCGCATCCACCGTCTCGGCCGAGCAGCGCTTCGACGCGGAGGTCCGCAGCCACCTGCGCCGCAACTACCTGGCCCACCTCGCCCACGGTCTGCTGGGCCAGACCGGCATGCGGCTGCTGAACGCGCCGACCTTCATCCCGGCCTACGTGTTCGCGCTGTCCGGGTCGGAGCTGGCGGTGGGCGTCGCCCGCGGGCTCCAGTACCTGGGCATGTTCCTGTCGCCGATCGTGGGCGCGACGGTGATCGAGCACCGCCGTCGCGTGCTGCCGGTGGGCTTCACCGTGGGCGCGCTGATGCGCGTGCAGATCCTGGGGCTCGCGCTGGCCGGCCTGTTCCTGGCGCCCCCCGGACCCCTCTACGCCTGCTTCCTGTTCCTGGGCCTGTTCGGCGTCTTCCTGGGCGTGCAGGGCGTGGTGTTCAACTTCCTGGTCTCGAAGGTCGTCCCGGTCGACGTGCGGGGCCGTCTGATGGGCCTGCGCAACGCGCTGTCCGGGCTGACCGCCTTCGCGGTCAGCCTCTACGCCGGCAGCCGGCTCATCGAGGACGACGTGCTCGGGAACGGCTACGCCGCCACCTTCCTGCTGGCCTTCGCGCTGACCAGCGTGGGCCTGCTGATGCTGCTGTTCGTGCGCGAGCCCGAGTCGCCCGGCGTGCGTCAGGCGACCGCGGTCACCCAGCGGCTGCGCGAGCTGCCGGCGCTGCTGCGCCAGGACCCGGAGTTCACCCGCTACTTCCTGGCCCGCGCGCTGGCGGTCACCGGCCGCATGGCGATGCCCTTCTACATCCTCTACGCCCAGGCCGAGCTCACCATCTCGGCCACGCGGCTCGGCGAGCTGACCGCCGCCTTCGTGCTGGCCCAGAGCGTCGGCAACCTGGGCTGGGGGGCGGTGGCCGACCGGGCCGGCTTCCGCGCCGTGTTCCTGGCGTCGCTCTCGACGTGGATGCTGTCGGCGGTCGCGCTGCTGGCGACGTCGGGCTACGGCTGGCTGCTGCTGGTGTTCGTGGGCCTGGGGGCGGGGCAGGGCGGCTTCCAGATGTCGGCCCAGAACCTGGTGCTCGAGTTCGGCTCGCGCCAGAACCTGCCGCTGCGCATCGCGGTGGCGAACTCGGCGTCGGAGCTGGTGGCGGCGGTCGGCGCGGTGGGGGGCGGCGCGCGGGGCCTGCTGGTCTCCCACACCGCCGTCTTCCTGGTGGCCATCACGGCCCAGTCGGTCGCCATCGCGCTCGTCTTCTTCGGCGTTCGCGAGCCGCGCACGCGCCCGCCGCGGGGGTAGCGCGGGTCGCGGGGGTGACGATCCGCGGCGATTCGTGAGGGGGTGACGCGATTCGCGTCACCCGTCGCGCGTGGGTTGCGGTCCGCCTGCGGATCGTCTGCCGGTGCCGCGTCGGCGTCCGCCGCGGAAGAACCCATCCACGTCCGGGGGTTGGCCGGCCTAGGCGCACACCGTGCCCGGCGCTGGCACATGGCTTGCTCTACATGGGGATCAGCCAAGGTTCGATGAGGCCCGGGCCGGCTGCCCCTCCCGTCGCACATGCGTGTGACGAGCCGGCCCGGGCTCTATCGTTCCTGGCCGGAGAGCGCGCGGCGCACCGCGGCCAGGTGGTCCGGGGTCGTCCCGCAGCAGCCGCCCAGCACGTGGGCGCCGGCCGCGAGCCAGCGAAGCGCCGCCTCGGCGAAGTCCCCCGGCGAGCAGTCCTCGCTGCGGCGGAAGCCGCTGGCGTCGTCCGGCTCGCCCAGGTTGGCGTAGACGCCGAAGGGCGCGCCGCACGCCGCCAGCACCTCCAGGCAGGCGGACACGTTCGACGGCGGCAGGCAGTTGACGCCGACCGCCGTCGCGCCGGCGTCGAGCGCGCGCCGCGCGGCCGCGTCGAGGGGGCTTCCGTCCAGCAGCCGGGCGCCGTCCCAGCAGACGAAGCTGGCGAGCACCGGCAGGTCGCGCGCCACGGCGGCGCCCGTGGCGATCTCCGCCTCGCCGGCCGTGTTCATCGTCTCCACCAGCACCGCGTCGACGCCGGCCTCGTCCAGGCAGCGCGCGTGCTCGGCGTGCTCGGCGCGCAGGAATGCCTCGTCGGGCACCCGGTCGGGCCGGTAGCAGTCGGCCAGCGGCGGCGCCGAGCCGAGCACGAGCGCCGGGTGGGCGTCGCCGGCGGCCGCGTCCTCCGCCGCCTGGCGGGCCAGCGCCACCGCCGTGCGCGTCAGCTCCGGGGCGCGCTCGGCCAGGCCCCCGGCGGCCAGCGTGTGGCGCTGGGTGCGGAAGGTGTTGGCGGTGACCGCCTCGACGCCGGCCGCCAGGTAGGCGGCGTGGACCCCGCGCACCACCTCCGGGTGGTCGATCAGCGCCGGCGCCGACCACAGCGGCAGCGCGGTCGGCAGGCCCAGGCGCTCGAGCTCGGTGCCGGTGGCGCCGTCGAGCAGCAGCGCCTCGCCTGCGGCCAGGCGCTCGCGTGCGCGGCGGCGTCGCTCCGGGTCCGCCGCCGCCGGATGCGGCCGGTATACTCCCGCGCTCAATGTCCCGTTCCGCCTCCGCCCTGGTTCACGAACGGGCCGGTCGTGTCGAGCTCACCTCGCTCGGACTCCGGGCGGAGGCTACCGCTTCGCCCGCGTCGTGCGACTTCGCCGTCGGCGCCACGCGCTTCGGCGCCCTCGAGCTGGACGTGGCGGTCGAGAGCGAGAGCGACTGTCTGCGCGTGCAGGGGCGGGTCCGCAACGCGGGCGACGCCCCGCTGCGCCTGGCGGCCGTGGTGGTGGAGCTGCGCTGGACCGGGCACGGCGCGCGCTCGCTGCGCTACCTGCGCAACGGCTGGCAGTCCTGGTCCTGCACCGGCGCCCGGCCGCTCGACGACGCGGGCACGCCCGCCTTCCCGTCGGGCCCCTGGCTGCGCGGCTTCCACCACGCCGTCGGCGAGGTGCCGGGCGATCGCGCCGGCTGGCACGAGTCGGAGCTGGTGACGGTGGTGGGCGACGCCGAGGGCGACGCCTGCCTGCTGCTCGGGGCCTACGAGCGGGGCGAGGCCTTCGCGCTGGTCTACGCGCGGCGGGCCGGCGACGCGCTGGAGGCGGCGCTCGAGCTGCGCTTCGACGCGGAGCTGGCCCCGGGCGAGTCGCGCGCGCTGGAGACCCTGCGCGTGGCCCTCGGCAGCGACCCGAGCGAGCTGCTCGAGGCCTACGCCCAGGACTACGGACGCCGCGCCGGGGCCCGCGTCACCTGGCCCACGCCGTCGGGCTGGTGCAGCTGGTACTACGCGTTCCACGACGTCCGCGAGGACGACGTGCTGCGCAACCTGGAGGCGCTGGCCGCGGCCCGCGACGCGCTGCCCGTCGAGGTCGTGCAGATCGACGACGGCTTCCAGCGCGCCATCGGCGACTGGCGCGAGACCAACCCGAAGTTCCCACGCGGGCTGGCGCCGCTGGCCGCCGACATCCGCTCGGCCGGCTTCACGCCCGGCCTCTGGACCGCGCCCTTCTGCGCCGTCCGGGAGAGCCGGCTGTTCGAGGAGCACGCCGACTGGCTGCTCCAGGGGGACGACGGTCCCTTCCAGGCCATGGTCCACGGTCAGTGGGCGCCGGACGCGAAGGTCCATTCCCTCGACCCGAGCCGGCCCGAGGTGACGGACCACCTGGAGGGCCTGTTCGCCGACCTGGTGGCCATGGGCTTCCGCTACCTGAAGCTCGACTTCCTGTTCGTGGCGGCGCTCGCCGCGCGCGCCTTCGACGACGGTCTGGGACGCGCGGCCCGGCTGCGCCGCGGTCTGGAGGCGATCCGCAGGGGCGCCGGCGACGAGGTCTTCCTGCTGGGCTGCGGCTGCCCGCTGGGCGCGGCGGTGGGCGTGGTCGACGGCATGCGCATCGGTCCGGACGTGGCGCCCCACTGGCGGCCCGACGCGAAGGGCCGGGTGCCGGGACTCGAGGAGACCATGCCGTCCACCCGCTCGGCGCTGCGCAGCATCCTGGGCCGGGCCTGGATGCACCGGCGGCTCTGGATCAACGATCCGGACTGCCTGATGGTGCGCGGCGACGACACGCAGCTCTCGTCCGCCGAGCGCGAGGCGCTGGCGGTGGCGATCGCCGCCACCGGGGGCGCCTGCGTCTTCTCCGACGATCTCACCAAGCTCGACGGCGACGCGCGCCGGCTGCTGGCGACCACCCTGCGCGAGTCGGCGGCGGTCGACGGCGAGGGGCTGCCCGGCGTGGCCCGTGTGACCGACCTGCTGGCCGGCGACATCCCGAGCCGCGTCGAGATCGACGGGGGGACCGGGCGCGCCCGCGGCGTGGTGAACGCCGGCGAGGACGCGCTCCTGCGCGACGCCGGCGCGCTCACGACGCGCATCGGTCCGCCGCCGGAGGCGGGACGACTGCACGTCGCGGCCCACGGCGGCGCGCTGCTCCGCGACGATCGCTCGCCGCCGCTGGCCGTCTTCTGCGACTTCGCCGGCACCTTCTCGGTGCAGGACGTGGGAGCCACGCTGGCGCTGCGCCACGGCGGCGAGCGCCGTCCCCAGCAGTGGGCCCGCTACGAGCGCGGCGAGATCACGCCCTGGGACTACAACCTGGAGATCCTCGACGGTCTGCCCATCGGCGTCGAGGAGACCGACGCCTTCCTGCGCAGTGTCGACCTGGACGCGGGCGCGCGGGCCCTGCTGGCCTGGTGCCGCGCGCAGGGCGTTCCCTTCCGCGTGCTCTCCGACGGCTTCGACTGGAACCTGAACCGGCTCCAGCGCATCCACGACGTGCGCTTCGCCTACGCCGCCAACCGGCTGCGCATCGAGGACGGCCGCTGGCGGATCGCCGCCGGGCATCCGAACCCGCACTGCGGCTGCGGGACCGGCACCTGCAAGGCCGGGCTGATCCAGGCGTTCCGCGAGCTGCACCCGTCGACCCCGACCGTGCACGTCGGCAACGGGCGCGTGTCGGACAGCTGCGGCGCCGTCGCCGCCGACCACGCCTTCGCCAAGGACTCGCTGGCCACGGAGCTGGCGAAGCGGGGCGAGCCCTTCACGCCCTTCGAGACTCTCCACGACGTGGTGCCGGTGCTCGCGTCGCTCCTGGCGACCCGGTAACGTCGGCCCTCGTGAGCGCCGCAACGCAGCGAAGCGTCATCGTCGTCGGAGCGGGCCTGGCCGGGCTCGTGGCCGCCTGGCGCCTGTCGCGCCAGGGCTTCCAGGTGGCGGTGCTCGACCGCTGCGAGCGGTCGCGGCTGGGCGGTCGCGCCGGCGCCGAGCGGCGCGAGGGCTTCGCGCTGGAGCCGGTGCCGCCGGTGCTGTCGGCGGGGGACCGCCGGCTGCTGGCCTGGATCTCCGACGTGGGCATGCAGGACGACCTGCTGCCGCTGCGCCCGCTCATGACCCAGCTCGTCCACCTGGGGTCGCCCCGCGACGCCGAGGTGCGCGGCCTGTCGGACGTGCGCCGGCTGCCCGGCGTGAGCCTGCGCCAGGCGCTTCGCCTGGTGCGCCTGCCCCGGCTGCTGCGCCGCTACGGCGACGCCATCGATCCGGCGCGGCCGGAGCGCGCCGCCGACCTGGACGACCGCAGCCTGCGCGACTTCGGGACGCTCTACTTCGGCGGCAAGGTCTTCGACGCCTGGATGGCGCCGCTCGTCACCAGCGGATCGCTCGGCGACCCCCGGGAGATGAGCCGCGTGCAGTTCCTGCACCACGTGCGGCGCTACGGAACCGAGCGGCCGGGCCTGCCGCGCGGCTCGCTCTTCGACGTGATCGAGCGCGCCGCATCGGAGCTGAACGTGCGCACCCGCGTGGAGGTGGTGGGAACCGCGCCGCGCGAGGGGGGCGGCGTGCGCGTGGTGCTGGGCGACGGCCGGCAGGTGGGCGCCGACGCGGTGGTGCTGGCGGTTCCGGCCCACGAGGCGCTGCGCCTGGGCGGACCGCTGCTGTCGCCGGCCGAACGCGACGGGCTGTCGGCGGTGCGCTACGCGCCGGGCATCACCGTGGCCGCGGCCCTGTGCCGGCCGCCGTCGGCGCGTCCCGTGCGCCTGCTGGTGCCGCGCAGCGAGGACTCGCCCATCGAGTGCGCGACCCTGGAGGCGGGTCTGCCGGCCGCGCGCGCGCCGGAAGGACTGGGACTGGCGCTGGTGCGTGCGACGCCCGGGTTCGCCGCGGCCCACCTGGACGCGCCGGCCGAGGCGGTGGAGAAGGACCTGCTCGGAGCCCTCGACGTGCTGCGCCCCGGGATCCAGCGCTCGGTCGAGTTCTCGCGCGTGCTGCGCACCGCCCACGCGGCCCCGCGCTTCGACGTCGGGCGCTACCGTGAGATCGCGCGCTTCGAGCGCGTTCAGCGCGACCTGCGCGCCGGCGGGCGTCGGCTCTACTTCGCCGGCGACTACCTCCAGCACCCGTCCTTCGAGGGGGCGGTCGTGTCGGCGGAGCGCACCGCCGACGCGGTCCAGGAAGACCTGCGCTGAGCCGGAGGACACCGTGTCGAACCTTCCCCAGGACCTGCCCGCCGACTTCGGTGCCGCCATCGCGAAGCTCGGCGCGCGCGAGCGCCTCGAGGTCGAGGACATGAAGCTGATGATCCTGCTGGAGACCGCCGGCGACCCGCTCTACCAGAAGCTGGCCGACCTGGTGGAGAACGAGCAGGCGCGGGAGCTCTTGCGCGCGAACGGGCGCGAGGAGACGGCCCACGCCCACCGCCTGAAGCACGCCATCGAGATCCTGACCGGCGAGCCCTTCGAGATCCCGTCGCTCGACGAGAACCCGTACGCCGAGCCGCCGCCGTTCACGGAGGTGAACGCGGAGCTGCTGGCCGGCGTCGAGGCGGGCGAGATCGCCGGCGACGCCATGTACCAGCGCTACGCCGAGCACGAGCCGAACGCCGAGGTGGCCGAGCTGCTGCGCCAGAACGGCCGCGAGGAGACGCGGCACGGCGGGCGGGTGAAGCAGGCGATCGCGCTGATCAGCTGAGGACGGCGACCGTGGCGCCGTCGCCGCCCTCGTCCGGGGCGGCCGGCTCCACGTCCTTCACGTAGCGGGAAGCGCGGAGCGCCTCGCGCACGGCGCGGCGCAGGGCGCCGGTGCCGATGCCGTGGACCACCAGCAGGCGGGCCCGGGCGCCGGCGGTGGCGCGGTCGAGGGCCTCCGCCAGCTGGTCGAGGGCCTCGTCGACGCGCAGGCCGCGCAGGTCGCAGCGACCGTCGCCGGCGTCGGGCTCCGGCGCCGGCAGGGCCACGCGCGGCTTCGGGGCCTTCGGTGACGACGCCGCGGCGCTGCCGCGTCCGACCCGTTCCGCCGGCACCGTGATGCGCGCGCCGCCCACCGACACCACCACGCGCCCGCGCTTGTCGGGCAGCGCCTGGAGCAGCCCCGCGCCGCCGCCGGCGATCTGCACCGCGTCGCCGGCGCGGGCGTGCTGCCAGTCCATGGGGACCAGCGGCGAGGGCTCCCGCGGCGCGCCGACCTCGTCCTCCGCCTGCTTCGCCCGGTCCTGGATCTTCTCGAGGCGCTCGCGGGCGCGGGCCGCGTCCTGGGCGCGGCCGCCCTTCTGGAGGTCGCGGATCACCGCCGCGATCTGGGCCCGCGCGTCCCGGAAGCTCTCGTCCAGCTCGTCACGCAGCGCGCGGTAGAGCTTGTCGCGGCGCTCCTGGAGCGCGGCCAGCTTCCTGCGGTACTCGTCCCGCGCGCTCTCGGTCTGCTTGCGCAGCCGGACGGCGACCCGCTGCTCCTGCTCCAGCGCCGCGCGGCTCGTCGCCAGCTCCGACAGCATGCGGTCGAGCTGGCGGTCCTCGCGTTCCAGGAAGCGGTGGGCCCGGTCGAGCACGTCCTGGCGCAGGCCCATGCGGGCGGCCACGGCGGTCGCCGACGAGCTGCCGGGGAAGCCCATGCGCAGCCGGTAGGTGGGGGCCAGCGTCTCCGGATCGAACTCGACGCTCGCGTTCTCGAAGCGCGGGTCGGTGTCGGCCATCTCCTTCAGCAGTCCGTAGTGGGTGGTGGCGACGACGCGCGCGCCGGCGTCGGCCAGCGTCTCGAGCACGGCCTGGGCGATGGCGGCGCCCTCGCCAGGATCGGTGCCGACTCCGATCTCGTCGAGCACCACCAGGCTGTGCGCGCCGGTGGCGTCGACCGCGTCGACGATGCGCGCCAGGTTCGCCATGTGGGCCGAGAAGGTGGACAGGCTCTCGCCGATCGACTGCTCGTCGCCGATGTCGCCCAGCACCGCGTCGAACAGGTCGACGCGGGCGCCGGCCGCGGCCGGCACGTGCAGCCCGGAACGCACCAGCAGCGCCGCCAGCGCCACCGCCTTCATCGCCACCGTCTTGCCGCCGGCGTTGGGTCCGGAGACCACCAGCACGTGGAAGCTCTCGCCGAGCCGCAGGTCGTTGGGCACGGCCTGGTCCTTCGGGATGGCCGGGTGGCGCAGCTGGGGCAGCACGATCACGCCCTCGCGCTCGACCCGCGGCGCCACCGCCTCCATCTCGTCGGCCAGGGCGGCGCGGGCGAAGGCCAGGTCGAGGTGGGCCAGCGTGACGAGATCGGTCTCCAGGTCGTCGGCCAGCTCCGCCACCTCGCCGGAGAGGCGCCGCAGCACCCGCTCGATCTCGCGCTCCGCGTCGATCTCCGCCTGCTTGTGCCGGTTGTTCGGGTCGACCAGCGCCTCGGGCTCGACGTAGAGGGTGGTGCCCGAGCCGGAGGCGTCGTGCACGATGCCGCGCACCTGGCCCTTGGCGTCGGCGCGCACCGGCAGCACGTAGCGGTCGTTGCGCACGGTGAAGTAGCGGTCGGACAGCGCGCCGGCGATGTCCTCGTTGCGCAGGATGCGCTCGATGCGCGCCGTGATCTCGCCGGCCAGCTCGCGGGCGGTGCGGCGCGCCAGGGCCAGGGCGTCGGAGGCCTCGTCCTTCACCTCGCCGGAGGGGTCGATGCAGCGGGTGACCTCGCGCTCGAAGTCGCCGTGGTCGGCGAGTCCGGCGGCCCGGTCGGCCAGCAGCGGGGCGGTGTCGGCGCGCGGGGTCAGGAAGCGGCGGGCGGCGTGGACCGTGCCCACCGCGCTCGCCACGTCGAGCAGGTCGCGGGGGCCCAGCGCGCCGCCGCGGCGGGCGCGGCCCAGCGCGTCGGAGAGCGGCGCGACCTCGCCGATCGGCAGGTGCTCGCCCCGCTCGCGCAGGGTCGCCGCCTCGGCGGTCTCCGCCAGCCGCTCGCGGACGCCGCTCTCGCTCATCTCGAACAGCGCCGTCGAGACGCTCTCGCCCTCCCGCGGCGCCAGCCGCGCGCGGGCGCCGGGCGTCCGCAGGTGACCCGCCAGCCGCGCGAGAACCGCCGACCACTCCAGCCGTTCCAGGGTCTTCTGCGTGACGCTGAAGGGCACGCGGGAATCCTAGCGGGAGTTCGCTCCGCCCCGGGGCTCGGGTACCGTTTCGGTTCCGCCGGGCATCGGCCGAAAGGTCCGGGGAGGCCCATGGCGAGCGAATCCCCCACCGAAGACGTCCTCGAAGCGACGCGCGACATCGATCAGTGGAGCGCGGAGGAGATCGTGCGCGCGATCCACGAGGAGGATCGCAGCGCCCACGCGGCGGTGGGTCGCGTGCTGCCGCGGGTGGTCGAGGCGGCCGAGGTGATCGGCACCGCGATGGCCGGCGGCGGCAACTGGTACAACGTGGGCGCCGGCACCAGCGGACGCATCGGCGTGCTCGACGCGTCGGAGATCCCGCCGACCTTCGGCCTGCCGGCCCACCGGGTGCAGGGCGTGATGGCCGGCGGCGACGCCGCCCTGAAGCAGGCCATCGAGGGCGCCGAGGACCACCCGGAGCGCGCCGCCTTCGAGCTGCGCGAGCGCGGACTCTCGGCCGGCGACGTGGTGGTGGCCATCTCGGCCAGCGGCACCACGCCGTTCACCCTGGGCAGCCTGGACGCGGCCCACGAGGTGGGCGCGCGCACCATCGGCGTCACCTGCAACCCGGGATCGCCGCTGGCCGAGGCGGCGGAGGTGCCGATCGTCGCGGTGGTCGGGCCCGAGGTGATCGCCGGCTCGACGCGCATGAAGGGCGGCCTGGCCCAGAAGATGATCCTGCACCTGCTCTCGACCACGGTGATGATCCGCCTGGGCTACGTCTCCGGCAACCTGATGTCGAGCGTGCAGCCGGCGTCGCAGAAGCTGCGCGACCGGGCCGTGCGCATCCTGATGTCGCTGGGCGACCTGGACCGCGAGGACGCGGCGAAGCTGCTGGAGGAGTGCGGCGGCGACGTCGCCGCGGCGAGCCGGAGGCTGCGCCGCCTCCCCTGATCGGCTCCCTCCCCTGATCGGGGGAGGCTCCCGGACCCGCGCGCTCGCCCGTCCGGGCGTAGACTGGGTCCATGGCGCTCGTGCGATGCCGCACGCTCCTCGCTCTCGCGATCGCCCTGGGGCTGGCCCGGGCCGGCGCCGCCGCGCCCGGCGCCTTCACCGACCCGGCCGCCTTCGCATCCGCCGTGCCGGGCGGCACCACCAGCGTCGACTTCGAGTCGTTCAGTGACGGCACGCTGCTCTCGGGCACGACCCAGACGCCCGCCGGAGCCGCGGCCGGTGTCGTCCTGCCCGGACCGCTGGCCGACGTGCTCGATCCGGGGGGCCCCGCGCTGCCGCTGCGGGTGGTGGTCGACGCGGTCGACAACCCGGCGAGCAGCGGCACGCGCAGCCTCGGCGTCGAGGACGCCGGCAACTTCCACGCCGTGACGGCCGGCACGCCGCTGGCGTTCGCATTCACGGCGCCGGTCGAGGCGTTCGGCCTGACCGTGGTCACGCCCGAGGAGCCCGGCGGCGCGCTCTTCGACGCCGACGTCCGGCTCCTCGTGCCGGGCGAGGCCACGGCGCAGCTCTCGCTGGCCGACGCCCAGCTGCTGGGCACCTTCGGCGGACGCGAGTACCGCGCCTACTTCCTCGGGGTCGTCGGCGGCGCGACCTTCTCGAGCGCCACCCTCGACGTCGGGGCGACCACGCCGGCGAGCGGCTTCTTCTTCAACCTGGACGACCTGGTGGTCCCGCTGCCCGAGCCCGGTGCGCTGCCGGGCCTGCTGGCCGGCGCGCTGCTGCTGGCGGCGCTGCGACGGAAAGGATGAACCCATGAAGCACCCGAGCCTCCTGCGCCGGATCGCGTTCGTGCTCGGTCTCGCGCTGGCCGTCCCCGCGCTGGCCGACCGGCCCTCGCTCATCGACCTCCAGGCCGCGCTCGACGACCACCTGTCGCCCGCGCCGGCCGCGGCGTCGGGCACGATCCGCTTCGTCGGCTCCGGCTTCGACTTCACGTTCCCGCTGGTGGACCTGAGGCTCTCGGCCCAGGTTCCGATCGCCTGCACGCCCACCTGCGCGCCGGCCGGGACCACCGGCTTCGCTCCGGTGCGCGCCACGCTGGTCGACACCTTCGAGGTCGCCCTGCTCACCGCCGAGTTCCTGGGCGGCGCGACGATCCAGGACGTCTACGTCTCGATCCCCTCGGAGCCCGCGCTCCTCCAGCTCTCCAGCGCCTTCCTGGACTCGATCGCGGCGGACGCGGTGGCCGGCCGGACCGTCGTCGAGATCCCCTACCTGGTGGCGGAGCTGGAGGTACAGGGCCTCGACTCGATGTGGAACACCGGGAACTCCACCGGCGGCGGCTGCTCCGTCCCGGCCTCCGAGGCCCACATCGACCTGGCCGGGAACGACCCCTCGAACCTCCAGGCGGGCGAGATCGAGGCGAGCTCGGCCCTGGGCTTCTCGCCCCAGCCTTCGCCGCATCCGACGCTCACCTTCTCGCGCACCCCGCCGAACCCCTGTTACCTGCGCGGCAGCGGCTCGGCCCAGACCTTCCCGGTCACCTTCGAGCGGCTGTGGGAGAGCAGCGACGCGTTCCCGGGCACGCGCCAGGTGGCGCAGGAGGTCGACCTCACCAGCGCCTTCGTCGACCACTGGACCTTCTTCGTCGAGAGCGGCGAGCTGCGCGAGGAGATCACGCTCTTCCCGGCCGGCACGCTCTGGGTGCGCGAGTTCGACCCGGGCAACGGCCAGCTCCTGAACGAGGAGAAGGCGAACTTCTAGAGTGCCCGGTGGCCCGTGATGTGCTCGCCCAGGATCAGGGTGTGCACGTCGTGGGTGCCCTCGTAGGTGCGGACCGTCTCCAGGTTCATCATGTGGCGCATGGCCTGGTAGTCGTCGACGATGCCGTTGGCGCCCAGCAGGTCGCGGGCCAGGCGCGCGATGTTCAGCGCGATGTCCACGTTGTTGCGCTTGATCATCGACACCATCACCGGCTCCAGGTGGCCGGCGTCCTTGATCTGAGCCACGCGCAGCGCCAGCAGCTGGGCCTTGGTGATCTCGGTCAGCATGTAGACCAGCTTCTCCTGGGTGATCTGCTTGCTGGCCAGCACGCCGCCCTGCACCTCGCGTTCGAGGGCGTACTGGAGCGCCTCGTCGTAGCAGGCCATGGCCGCGCCGATGGCGCCCCAGGCAATGCCGTAGCGGGCCTGGGTCAGGCAGGAGAGCGGCGCGCGCAGGCTCTCGGCCTTGGGCAGCCGGTTGTCCTCGGGCACCTCGACGTCGGTCAGGAACAGCTCCGACGTCACCGACGTGCGCAGCGAGAACTTGCCCTTGATGTCGCGGGCCTCGAAGCCCTTGCGGTCCTTCTCCACCACGAAGCCGCGCACGCCCTCGTCGGTGCGCGCCCACACGATCGCCAGGTCGGCGACGCTGCCGTTGGTGATCCAGCGCTTCACGCCGTTCAGCACCCAGACGTCGCCCTTGCGCTCGGCGCGGGTGCGCATGGCCGAGACGTGGCTGCCGGCGTCCGGCTCGGTCAGGCCGAAGCAGCCGATGGCGCGCCCCGCCGACATCTCGGGCAGCCAGCGGTCCTTCTGGGCGTCGGAGCCGTAGGTGTAGATGGGGTACATGCAGAGCGATCCCTGCACCGACGCGAACGAGCGCAGGCCCGAGTCGCCGCGCTCCAGCTCCTGCATGAGCACGCCGTAGGCCACGTTGCTCATGCCGGCGCAGCCGTAGCCGTGCAGGCTCGGTCCGAACAGCCCGAGCTCGGCCATGCCCGGCACCAGCTCCATGGGGAACGACCCGTCCTGGCGCACGTGCTCCTGCACCCGCGGCAGGAACTCGTTGCTCACCCACTCGCGGACCGTGTCGCGGGCCAGCCGCTCCTCGTCGGAGAGCAGCTCGTCGGTGTGCAGGAAGTCGACGTCCTTGAAGTCGGCCATGGGGGGCCTCCGGGGGCGTGGGCGGGGAGCCTCAGGCTAGCTCAGCCCGGAATCGGGCCGCAGATGCAAGGAGGGCTCGACGGTGGGGAACCATCGAGCCCTCGCGATTCGACCGGGTGGTGGGGAGAACGTCAGGAGGCGGCCTGGCCCTCGGTCGCGGCCGGAGCCTTGACCTTCTTGGGGGCCCGGGCCCGCTCCATCTCCTTCAGCTTCTTGTTGAGCTGGGAGATCTTCCGGTCGATGCGCTGCACGTCGCTCTTCGAGGCGATCTGCAGGGCCTTGAGGAACGTCTCGACCCCCTCCTCGTAGCGCTTCTCGGCGTCCTTGCGGACCTTCTCGAGGCGCTTGAAGGTGGGGTTCTTCTGGACCTGGGTGCGGAGCTTCTTCGCGCGCTTCTCGAAGTCCTTGCGGCCCGAGTCGATGCGCTTCTCCAGATCCTTGCGGTTGCTGGCGAGCTGCTTCTCGAGCTTGCGGCGGCGGGTGCGGAGCTGGCGCTGAACGCGCTCCACCTCGTCCTCGATGGAACCGAAGGCGTCGCGGAAACGGTCGCTGACGTCCTGAACGATGCTGGCTTCTGCCATGGCTCATCTCTCTTTGCGGGCGCCGCCTTTCCGGCGGGCCCTTTGGGAAGGGTTCGACGCGCTGCATTATAACGCCACGCGTTAACGCGTCAAGTGGGTATAACCGTACGAGAAACGAACCAAATACCCGATCAGGAACGGGTACTTGGACCGAACTGGCAGTCACATCCCTGGATGCGACGCGCCACGGGCGCGCGGCGGGCTACCAGCGGGTGACGGCGCAGGTCCAGGAGAAGCCGGAGCCGAAGGTGGTCATGGCCACCAGGTCGCCGCGCTGGATGCGGCCTCCCCGCACGCCCTCGTCCAGCAGCATGGGGATCGAGGCCGCCGAGCAGTTGCCGTAGCGGTCGATGTTGTTCGGGCACTTCTCCGGCGGGATCTCGAGCTGGTTCGCCACGAACTCGTTGATGCGCAGGTTCGCCTGGTGGAACAGGAAGTGGTCGACGTCCTCGAGCTTCAGGCTCGCCGCCGACAGCGTCTCCATCAGCACCTCGGGCATACGCGTCACCGCGTTCTTGAACACGAAGCGGCCCTGCATGCGCGGGAAGTGGCGCTTCTCCTTCACCATCTCCTCGGTGATCCGCACCGGCTGGAAGCCGGAGCCCGGCGCCTCGATCCACAGCTTGTCGGCGTACTTCCCCTCGGCGTGCAGGCGCACCTCGAGGATCTCGGACGCGTCGCCGTCGTCGTCGTTGGCCTCGACGATCACGGCGCCGGCGCCGTCGCCGAACAGCACCGCCACGTCGCGGCCCTCGGTGGTGTGGTCGATGCCGGTGCTGTGCAGCTCGCAGCCCACCACCAGCACGCGCCGGTAGGTGCCGCTCTTCACGAAGCCGTTGGCCACCGACAGCGAGTAGACGAAGCCGCTGCACTGGGCGCGCAGGTCGAAGCAGGGAAGCCCCTCCACGCCCAGCCGCTCCTGGAGGAAGAACGACGTGCCGGGGAACTCGGCCTCGGCGGAGAGCGTGGCCAGGATGATGCAGTCGAGGTCGCCGGCCTCCAGGCCTGCCGCTGCGAGCGCTCGTTCGGTGGCGCGCTGCGCCAGCTCCGACGGCATCTGGCCCGGCTCCACGTAGTGGCGGGTGACGATGCCGCTGCGCTGGCGGATCCACTCGTCGCTGGTGTCCATCAGCTCGGCTAGGTCGTCGTTGGTGACGACCCGGTCGGGCACGTACATGCCGGTTCCGGTGATCTTCGCGCGCTTCATGAGACTCCCCCTGATCCCGCGGCCTCGGCCACCGGCGCCGCTTCCTGCGGCCGATCCCGTTCCTCGAAGAGCAGCGCCTTGGCGCGCTCGATCAGCTCGCGCAGCCCGATGCGCCGGGTGGCCGAGATGGCGACACCGCCGTGGCGGGCGGCGATGGCGGCGCCCACGCCCTCGGGCAGGCGGTCGACCTGGTTGAACACCAGCAGCTCCGGGGTCCCGCCGGAGCCGATCTCGTCGAGCACCTCGCGCACGGCCTCGATGCGCCGCTCGTAGTCGGGCGCCGCCGCGTCGACCACGTGCAGCAGCAGGTCGGCGTCGGAGAGCTCCTCCAGGGTGGCCTGGAAGGCGGCCACCAAATCCTTCGGCAGGTCGCGGATGAAGCCCACCGTGTCGGTGACGATCACCTCGCGGTCCTCCGGGAAGCGCAGCCGGCGCGAGGTCGGGTCGAGGGTGGCGAACATCTTCGCCTCGACGTGCACGTCGGTCTTGGTGATCGCCCGCAGCAGCGTGCTCTTGCCCGCGTTGGTGTAGCCGACGATCGACAGGATCGGCACGTCGCGCCGCGCCCGGCGCTTGCGACGCGACTCGCGCTGACCGCGCAGCGCCTTCAGCTCGCGCTCGAGCTTCGCAATGCGGTCGCGCACGCGCCGGCGGTCGACCTCGAGCTTCGTCTCGCCCGGTCCGCGTCCGCCGATGCCGCCGGCCAGCCGCGACAGCGACACGTCGGCCCGCTGGGCCAGCCGCGGCGTCAGGTACTTCAGCTGCGCCAGCTCGACCTGGAGCTTGCCGTCCCGGGTGCGCGCGTGCTGGGCGAAGATGTCGAGGATCAGCTGGGTGCGGTCGATGACGCGCAGCTCCAGCCGCTCGGCCAGGTTGCGCGCCTGGGTGGGGTTCAGGTCCTGGTCGAAGATCACCAGGTCGACGTCGCTCTGGAAGGCGCGGATCACCAGGTCCTGGAGGCGGCCCGGGCCGATCAGGAACTTGTTGTCGAGCTTGGGGCGGTGCTGGGTGACGACGTCCACCACCTCGACGCCCGCCGAGCGCGCCAGCTCCTTCAGCTCGTCGAGGCGCGTCTCCAGGTCCAGCGGCTTGCGGCCGGCGGTGACACTGACCAGGATCGCGCGCTCGCCGTCGCCGACCTCGCGGGTGCGATCCTGGCGCGCCAGCTCCTCCTCGCGGGCGCGCACCCAGTCGCGGAAGTCGAAGTCGAGCCGCGCCGGCGGCGCCGGGTCGAAGTGCTCGATGCCCGAGCCGTCCTGGTTGGCCGGGCGCAGCGCCGCCCAGTGGGCCAGGTCGGGCAGGCCGTCGGCGTCGGTGGTGATGGCGACCATGGCGTCCAGGCGCAGCACGGCCAGGTCGGTCTCGTTGTCGCGGGACAGGCCCTCGTCGCCCGGGTGGCTCACGATGCAGCGGAAGCCGCGCAGCCGCCCGCGGCCCGCGCGGATGCGGCCCCAGTCGGGCATCTCGATGCCGCGCGCGTCGCCCACCATCACGTGGGTGACGTCGCCGCGCCGGTCCACCAGCACGCCGACCTGACGGCCCGTCTCGTGGGTGATCGACGTCAGCTCGCGGGCCAGCTCCTGGGTGACCAGGCGCTCCGGCGGCAGCCGGCGGCGGCAGAGTCGTTCGAGCTGGCGGGTCTGGCTGGCCTTCAGGCCGTGGGTGTTGCCGAAGATGGGTATGGGGTGGTTCCTCGACGCAGGGGCGGGGGGCGGTCGGCCCGGCGACAGGCTAGCGCGGCGGAACCGCCGCAGCGCCGTTCCCCCCGGGGAATCGATCCTCCTCTTCGCTTCCCCTGCCCCTCGCGCGCCGGTAACGTCCGCCCGATGAGGATGACGGGATGGACGATTCCACCGACGCTGCTCCGCTCGCCACGCTGATCCTGGCCGCCGGCAAGGGCACGCGCATGAAGTCGCGCACGCCCAAGGTGCTGCACGAGCTGTGCGGGCGCAGCATGCTGGGCCACGTGCTCGACGCGGCCGAGCGCGCCGCGCCCGCGCGCCGGCTGGTGGTGATCGGTCACGGCGCCGAGGCGGTGGAGGCGGCCTTCCCCGAGGGTGTCGAGTTCGTGGTCCAGGCCGAGCAGCTGGGCACGGGCCACGCCGTGCTCCAGTGCCGCGAGCCGCTGGCCGGCTTCCGCGGCGACGTGCTGGTTCTCTACGGCGACACGCCGCTGCTGCGCGGCGAGACCATCGCCGCCATGCAGGCCGAGAAGGCCCGCACCGGCGCCGACCTGCTCATGCTGACCGCCGAGGTCGACGTCCCCGGCATCGTGGTGCGCGGCGCCGGCGGCGGGATCGAGCGCATCGTCGAGGCGCCGGACGCGACGCCTTCGCAGCTGGCCATCGCCGAGCGCAACACCGGGGTCTATCTGCTGGACGCGGCGCTGCTCTGGAAGCTGCTGGCCCAGGTGGGCGACGACAACGCCCAGGGCGAGATCTACCTCACCGACATCGTCGAGCTGGGCGTTCGCGAGGGCCTGCGGGTCGAGGCGCTGGCGCTCCCGGACGGCGACGAGGCGCTGGGCGTGAACACCCGCGCCCAGCTGGCCCAGGCGGCGGCGGCCCTGCGACGTCGCATCCTGAACCGCCTGATGGACGGTGGTGTCACAGTCGTCGATCCCGCGAGCACGTTCATCGACGTGGACGTGGAGATCGGAGCGGACACGGTGATCGAGCCGGGCTGTGTGATCCACGGTCCGACCACGATCGGAGAGGGCGTGCACGTCAAACCCCACTGCACCATCGAGGCGAGCCGGATCGGGGACGACGTGGTCCTGGGACCGTCGGCCCACATCCGTCCCGACTGCGTGATCGGCCGGGGCTCGCGCATCGGCAACTACGTCGAGGTGAAGAACAGCAACCTCGGCGAGGGCGTGAAGGCGGACCACCTCTCCTACATCGGCGACGCCGACGTGGGAGACGGGGCGAGCTTCGGCTGCGGCTCGATCGTGGTGAACTACGACGGCTTCGAGAAGCACCGGTCGACCGTCGGCGCTCGCGCCTTCGTGGGCTGCAACGTCAACCTGGTCGCTCCCATCACCATCGAGCCCGACACCTTCCTGGCGGCGGGCTCGACCCTGACGAAGACGGTGCCCAGCGACGCGCTCTCGGTGGCGCGCGCGCGTCAGCGGAACGTCGAGGGCTGGGTCTCGCGCCGGCGGCGCGAACAGGAGTAGCGCGAGCATGTGCGGAATCGTCGGATACGTGGGTCGCGAGCACCGGGCACAGGACGTGCTGGTCGACGGGCTGCGCCGCCTCGAGTACCGGGGCTACGACTCGGCCGGGGTCGCCATCTTCGACGACGGCGACATCGTGGTGCGCCGAGCGGTGGGCAAGCTCGCCAACCTGGAGGGCATCCTGCGCGACGATCCCCTGGCGGGACACGTCGGTCTCGGCCACACCCGCTGGGCCACCCACGGCAAGCCGTCCGAGCGCAACGCGCACCCGCACCGCGCCGGCTCGGTGGCGGTCGTGCACAACGGCATCATCGAGAACTACCGCGAGCTGCGTCAGGAGCTGGAGGGCGCCGGGCGCAGCCTGGAGTCGGAGACCGACACCGAGCTGATCGCCCACCTGGTCGACATGGCCGTCGCGGACGGCCGCTCGCTGCTCGACGCGGTGCGCGAGGCCTGCGGCCGTCTGGTCGGATCCTACGCGCTGGGCGCCGTCTCCCTGGAACACCGCGACCACATCGTGGCGGCCAAGAACGGCGGCAGCCCGATCATCCTGGGGCTCGGCGAGAAGCAGAGCTTCCTGGCCAGCGACATCCCGGCGATCCTGCCCTACACGCGCCAGATGCTCTTCCTCCAGGACGGCGAGTTCGCCGTGCTCGACGAGGACGGCGTGCAGGTGGTCGACGGCGAGGGCCGGCCGGTGGAGCGCGAGCCGCGCCCGATCCAATGGGATCCGGTGTCGGCGGAGAAGGGCGGCTACGACCGCTTCATGCAGAAGGAGATCTTCGAGCAGCCGCGGGCGATCATGGACACGATCGGCACGCGGGTGTCCGAGGCGAGCGGCGAGCTCGACCTGGACGGCATCGACCTGTCGCCCCGGGCGGTGGCCGGCGTCGACCGGCTGTGCCTGGTGGCCTGCGGCACGGCCTACTACTCGTGCCTGGTCGGCAAGTACCTCTACGAGCAGATCGCGGGCATTCCGGTGGAGGTCGATCTCGCCAGCGAGTTCCGCTACCGGAAGCCGATCCTCGACGAGCGGGTGGTGGTCGTCCCGGTGTCCCAGTCCGGCGAGACCGCCGACACGCTGGCCGCGCTGCGCGAGGCGAAGGAGGCCGGCTCGCGGGTCGTGTCGATCTGCAACGTGCGCGACGCCACGATCGCCCGGGAGAGCGACGACGTGCTCTACACCCACGCCGGTCCGGAGATCGGCGTGGCGTCGACCAAGGCCTTCACCACCCAGGTGGTGGCCCACTACCTGCTGGCGCTCCAGCTCGGCATCGCGCGGGGACGGGTCGACGCGAAGTCCGCGCAGGAGCACATCCACAACCTGGTGCGCCTGCCGCGGGCGGTCGAGGGCGTGCTGGCGCTGGACGAGCCGATCCGCGCCGTCGCCCAGAGGTTCTTCCACGCCACCAACTTCCTGTTCCTCGGCCGGGGCATCATGTACCCGATCGCGCTGGAGGGAGCGCTCAAGCTCAAGGAGATCTCCTACATCCACGCCGAGGGCTACGCCGCCGGCGAGATGAAGCACGGGCCGATCGCCCTGATCGACGAGGACATGCCCGTCGTGGTGATCGCGAACCAGAGTCCGGTCTACGACAAGGTGATCTCGAACCTGGAGCAGGTGCGCACGCGCGACGGCAAGGTGATCGCGCTGGCCACCGAGGGCGACGGCGAGATCGTGGAGAAGGCGGACGACGTGGTCTTCATTCCCGACCTGGGCGACTACCTGACCGCCATCCTGGCGGTGGTCCCGCTCCAGCTCCTGGCCTACCACGTCGCCGTCCTCAAGGGCACCGACGTCGACCAGCCGCGCAACCTGGCCAAGAGCGTCACGGTCGAATAGCAAGCCGACCCGAAGGGTCGGCGCGCAGCGAGCCGCAGGCGAGCGAAGTCGAAGAGGCAAGACCCAGCGGAGCGGTGCACGAGACCCGGCCCGCGATCGCGCGCTATCGTCCGCCCCCGATGCTGGCGGCGGACGAGATCCTCGAGGGCCTGAACCCGGAACAGCAGCAGGCGGTCCAGCACACCGACGGGCCGCTGCTGATCCTGGCCGGCGCCGGCAGCGGCAAGACGCGCGTGCTCACCCAGCGCATCGCCTACCTGGTGGGCGTCTGTGGCATCGCGCCCGAAGGCATCCTGGCCGTCACCTTCACCAACAAGGCGGCGGGCGAGATGCGCGAGCGCGTCGAGAAGCTGCTGGGCAGCGACGCCCGGGCGCTCTGGCTCGCCACCTTCCACTCGGTGTGCGTGCGCCTGCTGCGCCGCGAGATCGGTCACCTGGGCTACTCGCGCGGCTTCGTCATCTACGACGACGCCGACAGCCTGGGCGTGGTGAAAGAGGTGCTGAAGCGCCACCAGCTCGACCCGAAGGGGGTCGACCCGCGGCGGCTGCGCTGGCGCATCGACCAGTGGAAGAACGCGGGCCTCTCCCCGGCGGCCGCCGTCGACCAGGCCCTCGACTTCGAGGACCGCCGGGCCGCCGAGCTCTACGGCACCTACCAGCGCCTGCTCGGCGAGGCCGGCGCGCTGGACTTCGGCGACCTGCTGCTCAAGACCGTCGAGCTGTTCGACCGCTTCCCCGAGGTGCTGGCCCACTACCGGCGCCGCTTCCAGTACGTGCTGGTCGACGAGTACCAGGACACGAACCGGGTGCAGTACAAGCTGGTGAAGCAGCTGGCCAGCGAGCACCGCAACTTGTGCGTCGTCGGCGATCCGGACCAGTCGATCTACGCCTGGCGCGGCGCCGACGTGCGCAACATCCTGGACTTCGAGCGCGACTACCCGGACGCCACGGTGGTGAAGCTCGAGCGCAACTACCGCTCGACCGAGCCCATCCTGACCGGGGCCTCCGGCGTGGTCGCCAACAACCAGTCGCGCAAGGAGAAGGGCCTGTTCACCGAGCGGCAGGGTGGCGAGCGCATCCGCCTGTTCGAGGCCCGCGACGACCGCGAGGAGGCGGCCTTCGTGGTGCGCGAGATCCTGACCGGCGCCCGCGAGACGCCGCGTCCCTACGGCGACTTCGCCGTCTTCTACCGCACCAACGCCCAGTCGCGCGTGTTCGAAGAGGAGCTGCTCAAGTACAACGTGCCCTACGTGGTGGTGGGGGGCGTGCGCTTCTACGACCGCGCCGAGGTGAAGGACGCGCTCTCCTACCTGCGGCTGCTCCAGAACCCGGCCGACAACGCGGCGCTGCGGCGCATCGTGAACCGGCCGCCGCGCGGCATCGGCAAGACCACGATCGACCGCTCCGAGGAGCTGGCCATCGCCGAGAACCTGACGCTGCTGGAGGGCATGGAGCGCTACGCCGCCAGCGACGCGGGACGCCGCGCCGCGCCCAAGGTGCGCGCCTTCCTGGGCCTGCTCGAGGAGCTGCGCCAGGACACGCGCAACGCGGCGCCGGCGCCGGCGATCGCGCGCGTGCTGGATCGCACCGGCTACGTCGCGGCGCTCGAGCGGGCGGGCGGTCCGGAGGCCGAGACGCGGCTCGAGAACCTGCGCGAGCTGCTGGCCGCCGCCGAGGACTTCAGCCGGGCCAACGCCGAGATCGTGGACGACGCCCGCTCCGAGCTGGAGCTGTTCCTCGACCAGGTGGCGCTGGTGTCCGACCTGGACACCTACGAGCGCGGCGACGGCAGCGTCTCGCTGATGACCGCCCACTCGGCCAAGGGCCTCGAGTACCCGGTGGTGTTCCTGGTGGGCATGGAGGAGGGCGTGTTCCCGCACGCCGGCTCGATCCGCGACGACGAGGGCATCGAGGAGGAGCGGCGCCTCTGCTACGTCGGCATGACCCGCGCCATGGAGCGGCTGACGCTGACCAGCGCGGCCGAGCGCCTGCGCTTCGGATCGCGCACCTACGGCGTGCCCTCCCGCTTCCTGGCGGAGATCCCGGCCGAGGTGGTCGAGGAGGTGCCGTCGGCGCGACGCGCCCGCCGCAGCGAGCGCAGCGGCCGGGCGGCGCCCCGCGGCGAGCACTACGACTACTCCTACGCCCAGAGCTCACCGGGCGAAGGCGGCGACGGCGAGATCGGTCCCGGCCTGCGGGTGCGCCACAGCCACTTCGGCACGGGCACCGTGCTCCAGGTGATCGGCCAGGGCCCGTCCCAGAAGCTCAAGATCCAGTTCGAGCGCGCCGGCGTGAAGACCCTGGTGGTCCGCTACGCCAACCTCGAGCTGGGCTGAAACCCCTGGAAATGCGAACGGCCGTCTTCGGGGGAGGAGTCGGACCCCTGAAGACGGCCGCTGCATCGGAGTAACGCAACAACAGAGGAGATGGAGTTTCAGGGAGTGAGACCCCGGGCCGGGCGACCGGGTTCCCGAAAAAAGATCACTCCCGGGGCGGACCCTTCAGCTCCACCACGTTGCCGTCCGGATCGCGCACGTACATCGACGGGCCGGTGCCCAGGGCGCCGTAGCGTTCGCCAACTTCCCCTGGTTCTACACCGGCTTGCGTCAGGAGTTGCCGGATCGCCGCCTCCTCGAAGGAGGCCAGCTGGAGGGCGAAGTGATCCATGTTGCGAGCCCTGCCCCCCGGGGGATCGCCGCCGGCCTGGCCCAGGGGCGCGTTCACGTCCACCAGGTCGATCAGGCTGGCACCGGCCCGCAGCTGCACCAGGCCCAGCGACTCGATGCGCCGCTCCTCGCGGCAGCCCAGCACGTCGCAGTAGAAGGCGAGCGAGCGCGCGACGTCGCGCACGCGCAGCACCACGTGGTCGATTCCCCGGATCTCGATCGCACTCATCGCCACTCCACGCTGAAGCGCCCGGAACGGTAGGTCAGCACGTGGGGCCGTGTGAAGCGCACCGAGCGCAGCACCGGCTCGCCGGCCCGGTCGCCGTGCACGCGCACCCGGGCCGCGCCGTCGGGCAGATCTTCGAGCGCGGCCAGCAAGGCGTCGCCGAAGGGCATGACCGCGAAGCGCGGCTCGTGCACCAGGTAGAGGTCGCGCGGACCGCCCGCCAGGCGCGCCGCCGCGCCGCCGCGGCGCAGCCGCCAGATCGGCTCGTCGGTCGCGAGGTCGGGCGCCACGAAGCGCACCGGTCCGTCGAAGCCCCAGTCGAGGCTCACCACGCGGGTGTCCGCCGGAAGCTCCCTGGCCAGCTCCTCCACCGCGTGGGACCAGCGCCCGCGCCCGCCGGTGTCGCGCAGCGTGGCCAGCGTCGCGACGTCGATGCGCAGCGACGCGACCAGCGTGCCCGCGACCATCAGCAGCGCCATGCCGCGCCCGGCCCACGCCGCGACGCGGTCGGCCCGCTGCCACAGCATCACCGCCGCCGTCGCCACCACGAGCTGCGGCAGCGGAAGGACGTTCGCGTAGTGGTGGGCGCGCAGGGCCCGGGGCGTGAGCAGCACGCCCGCCAGCACCAGGACCGTCGCCAGCGCCAGGAAGCCGGCGCCCCGGTCGCCGGCCTCGCGCAGTCGCGGGATCAGGCGGAAGGCCCCGATCGCCAGCAGGCCGGCCAGCACGAGGGCCGCGCCCGGACCGCCCGCCGCACCCGCCACCTGGGACAGGTCCTCGAAGCGCCCGCCGGCCAGCATCAGCCGCTGGAAGTGGCTGCCGTCGAGGACGGTCCCCAGCACGCTCCACTTCTCGGCCAGGTCGCCGGCGAGGGATCCGCCGCGGGCGGCGGCGCCGGTGACGCTGAGTGCGCCGCCCAGGGCCAGCAGCAGCGGCAGGGCGCCCAGCGCGAAGCCGGCCGCCCCGGCGGCGATCCGCGCCCGCTCCTCGCGGAGGCAGCGCCACAGCACCGCCGGCGCGGCGACCGCCAGCGCCAGGGCGGCGCCGGCCAGGAAGATCCCGAAGTCGATCTTGTTGTAGACGCCCAGCCCCAGGCAGGTTCCGCCGACGGCCACCGACGCGGTGGACGGGAGCTGGAAGCCGCGCAGCACGGCGAACAGCCCCGCGCAGCGCAGCAGCAGGCCCAGCGCGAACGATCCCCAGTCGTGGCGGCCCAGGAACAGCAGCGACGGGTCGACGGCCAGCAGTGCCCCTGCGACCAGCGCCGCCGCGCCGCCCACCAGCCGGTTGGCGAACAGCATGGCGAAGGGCACGGCCAGCAGCGCCCAGAGCAGGGTGGCGGCGCGCAGCACGACCGCGTCCGCCTCGAACAGGGCGAACACCGGAACCAGCGCCAGGCTCTTCAGCGCGCCCATGTAGGGCTGCGTCATCCAGGGCAGCCAGCCGCCGAAGGCGCGCACCGACCGTGCGCCCGGCACGCGCAGCGGCTCGCCGTCGGCGCGCAGGAACTCGACCGCCGGACCGGCCTGGATGACCTCGTCGTAGTAGAGGCCGGGCTCGTCCAGGTGGCGGGCCGCGAGGCCGAGCCCCAGCGCCACGTAGAGGGCGGCGGCGGCGAGCACCCACGCCGGCGAGGCCGGCTTCACACCGGGGCCTCCGCCCTTGACCTTTGCCGGCCGGGCGCGCACGCTCGCCCGCTCCGATGTCCTCGCCCCCCGGAAGCGCCGACCACGGCGACGGACTCTACGCCCGCGGGGTTCGGAAGCTGGAAGGTGCGTCCGCCCCGGTGTCGCCCTGTCCGGCGTGCGGCGCCGATCGGGCCGCGCCCCGCTTCCAGGTGGAGGGCATCGCCGCGCGGGTCGTGGTGTGCGATGACTGCGGCCTCGGTCGGTTCGAGCCGATGTTGACCGCCGGCGAGATCCGCGGCCTGTATCCGGACGAATACTACGGCGAGCCGGGCGTGAAGTTCCAGCCGCTCGTAGAGCGGCTCGTGCGCCTGGTCGGCGAGCGTCACATCTCCTTCCTGTCGCGGGGGCTGGCCCGGGGCGATCGCGTGCTCGACGTGGGCTGCGGCCGGGGCGTGATCCTGGGCGCGCTGGCGGACCGGGGGCTCGAGGTGCACGGCGTGGAGATCAGCGCCGAGGCCGCCCGCGGCGCCGACCCGCGCGCCGAGATCCGCATCGTGGAGCACCTGGCCGACGCCGGCTACCCGGACGCCTTCTTCGACGAGGTCGTCATCTGGCACGTGCTCGAGCACCTGCACGATCCACAGGGCACCGTGCGCGAGGTGCAGCGCATCCTCAAGCCGGGCGGACGCCTGATCGTCGCGGTGCCGAACTTCTCGAGCATCCAGGCGCGCTGGAGCCAGGACGCCTGGTTCCACCTCGACCTGCCGCGCCACCTCTACCAGTTCCCGCTGGGCGCGCTGCGGCGCATGCTGGAGGGCGCCGGCTTCGAGGTCCGGTCGGATCACCACTTCTCGCTGCGCCAGAACCCCTTCGGCTGGATCCAGAGCGGGCTCAACCGGCTGTCCTTCCTGCCGCGCAACGGGCTCTACGTGCTGCTGCACCGGCGGGCGAGCCGCGAGGCCCCGCCCTACGACCTGCGCACGCGCTGCCTGCTGTGGCTGGGCCTGGTGCTGGCGGCGCCGCTGGCCGCCGTCGCGACGGTGGTCGAGACGCTGCTGCGCGACGGCGCGACCGTGCACGTCGTCGCCGTGCGGCGCGACTGAGCGCGCCTACCAGGGCGGCATCCAGTCGGGCATCAGGCCGGCGGTCTCGAACAGCACTTCGCCGTCGCGGTCGATCACCACCACGCGGGCGCGCTCCAGCGACTCGCGGTCCGACAGCCGCGGCAGGCCGTACTGGCTGTCGGCCACGGTCAGCAGGATGCGCTCGCCGTCGGCGGACCAGCGCGGACGGAACTCGTTGCGGCCCGGCGTCGCGGTGATGTTGCGCACGTCGCGGCCGCTCTCGTGCATCAGGTAGACGTCGAAGTCGCCGCCCCGGTCGGACACGAACACGATCTCGTCGCGGGTCGGCGACGGCCGCGCCGAGTGGGAGTCGGACTCGGGCGCGCGCGACAGGGTGCGCGGCTCGCCGCCGGCCACGTCGACCACCGCCACCTCGAGCCAGCCCTCGCTGCCCACCGGCCGGCGCGAGTAGACGATCTTCTGGGCGTTGCGCGTGAACCAGGCCTTCATGTCGAACCAGTCCGGGCCCGTGGTCAGCTGCATCGGCGCCTCGCCCTCCTCGAGCAGCCACAGGTTCGAGCCCTGTCCGGTGGGCGGCCGGCGCTGCACGACGATGCGCGAGCCGTCCGGCGCGAAGGTGGGGCGCAGCCAGGTCTCGGCGCGCCCGGAACGCGCCAGCAGGCGGGCGCCGCGCGCCTCCAGGTCGAACACGGCGACGCCCGATCCCTGGGCGCCGACGAAGGTGAAGGCCAGGCGCTGGTGGGCCGGCGACCAGGAGGCCCAGCTCTCGATCCGGTGCGGCGTGCGCGTGACCGGCAGCTCCTGTCCGGTGCGCGGCATCCACAGCACCAGGTCGCTGTCGGCGCGCCCGTTGAGCGGACCGGTCTGGAACGCCAGCCGCCGCGAGAGCTCGGACCAGTAGGGCCACGACTCGTCGCGGTCGGGCGTCTGGGTGAGCGGAACGACCTCGCCGGTCGCGATGCGGGCGCGGGCCAGGTCGGCGCCGTCGGCGGTGACGCGCACGAACACGACGCCCTCCGACGGACTGCCCTTCACGCTGAGCGGCAGCTCGCCACACGCCGCCAGCAGGGGAAGGGCCAGGAGCAGCGTCCATGCCGCGCGTCTTGCAGGTGATAGAATGCGCGCGATGGCCGAAGGTTCCGAACCGACCGCCACCGCGGCGACGCCGGAACGGGAGCCGGCCGAGACCGGGGCCGCCTGGCCGCCCTGGGGCTCCCTCGCGCTGTACGCGTCGTTCGCCGCGCTGGCGACGGCGGTGTACCACGGCGCGCTGTACGGCCCGGCTCTCTTCGACGTCGTCATCTATCTGGTCAGCAACCCGTACACGGAGAGCCTGGACGGGGAGAGCATCCTCGCGATCCTCGATCCCTTCGGGCCCTCGAAGTTCTTCACCGCCAACTACGCTCCGGTCCACCTGCTGGCGACCGCGCTGGAGCGTCACATCTTCGCCGACCAGGCACTCGGTTACCACCTCGTCAACGTCTTCGTCCACGCGCTCAACGGGGTGCTGCTGGTGGCCTGGCTGCGCTCGGCGGACGTGGACGACCGGGTGGCCGTCGCGGCGGGCCTGTTCTTCCTGCTGCATCCGGCCAACGTCGAGGCGGTGGCCTGGATGTCGCAGCTCAAGACCAGCGGCGCCCTGGCCTTCGCGCTGGGGGCGCTGCTGCTGCTGCGCCGCGCTCCGCTGGCGGCGGTCGTGCTGTTCGCGCTGTCGCTGCTGACCAAGGCCTCGGGCATGTTCGCCCTGCCGACGGCGGCCGCCGTGCTGTGGTCCGACCGCACGGCGGGTCGCCGCGAGTGGGCCTGGATGGGCGCCTGGGCGGCGGTGGCCGCGCTCTACGCGATCCCCCAGTTCGACGCCTTCGCCCACCTGGGCGAGGTGGAGGTGGCCGCCTTCGAGGACCCGTTCGTGCAGCTGCGGACGATCGCGGCGGTGGGGGCCCGCTACGTGGTGATGGCCCCCTTCGCCGTCGGCGTGTCGGCCTGGCAGGAGCCGCCGCCGGCGACGTCGTGGCTCGATCCGTGGTGGCTGCTGGCGCTGCCGCTAGGCGCGCTGCTGCTGTGGCGGCTGGTGGCGAGCCTGCGCGCCCGCAGCCTCGAGGGCGCCTTCTGGCTGTCGGCCGCGGCGTCCTTCGGTCCGGTGTCGCAGCTGTTCCCGTTCGCCACCCCGGTCGCCAACCGGTACCTCTACTTCATCCTGCCCGGTCTGCTGGGCGGGGCGATCCTGGCGGCGCGGGGTCCCCTGCGCGGCGCGTTCGCGAAGCCGGCGCCGCGCTACGCCGCCTGGGCGGTGCTGGCCGTCTGGCTGGGGCTGTTCGGCTGGCAGAGCGCCCAGCGCGCGGACCTCTGGCAGATGGAGACGCGGCTCATGCTCGACGCCGCCGCGCACTACCCGGACGGCGCCACCGCCCACGTGCTGCGGGCGCGGACCGCGGCCCAGGCCGGCGACGTCGACGGCGCGGTGGCGCTGCTCGAGGTGGCGGTGGATCGCGGCATCGACCACTTCAGCTCGCTCGAGCGCGACCCGGGTCTGCAGCCGCTGGTGGGCACGCCCCAGTTCGAGAAGCTGATCCGCCGCATGGCGGGCGACTGGATCGCGCTGGCCGAGCGGCGCGGCTACTCGACCCAGCCCGAGCTGCGCTTCCTGGCGATCGCCCACGCGCGGCGCGGCGAGCACGCCGCGTCGGTCGAGGCCCTGGAGGCCGCCCTCGCCGCCGGCGGACCCCTCGACGACACGATCCGCGAAGAGCTCGCGCGCGCCCGCGAGGCGGCGGCGGCGCAGCGGAAGCAGGGCGTTGGCCCGCGCCGCTGAGAAGGGGCGCGCGCGCGCGTCTACGCCCGACCAGGGCGCGACGTCGTTCTCGCCCGTCGAGTACCTGCTGCTCTACGGCGCCTACCTGGGCGCGCTGCTGCTGGTCTACCAGCCGGCGCTGTCCGGCGACTTCATCTCGGACGACCTGCACTACGTCCTGAACAACGTCTACGTCCACACGCTGAGCCTGGAGAACGTGCTGGCGATCCTCGAGCCCTACGGCGGCTCGACCATCGCCGTCGTGAACTACGCGCCGGTGCAGATGCTGCTGCACTCGCTGGCCTGGCAGCTGTTCGGCCCCGAGGTGCTGGGTCACCACGTGTTGAACCTGCTGTTCCACGCGGCGGGATCGCTGCTGCTGGTGCCGCTGTTCGTCCGGTCGGGGCTGCCGCGCGCAGCCGCCCTGATGGGCAGCGCGCTGTTCCTGCTGCACCCGGCCAACGTCGAGGCGGTGGCCTGGATCTCCCAGCTGAAGACCAACTCGGCCCTGTGCCTGGGGCTGCTGGCGGTGCTGGCGCACCCGCGCCGGCCCGCCCTGGCGCTGCTGCTGTTCGCGCTGGCGCTGCTGGCGAAGCCGAACGCGGCGGTGGCCCTGCCCATCGCCGCCTGGCTCGAGTGGAGCCGCGAGGGCCGGCTGCGCAAGCCCTGGTGGATCGCCTGGGCGCTGGTGTTCGCCGTGTTCGCCGTGGTGGAGTTCACGGCCCACCAGCGGTCGGGCGTGGCGGAGACGACCCTCTACGACCACCCGCTCGTGCTGCTGCGCACCATGGCGGGGCTGGCCACCCGCTACGCGGTGCTCGGCTACACGTCCTACGGCACCTCCGCCTTCCACGAGACCGAGCCGGCCTGGTCGTGGCTCGACCCGTGGTGGCTGGCGTCGCTCCCGCTGCTGGGCGTGCTGGCGTGGCGGCTGGTGTCGACGCTGCGCGGGCGGCGTCCCGAGGCCGCCTGGTGGCTGTGCGCGCTGGTCTCGTTCGGACCGGTCTCCCAGATCTTCCCGTTCCTGTTCCCGTTCGCCGACCGCTACCTCTACTTCATCCTGCCGGGCCTGCTGGGCGGGGCGCTGCTGGCCGGACGCGACGCGATGGAGGCGCTTCCCGCGCTGCGCGCGCGACGCGAGTGGCTGGCGCGCGCGGCGCTGGCGGGCGCCGTGCTGCTGGCCGTCGTGTTCGCCTTCCGCAGCCACGAGCGCGCCGGCATCTGGCGCTCGGCGGCGTTCGTCACCGCCGACGCGGCGAAGCACTACCCGGACGGCGTGTCGGCCAGCCTGCAGCGGGCGCGGGCGGCGGCGCTGGTGCGGGACGCGGACACCGCCGTGGCCGAGATCCGCCACGCCATGGGCCGGGGCTACAACCGCTTCGAGCAGCTGCTCCAGGACCCGGGCTTCGAGCCGATCCGGCACACGGCGGCCTTCCAGGGCGTGCTGCGCGACACGGCCCAGGTCTGGATCGACGCCGCGAAGGACTGGGATTCGCCCACCCAGATCGAGCTACACCGCATCGCCAGCGCCCACGTGGTGCGCGGGGAGATCCCCGAGGCGATCGCGCTGCTGCGCCGGGCGCTGGCCCAGGGCGGGCCCATCGACGAGACCGTGCGGAACGACCTGGCCGCGCTGGGAGCCCTGTAGTCGCGCCGGGCCGCGCCAGCGGAACGTGCAGCGGTCCACCTCGAAGCGGGAGACCGCCGTGACGTTGACGGGCTTCGACACGCAGGTCGCGGGAACGGTCCAGACCAGGGCGGCGCCGGCCCACAGCGCGCGGGCCGCCACCAGGGCGGCGGCCGCACGCGGCGCCCCGGCGACGGCCACACCGGCGGCCAGCGCCACCGGGACGGCGAGCACCGTGAGCCCGCGCACCAGGTCGAGGGTGGTGCGCATGCCGAAGGGCGCGAGCCACAGCTCGTTGGTGTAGAGAAGCACGATCGCGGCGCAGGCGAGGGCCACGTCGCGGCGCCGCCTCCACAGGGCCGGGGCGCCGATCGCCGCGGCCGCCAGCGCCAGCGGGTTCGCCAGCACCGCCACGCGCATGCCGAAGGCCATGTCGAGGCTGCGGGGGGCGGCGCGCAGGTAGTCGTCGCGCGAGAGCAGGAACGCCTGGGCCAGGCTGCAGCCGTCGGCCAGGTGCCAGGCGAACAGGGGGAGGGCGAGCAGCGCCCCCGCGCCGAGGGCCAGCAGGCCGCGGCCGTCGCGGCGCGACAGCGCGAGCACGCCGCCCACCAGGCCCAGGAACAGCGCCGCCGCCGTGTGCACGAAGAACGCTCCCGCCACGCACGCCGCCAGGCCGACGTGCCGCCGGCGCAGCAGCAGGCCGAAGCCCAGCAGGGCCAGGGCGTAGCCCGCCACCTCGACCTTGGGCAGGCAGCGGGTCAGGGCGAACAGGTAGGGGGAGACGGCGAACAGCGCCGAGCAGGCGTCGGGCAGGCCGGCCGCGCGCTGGAAGGAGCGGAAGGCCAGGATCAGGGCGGCTGCGCTCGCGAACGCGAACCACTCCGGATAGGCGGCCAGTCCCACCAGCGGTGCCAGCAGCGCGCCCAGCGCGTGGTAGGCCGGCGGGTACACGTTGCGGACGCCGGCCTGCTCGCCCATCTGCTGGATCAGGCGCAGGTGGGGCGTCAGGTCGCCGCCGCCGGAGACGCCGTCGGTGATCAGGAGCAGTGCGGCGTGGAGGAGGAGCGCGGCCGCCGCGCTGACGCGGAACAGCCGCTCGCCGCTCACTGCAGCGCGCGCTGGAGCCGGGCGCGCAGCCGCGGCTTGAGCGGATGATCGGGGAGGGCGTCGGCGAGCCAGAGCGCGCGTTGGGCGGTGGAGACATCGGTCGGGCCGCCCGTCGCCATCTCCTTCACCAGGTTGGCGAGCCCCACCCAGGCCACCTCGTACTGGCCCGACAGGCGCGCCGCCTCGACGCGGGCCGCGGCGACCTCGAGCGAGTTCATCGTCGCCATCAGGTCGCTCATCAGGTCGACCGCCTCGGCGGCGCGCACCGGATCGGCCGACTGGATGCGCCAGCGTCCGCGCAGGCGCGTCGCCGACTGGTAGAGCAGCGGCTCGCGGGCCGCTTCGGCCAGCTCGTCGTCCAGCGCGGCCAGGTCCCGCCAGTCGGCGAGCGCGACGGCGCGGCGCAGCATCGCGACCTCCTCCGGGCTCGGCTCCACCGGCGGAAGCCCGTTGGCCAGCAGCGCCACGTGGGCCTCGAGGGCGTCGGGCGCGGCGGCGACGGCCTTCGCCAGGTGGATGCGCGCCGCGGCGGCGTCGCCCGACCAGCCGGCGAGCGACCCGGCCACGATGTCGTGCTGGAAGCCCGACAGCTTCGGCAGCAGGCGGCTGACGCGCCGGACCCGGCCGCTGCGGAACAGGCTGGCCGCCAGCCGCACCGGCTCGATGCCGGGCAGCCTGGCCAGCGGATCCCAGGGCGCCGCCAGCGTGAGCAGCGTCTCGGTCTCCAGGCGCCCTTCGATCCGCGCCGAGCCGGTCGCCAGGTAGTTGTGGTCGTCGGTGATCGGCCGGGCGCCCTCGGCCAGCGCCGCGCAGCCGGCCTCGTCGAGCACCAGCGCGGCGGCCACGTCCTCGGCGGACAGCACGCCGGTGCGGGCCAGGTGCAGGGGAGCGTCGCGCACCGCCTGCGCGGCGCTGCGGGCGATGTCGAAGGGCTGCATCGAGGCTGCGAACAACACGCCGCCGGGCACCGGCAGGTAGACGTGCACGTGGGGGAAGGACTCGCGCAGCGTCGCGATCAGCCCGCGCATCAGCCCTTCGTCCACGAAGGCGAGCCCGATCCACTGCACGAACACGCCGCCGTCGGTCAGGTGTTCGCGGGCGAGCTCGAAGAACTCGCGGGTGTAGAGGTGCGACGCGCCGGCGGTCCAGGGGTGCGAGGGCTGCGAGACGATGGCGTCGTAGCGCGCGTCCGAAAGCATGAGCGCGCCCCGCGCGTCGTTCACGATCACCCGCACGCGCGGGTCCGCCAGCGGATCGACGCGGCGCTCCGGGCCGATCGAGCGGTTGGCCACCACCACCTCGGGCTCGAGCTCCACCACGTCGATCGACTCGACCGCCGGCGACACGCCCTCCAGTGCGTTGCCGCCGCCCAGGCCCACCACCAGCAGGTTGCGCGTGTCCGGGCGAAGCAGGCTGGGCAGGAGTCCCAGCCAGTGGGAGAGCAGGCTGCGCGCCGGGACCGCCACCTTCTTGTCGATCAGCGACTCGGGCAGTCCGTTGGTGAAGACGCGGAAGGTGTCGGGCCGCTCGGTGAGCATGACCGTCGCCGAGCGCCCGACGTCGAAGAAGCGCAGCTTCTCGTTCGACGCGTTGCCGCCGATGGGGAACGAGCGCAGCAGGTTCCACGGGTTCTGGAGCGGGAGCAGCGAGAGCACCAGCATGCCGGCGACGACGGCGACGATCGGGCGCGGCCGGCGCGGGCTGGCCAGCAGGCCGGCGGCCGCCGCCAGGAACAGGCTGGTGGCGGCGCAGAAGGTCGCGGTCCCCACGAAGCCGTAGGCGGGCAGCAGGAAGAAGCCGGTGCCGATCGAGCCCAGGATGGCGCCCAGCGTGTTCCAGGCGTAGACCCGCGCGGTGCCGGCGGCGGTGTCCGCCGCGCCCTGCACCAGCACCCGCACCGCCAGCGGAAAGGTGGCCCCGATGCACAGCGCCACCGGCAGCAGCACGGCCGCGGCCACCGGCGCGTTCGCGATGGGGCTGGCCTTCCAGCCGGCTCCCAGGCTCTCGGCGAGCGCCGGCAGGCGGTCGGCCAGGGCGAACGCCCCGAGCGCGAGGGCGGCGATGCCCAGCTGGGTCCAGGCGAAGTTCGCGGCGGCGCGCTCGTGGCGGCGGGCCAGCCGGCCCCCGATGGCCGAGCCCACGGTGATGCCCAGCAGGAAGCTGCTCAGCATGGTGGCGAACGCGTACACGCTTCCGCCCAGCAGCTGCGACAGCAGCCGGACCCAGAAGACCTCGTAGGCGAAGGACACCGCGCCCGACAGGGTCATGAGCGGCAGGATCCAGGCGCCGCCGGTGGCCACGGCGGCGGCCCGCGGCGCCGGCTCCGCCGGGGCGGGTGCGCCGCGCGCCAGGGCGGCGGCCGCCAGGAAGACGAGTCCGTTGACCGCCGCGCCGACCCACACGGTCTGGCGCAGGCCGATGGCGGGCAGCAGCCAGAAGGCGGCGCACACGGTGCCCGCGATGGCCCCCGCGGTGTTGATGGCGTAGAGCGCGCCGACCCGCGGACCCACCTCGTCGTCGTGGCGCACCGCGTGCCGCGCCAGCAGCGGGAGCGTCGCGCCCATCAGCGCGGTGGGCGTGAGCAGCAGCAGGAAGGCGCCGCCCAGGCGGAACAGGGTGGCGAGCGTTCCCGGCTCGCCGGCCACCGCACCGCCGCCGAAGGCGGACACGTAGACCGCGGTGAGCGCCCACAGGCCGAAGGGCATGCCCACCGCGCACAGCGCGATGCCCAGCTCGAGCACGCCGTAGGCCAGCACCGGGCGGCGGATGCGCGGCGCCACGCGTGCGGCGATGGCCGATCCCACGGCCAGGCCGCCCATGTAGCCGGCCAGCACCGCCGCCAGCGCCAGCTCGGACGTGCCGAACACGAACGCGAACTCGCGCATCCACGCGGTCTGGTAGAGCAGCGCCGAGAAGCCGCTGAGGAGGAAGCAGAGCAGCAGCAGGACGAAGCGTCGTTCCATGCGCCCCGCCTAGGAGGAGCCGCTGGCGTCGTCCGCGGCCGAGGTCTGGTCGAGCGCGTCCCGGGCCGCCTGGGCGTCCTGGAAGCGCGGGTCGATCTCGAGGGCGCGGCCGTAGGCGGCGCGCGCCTCCTCCGTGCGACCGATCGCCGCCAGCGACAGGCCCATGTGGTAGTGCAGCGCCGGCGGCGAGAGCTCCCGGGCCTCGGCCAGGTCGAGCGCGTAGCGGTACTGCTGGAGCGCGATCACGTGGCGGCCCTTGCGGTAGTAGAGGTACCCGACCGTGTCGGCGACCGCCGGGTCGTCGGGCATGTCGCGCTGGGCCTCCTCGGCGAGCTGGAGGGCGCGGTCGAGCTGGCTGTCGTCGTCGGCCAGCAGGCGCGCCAGGTCGAGCTTGGCCGACGTCATGTCCGGGTCCTCTTCCAGGACCTTCTCGTACATGGCCCGGGCCTTCTCCGTCTCGTCGGACACCGCGTACAGGCGACCGAGCAGGACGCGCGCGCCCTTGTGCAGCACGCCCACCGACTCGGCCTCCTCGAAGGAGCGCCGCGCCTCGTCGAGCCGGTCCTGGGCCTGGTAGATCACGAACAGCGTGTCGACCGCGTCGACCAGCTCCGGGATCGCCTCGAAGGCGCGCAGCGCGTCGGCCTCGGCCCGGTCGAGCTGACCCATCTGGAGCAGGATCTGGGAGCGCAGCAGCAGCACGCGCGGACCTGCGAGCTGGCGCTCGACCAGCCGGTCGAGGCGCGCCAGGGCCACCTGCGGCTGGCCCGCCTTCAGGTCGAGGCGGGTGATCGCCTCGAGCGCCGGGTGGTAGCCGGGCGAGCGGCGCAGCGCCTTCTGGAGGTGGGCGCGCGCCTCCGCGCTGCGGTCCGGGTGACGTCGCGCGAACTCGACGGCGGCGTCCGCCGGCGGTCGCGGCTCGGCCAGCAGCGCCTCGAGCTGAGCGTCCGCGTCCGCGGTCTCGCCGGTCTCGTAGGTCGCGCGGATGCGGCTGACCCGCTCGCGGGCCGCGAGCCTTCCGCCGCGGGCCTCGATCTGGGAGAGGGTCGCCAGCACCGCCTGCCAGTCGCCGGCCTCGTCGTGGATCTCCGCCAGCAGGCGCAGGGCCGTGGTATCGCCGCGGGGCGCCAGCGTGACCGCCCGCTGCGCCGCCGAAGCCGCCGCCGGCAGGTCGCCGCGCATCATCTCGGCCTCGGCGCGCATCATCTCGGTCTCGGCGCTCTCCTTGCTTCCGGCGAAGGTGCTGAGGATCTCGAGCGCCTCCTCCGGGCGCTTCTCGCGCAGGGCCAGCCGGGCCTCGGAGCGACGGGTCGCGTCGTGGTCCCCCACCCGGGACCGCATGTCCTCGATGGTGGCGCGCGCGTCGGCGTTGCGGCGCTGCGACAGCTCCAGGCGGACCAGCTGCTCCCACAGCGCCGGCGCGTCGTGGCCCTCGGTGATGGCCTGGTCGAGGTGGGCGATGGCGTCGAGCGGTCGCCGCGTGCGCACCAGGAAGCGCGAGTAGGCGATGTGCGATGCCGGCAGGTCGCCCTGCTTCTCGAGCAGCTCGGCGTAGACCGCCTCGGCGGCCTCGGGACCTTCGGCGGCCCGGCTGGCGTCGGCCAGCTCCTCCCAGTTGCGGACCTGCTCGGGCGCCGCCTCGACGATGGCGCGCAGGGCCTCGACGTGGAGCGCCGCGTCCCGGTGGCGGCGGGCGTGGCCGGCGAAGCGGCGCGCGGCGAACACGACCGTGGCCGGGTTGTCGCGCGATCGCGCCAGCTCGACGGCGGAGCGGAAGCCGGCCACGGCCTCGTCGTCGCGTCCGCCCAGGTTCGCCAGCAGCCGCGCCCGCTCGACCTGCGCCCCGACGTGACCGTCGGTGAGCTCGTCCATCTTCTCGAAGGCCTCGATGCCGGCCAGGAAGTCCTCGTCCGGGGCGCGCTCGCCGGCGTCGCGCATGTCGCGGGTGCGCTGGAGGTAGACCGCGCCGAGCGTCGCCCAGCTGTCCGGATCCTCCGGCGCCAGCTCCACCGCGCGCTTCGCCGCTTCCACTGCGGCGTCCGAGTCCTTGCGCGACGACGCCAGCGTGGCGAGCCCGCGGTAGACGCGGGCGTCGTCCGGGAAGCGCTGCTGCACCTGGCGCAGGATCTGCTGGGCGCGCCGCGGCGCCGTCTGCCACAGCAGCACCGCCTGCTCGACCGCGGCCTCCACCCGGTCCGGGTCGAGGCGGTAGGTCTCGCCGTAGTGGAAGGCCGCCGCCTGGATCGAGCCGCGCTCCTTCAGCAGGCCGGCGATCTGCTGGTTCACGTCCGGGTCGTCCGGATCGATCTTCAGCGCGCTCTGGAGCTCGATCAGCGCGTCGTCGCCGCGGTTCTCGGCGATGTAGCCCTGCGCCCGCTCGACGTGCTCGGCGAAGCGCTCCTCCGGCGAGCTGCAGGCCAGGGTGATCAGGGAGGCCGCCGCCAGCAGCGGCGCGAGGAGCCGTCGTCCACGCACGATCCGACCGTCCTAGGGTGTGCGCCGCGCCAGCGCGGCGCGGGCCTGCTCGAGATGGGAGCGGATCTCGTCCGAGTCGGGGCGGCCCGCCGCGGCCAGCTCGAAGGCCTCGACCGCCTCCTCCGCCTCGCCGCGCTGGAGCCGCACCCAGCCCAGGGTGTCCAGCACCTCGGGCGACGGGTCGCGCTCGCTGGCGCCCTGGGCCAGCGACAGCGCCAGGTCCAGCTCGTCGCCGTCCTCGGCCAGCAGGAACGCCAGGTCGTTGCGCGCTCCCACCACCTCGGGGTGGTGTTTCACCACCTGGCGCAGCCGTTCGATGGCGCCGCTGCGATCGCCGGTGACCAGCGTGATCTGGGCGGCCGAGTAGGCCGGCACGCCGTTGGTCGGGTCGAGCGCGTAGGCCCGGTCGAACAGCTCGACGCCGCGGGCCAGGTCGCCGGCGTTCGCGGTCACCGTCGCCAGACCGGCGTGGGCGGCGGCGCTCTCGGCGTCCAGCTCGATGGCCTTCTCGAAGGCGGCGACCGCTGCGGCCGCATCGCCGGCACGGCCCGCCGCCAGCCCGCGCAGCTCGTACAGCTCGTTGGAGTCGGGCGAGACCGCCAGCGCGGCGTCGATGGCCTGGTTCGCCTGGGTCGTGCGTCCCAGCGCGGTCAGGCTCTCGACCTTCTGCTGGAGCACGGGCAGGTTCTCGGGATCGGCGAGGTCCAGGTCCTGGTCGTCGATGAAGGCGAGGGCGGCCTCTTCGCTGCCGTGCACCTGGCGCTCCAGGATCGCCTGCTCGCTGACGGCGAGGGGCACGAAGCCCAGGCTGCGCGCCCGGGTGAGCGACGCGCGGGCCCGCTCGGGCTTGCCCTGGCCCAGGAAGCCGCGGGCTCCCAGCACGTAGGGATCGGGCCGGCTGCCGGCCGGTCCGGCCGCGGCGCGCAGGGTGAAGGTCACGGCCTCGGCGTACTTGCCCTCGGCCAGCAGGATGCGCGCCAGCTCAAGGGAGGCGTCGGTCTCGTTCTGGCCGGAGCGCACCGCCTCGCGGAACTCGGACTTGGCGCGCTCGTAGTCGCCCAGGTCGCGGGCGGCCAGTCCGGCCAGGTAGCGGGCGCCGGCGTTGTTCGGCCAGGCGTTGATGCCCTTCTCGAAGGCGGCCAGGGCGCCGGCCGGATCGCCGGAGAGCAGCAGGATGCGTCCCTGGAGCAGCGAGGAGTACGCCGGCTGCTGGATCTCGGCCGCCACCTTCTTCGCGCCCTCGATGTCGCGGGCGTCGAGCAGGATGTCGGCGTGGGTGAAGCGCAGCTGCTCGCCGCCGCCGCCGGACAGCTCGCGCACCTTCTCGATCGCCTCGAGCGCCTCGTCGGTGCGCCGCATGCCGCGGTAGAAGTTGGCCAGTGCGCTCCAGGCCTGGGCCGAGCCGAAGCTGTCGACCGCCTCGCGCAGCACCCGCTCGGCGCCCTCGGCGTCGCCGCGCGCCTGGAGGCGGGCGGCCAGCGTGGTGCGCAGCGGCAGGCTCTCGGGCGCGGCCTCCACCGACGCCTGCACCATCTCGGTGGCGCGGTCCGGCTCCCCGATCTTGTCGAAGAAGCCGGCGATGTGGTTCAGCGTGACCAGGTCGGTCGGGTTGCGGCGCGCGCAGTCCTCGTAGAGGGGCTTCGCCTTCTCGGTGTCGAGCAGCACCTCGCTGGCGAAGACCGCCGGCGCCAGGCAGGCGCGGATGCGCAGGTTCGGATCGTCGCTCTCCTGGCCGAGCTGCTTGACGAACTCGTGCTCCTTCTCCGCCTCCTCGTGGCGGCCGATGTCGCCGAGCACGGTGGCGTGGAGCGCGCGCACCGCGTAGTCGTCGGGCGACAGCTCCTTCAGGCGCTCGGTGTCCTCGAGCGCCGCGTCGAGCTTGCGGCCCACCAGGTTCGCCATGGCGCGGACGCGCAGCGCGGCAACCCGGTCCGGGTCGGCCTCGAGCACCCGGTTCGCGGCGCGCACCGACTCGTCGTAGTTCTTGGTCTGGAGGTGGGTGCTGGCCAGCAGCAGGCCCGCGGTGATCGCGTACTCGGACGACTCGGACGCCTTCTGGAGCGGCCACACCGCGCGCGACGCCTCGCCGGTCTGCACCAGCGCGAGGCCCAGCCGGTAGTTCGCCTCGGCCAGGTCGGGCGAGACCGCGAGGATCTCGCGCAGCTCCTCGATCGAGCTCTCGAACTGGCCGACGTCCTGGAGCGCACGGACCTCGGCCATGCGCGACTCGACGTCGCCGCCGCAGGCCGTGATCCAGGTGAGGGCCGCGAGCAGGGCGACCACGCCCCCTGCGCGACCCGACGAGCGCGATATCGTGGTTCCGAACATGGGTCCCGAAGACCTCCAAGCCACCGAGGGAGGGCGCAGTATACGCGCTGGCGGTTTCCCGTCGATCCGGTTCACCGGGCCGCGCGAGCGCCCGAAGACCCCCTTTCGGGGGGCCGGCGGCATCTTTCCGACTCCTGGGTGCAGCTCGCCGCGAAGACTCCCGCTCCTGCGACGCACTTGGGTGATGCTGGCGCTGCTGCATTCCCTGGGATGCGCAGACGCTCCTGGATCAGTGCCGGATCGCGTGGTGCTGGTGACGATCGACACCCTGCGGGCGGACCACGTCGGGGCCTATGGAGCCCCGGGGGCACCAACCCCCGTGTTGGACACCCTGGCGGCCGAAGGAGTTCGCTTCGACGTCGCCATCTCGCCGGCTCCGCTGACGCTGCCCTCCCACACCTCGCTGATGACCGCGCTCGACCCGCCCGAGCACGGCGTACGCCACAACTCGATCTACCGGCTGGACGAGGCCATCCCCACCCTGGCGGAGGCGATGGGCCGGGAGGGCTACGCCACCGCGGCCTTCGTGGGCGCGCTGGTGCTGGATCGCCGCTTCGGGCTGGATCGCGGCTTCGACGTCTACGACGACCACATGGAGCGGCGCTCCTCGCGGCTGTCGGGCTATGCCGAGCGGCCGGCGGACCGGGTGGTCGACGCCGCGCTCGACTGGCTCGGGACGGCGCCGGAGCGCTTCTTCCTGTGGGTGCACCTCTACGATCCGCACGTCGAGCACCAGCCGCCGCCGGGCTTCGCGGCCGCCTTCGCGCACCGTCCCTACCTGGGGGAGATCGCCTTCGCGGACCACCAGACCGGCCGGCTGCTGGGCGCCGTGCGCGAGCGCTTCGGCGACGCGGGCCTGCTGGTGGCGGTCACCAGCGACCACGGCGAGAGCCTGGGCGAGCACGGCGAGCGCACCCATTCCTATACGGTCTACGACGCCACCCAGCGCGTGCCCCTGATCCTGTCCGGTGCGGGCGTTCCGCCGGGCCGGGTGGTGACGACGCCGGTGCGCCTGATCGACCTGGCGCCGACGCTGCTGGCCGCCGTGGGCGCACCGCCGCTCGATGGCGGACGCGGCCGGGACCTGACCCCGCTCGTCGTCGCAGGCGACGACGGCGACGCGCCGGCCGAGCCGGCCTACGTCGAGACGCTGGCCACACAGCTGGACTACGGCTGGAGCCCGCTGGTGGGACTGCGCAGCAGCGAGTGGAAGTACATCCGCGCGCCGCGTCCCGAGCTCTACGACGTGCGCGCCGATCCGGACGAGACGCGGGACCTGGCGGCGGGCCACCCGCAGGTCGTGGCGCGCATGGACGCGCTGCTGGAGGAGCGGCTCGCGGCAGACGGCGGAAGCGCCGGCCACGTCACCCTCGACGCGGTGGATCGCGCGCGGCTCGAGAGCCTGGGCTACGTGGTGCCCGACGCGGCGCCGCGCGTCGGCCGGCTCGACCGGGCCACCGGTCCGGACCCGAAGGACGCGCTGCCGCTGCTCTCCCGCGTGGCGACGGCGCGCAAGCTGGCCGTGGCCGAGCGCTACGACGAGGCGCTGGCCTCGCTGGCCGACATCGAGGATCCGCCGGCCCACCTGCGGGTGATCCGTGCCTCCATGGCCTTCAACGCCGGCCGCCACGCGGCCGCCGTCGCCGACGCGCGCCGGGCCATCGCCGACGAGCCGCGCCGCCTGGACGTGCACGTCATCCTGGGACGGGCGCTCGAGGCCCGGGGCGATCTGCCGGGCGCGCTGGCCGCCTTCGACGACGCGCTGGCCATCGATCCGCGCTCGCTGGAGGCGTGGCGTGGCGTCGGACGCGTGGCGGAGGCGTCCGGCGACGCGGCGCGCGCCTCGGCGGCACGGCAGCGCATCGAGGCCCTGGCGGCGGAAGAGGGCGACACCGCCACGGCCCCCTGAGGCACCCACCTGGAGCGGATCCGGCCGTGGCGACGCGGACTTGCCGGATTGAGCTTTGTTCGAACCCTCTGTAGAGTCGCCCGACTCGGAACCTGGGAGAGAGATGGCGCGCGGAATCCTCGACTCGGCCTGGCCGTACTTCACGCTGGCCGGCCTGCTGCTCGTGGCCGCCCTCGCCACCCAGTTCGAGGTGCGCGTCCCCAGCCGGGACACGGCGCCCATCTCCGAGCTGGCGAAGCTGCGCGACCGCGACGACCTGTCGGTCGTGTTCATCCTGATCGACACGCTGCGCGCCGACCGCCTGGGCATCTACGGCTACGAGCGGCCCACCAGCCGCATCCTCGACGACGCGGCCTCCCACGCCATCGTGTTCGACAACGTCCAGTCCCAGTCGACCTGGACGAAGACCTCGATGGCCTCGCTGTGGACGGGCACCCACCCGATCCGCAACGGCATCCTGCGCTACGACCACGTCATCCCCGACTCGGCGGTGATGCCCGCGGAGATCTTCCGCGACGCCGGCTTCCGCACCGGCGGCGTCTGGCGCAACGGCTGGGTCGAGCCGAACTTCGGCTTCGCCCAGGGCTTCGACGTGTACGTGAAGCCGGTGCCCGGTGCCGAGCGCATGCGCCTGCACCGCCAGAACCCGACGCCGAGTCCGCTGCTGGGAACCGACGAGGACCTGACCGTCTCGGCGATCGACTTCATCGACCAGCACAGGGGCGATCGCTTCCTGCTCTACCTGCACTACATGGACGTGCACCAGTACGTCTACGACGACACCGCGTCGATCTTCGGCACCAGCTACTCGGACGCCTACGACCAGGCGATCCACTGGACCGACCGCCTGATCGGCCGGCTGCTCGACGGCATGGAGCAGGCCGACGTGCTGAAGCGCAGCGTGATCGTGATCGCGTCGGACCACGGCGAGGCCTTCCGCGAGCACGGCATGGAGGGCCACGCCCGCGACCTCTACACCGAGGTCACCCACGTGCCGCTGATCATCATTCCGCCGTTCATCCTGGAAGAGGGGGTGCGCGTGCCCGACGTGGTGTCGAACGTCGACGTGTGGCCCACCATCCTCGACATCGTGGGGCTGCCGCCGCTGCCCGAGGCCGACGGCCGCTCGCTGGTGCCGCTGATCCTGTCCGCCGGGGGCGAGGACGTGGACACCGAGGGCGTGGCGCGGCCCGTCTACTCGCAGCTGCGGCGCGGCTGGGGGCGCCCCACGACCAACGCCGCGTCGCTGGTGTCGGTGGCCCACGACGGCAAGCGCCTGATCACCGAGATCGACAGCGAGGAGCACGTCACCGAGTTCTACGACCACACGGTCGACCCGGGCGAGCAGACCGACCTGCTGAAGGAGGACGGCGCCGACGCGTCGGCGCACCGGAAGCTGGTGGACGAGTACGTGGAGCTTGAGGGCACGTCGCCGTGGGGCGAGGAGCCCACCAGCGTCGAGCTGGACGAGATGCGCCTGAACCACCTGCGGGCGCTGGGCTACGTGATCCAGGGCGAGGCCCCGCTGCGCCACGAGGGGCCCCAGAAGCGCTAGCCCTCAGCGCCGGTACTGGGTCTCCAGGCGGCTGCGCAGGCGGTGGCGCGCCAGCCCCAGCTCGATCAGGCGGTCGAGCAGGGCCGGGTAGGGCAGGCCGCTCGCCTCCCACAGCTTCGGGTACATCGAGACCTCGGTGAAGCCCGGCAGGCTGTTCACCTCGTTCACGTAGAACGCATCGCTCGCGCGATCGAGCAGGAAGTCGACGCGCCCGATGCCGCTGCCCTCGAGCGCCTCGAAGGCGCGGATCGCGGCGTCGCGCAGGCCCTCGGCGACCGCCTCCGGCACCGGCGCCGGGATCAGCAGCTCGGTGTCCTCGTCGACGTACTTCGCCTCGTAGTCGTACCAGTCGCGCGAGGTGCGGATCTCGCCCGGCACCGACGCCTCCACCGGATCGTCGCCGAGCAGCGCCACCTCGACGTCCCGGGCGTCGATGCCCTGCTCCACCAGGATCTTCGGGTCGTAGCGGGCGGCGTCGCGCAGCGCGGGCAGCAGCTCTTCGCGGGTGGTCACGCGGTGGATGCCGACCGACGATCCCAGGTTGGCGGGCTTCACGAAGACGGGCAGCTCGAGGGCGGCGAGCACGCGCTCCACCACCGCGTCGGGGGCGCGCGAAAGTTCCGGCGCCTTCACCGCCTGCCACGGCAGCACCGGCAGGCCGGCCGCTGCCAGCAGGCGCTTCGACACCTCCTTGTCCATCTGCAGCGCCGATCCCAGCACGCCCGACCCCACGTAGGCGACGTCGGCCAGGTCGAGCAGGCCCTGGAGCGATCCGTCCTCGCCGCCCCGGCCGTGCACGATGGGGAAGATCACGTCCAGCTCGGCCACCGGACCCGCGTCGCCGCTGGCCCCCTCGACCGGCAGCAGGGTCGCCGGACCGGGCACGGCCGGCAGCCGCACCTCGCGTCCCGCGGCCAGGCTCTGCTGCGGCGGCAGGGCCGGCGGCGCCAGGTGCCAGCGCCCCTGCTGGTCGATGGCGACCAGGTGGACCTCGTAGCGCGACGGATCGAGCGCGCGGAAGATGGAGTTGGCCGACGAGATGGAGACCTCGTGCTCCACCGAGCGCCCACCGAACAGCAGTCCGACCCGCAGCTTCGACATCCCCCCTCCTCGCAAGGGAGGGTAGCGGCCCTTCCGGCGCCTTCCTTGACCCCCCCGCGCCCCCTGCCTACGCTCCGCCGGTGGCCTCCATCCCCTCGGAACTCCACCAGAAAGAGGCTCTGCTCCGGGAGAGCCTGCGCAAGGCGGGGCGCCTGCTCGTGGCCTTCTCGGGCGGCGTCGACTCGAGCTACCTGGCGCTGGCCGCCCACCGCGAGCTGGGCGACGACGCGCTGGCGGTCACCGCGGTGTCGCCCTCCTACCCGGAGAGCCACCGGCGCGTGGCCGAGCAGGTGGTGGCCGACTTCGCCATTCCCCACCGCTTCGTCGACACCGACGAGATGGCCAACCCGGACTACCGCCGGAACGCGGCGGACCGCTGCTACCACTGCAAGACCGAGCTGTTCCGCGTGATGGGCGAGCTGCGCGGCGAGCTGGGCTTCGAGTCGGTGGCCTACGGCGTGAACCTGGACGACACCGGCGACTACCGTCCCGGACACCGCGCCGCCGACGAGCGCGGCGTGCTGTCGCCGTTCCTCGAGGCCGGTCTCACCAAGCAGGACATCCGCACGCTGTCGCGCGAGGCGGGGCTGCCCACCGCCGACCTGCCCGCGTCCGCCTGCCTGTCGTCGCGCCTGCCCTACGGCACCGAGGTGACGCCCGAGCGGCTGCGCCAGGTGGAGGACGGCGAGGAGGCGCTGCGCCGGCTGGGCTTCCGCCAGCTGCGCCTGCGCCACCACGGCGACGTGGCGCGCATCGAGATCGATCCGGCCGAGCTGCCCCGCGCCCTCGACCCGGAGATGGCGCGCCGCATCCACCAGGCGATCAAGCCCCTCGGCTTCCGCTGGGTTTCGCTCGACCTGGAGGGCTACCGCACCGGATCGCTCAACGACGTGCTCCAGATCCGGAGCGAGCCGTCCCCGAGAGACTGAGCTTGCCGCGGCCGGTGGAGTGCGAGGGGGCCCCGCGCGACCTGGGCCGCGACCAGGGGCTGGCCGCCCGCGACGCGCTGCGCGCCCGGGCGGACACCAGCCTGGCCGCGCGCTGGCGCGATCACCTGGGGCTGGGCGACGCGGGGCTGGCGCGCTGGCTGCGCGATCTGCGCCGC
>JBNLVK010000220.1:0-4135 GCA_050618055.1 Myxococcota bacterium
CGGATGTGAATTTGGTCGGCGATGGCGCGGCCTTCGTCGTCCTTCCGGGGTATCTCGCTTCCATCCAGTGCGGTCATCGAGAAGAGCCGAGGAAACGCTCGCGGCGCTACGCCAACGAACGGACGAAAGACAACCTTCTTCTTGTCGTCGTCTTCCAGCGAGATCGAATCCTCGTGAAGGTCCAGTGCCCGGCTCTTGGGATACGGCTCAATGTACGTGACGCTCCGGATTCCGGCAGCCACAATGTGCTTGGCGCAGACATGGCACGGGAAGGTCGTGCAATACAGCGCAGATCCCAGAGTGGACGTGCCCAGCCGTGCCGCGGAGACGATGGCCTCCGCCTCAGCATGAACCGCTCGCCCAAACTCTGTGAGGCTGGTGATCCGGGTCGAGCGAAGTTTCTCCAACCTCCCGATAATCAAACGCTGTTTCTCTCCCGGAGTAGCGGCGTTCCACTCCGGGTCGATTCGATCGAGGACCTCGCGAACGATCTCCTCTTCCGCTTCGTCGCTGGAATCCCTCCCTCGCTTGTGATCCCGGACGTCAGGCTTCTCTCCCTCCCAATAGAGACCCCCGTCGAACCGCGGAACCTCATTCGCACCGACGGAGATCAGGTCTCCTAGGTCCGACAGAAGCGCTGCGCCCACCTGGCGCCCGAGCTGCGAAGACCGCAGCGACGCCGCGTAGGCGTGGAACATTCCGTATTCGGCCTTCGTCGGTGTAGTGATCCCCAGTCCGAACAAGAGATGAATCACGCGCTTCAACGCGTCACTGCATGCGTCGCGGCTATCGCCGACCTCGACGAACAAATCCGCAAGGTGGAACGTTGTTCGGAGGGCCTGGCCTCCCAACTCAACCTCGTGCTCGTCCCTCAAGATCAGCGCCTCAGCGTCGTCTGGACCGATCCCCTTGAGCTCAAGTTGTCTCTTGCGCTCTGCCCGGCGGCAGAACACACCCAATAGGACAAAGCCCTCGCCATACGTGCGGCGCAGAAGCTCTACTTCTTCGGGTCGTTTCAGCTGCCGAAGAACGAACGCCCTACCTGGAAGCGGACCGGGTTCCTCTCCCCGCTTGCTACGAATATCAGCGATCGCGGCCAATGCAAGGATGTCGTCTCGCTCCGTCTTCCTTCGGGCTTCGTTGCCGCGATTCATTGCGGAGTCGAGGCGCTCCGATTCGCCCTCACCTTCCTTCCGTGCTTCCAGCTCGAAGCTGTCCAGGTATCCGCTCAGATGGAGTAGTTCCATGGAATAGCCGCGCTCCGCGAACAGCTCGGAAAGCACGTTCTGGACGAGATCAAGCGGAGTACCGACCGCAGCTACCAGTCCCACAACAAGCTCCGGATTCTCCGGTTCCCCCGAGCCCCTCCTTGCCGGAGTCTCTTCAATCTCCGACCGGCCCGAACCTACTTGTCTGCGTCTGGTGGCCAATGGATCCTCGGAATCGAAAGCATGTTCTAAGCCTCTTGTGACAGGCGCGGTCACGCCCACTTCAGGCAGCCGCCACCCAGCCCTCGCTGAGCACTTCAGCCTGCTCGAGGACGGTCTGGGTGGCTTTCTCCTGCTTGTCGGGCGGGTAGCCGTGTTTGCGGAGGATTCGCTTTACGAGGACGCGGAGCTGGGCGCGTACGTCCTCGCGCATCGTCCAGTCGATGGCGACGTTGTTGCGGACCGTCTCCACCAGCTCGCGGGCGATGCCGCGGAGCGTCTCGTCACCGAGCACCTTGACCGCGCTGTCGTTGGTCTCCAACGCATCGTAGAAGGCGAGCTCGTCCTCGGTGAGCCCGAGGTCGGCTCCGCGGGCGTTGGCAGCGCGGATCTGCTTGGCGAGCTGGATCAGCTCTTCGATCACCTGGGCCGCCTCGATCGCCCGGTTCTGGTACTTCCGGATCGTCTGCTCCAGCATCTCAGCGAACGACCGGGCCTGGACGACGTTCTTGCGCCGGCGCTGAGTGACCTCGCCCTTGAGGAGCTTCTGAAGAAGCTCCACAGCCAGGTTGCGTTGCGGCATGCCACGCACCTCGGCCAGGAACTCGTCCGAGAGGATCGAGATGTCCGGCTTCTCGAGGCCGGCGGCGGCAAAGATGTCCAGCACACCCCCGGGAGCCACCGCGCGTGAGATGATCTGGCGCACCGCGTGGTCCAGCTCCTCCTCAGGCCGAGCGTCGGCCGGGGCGCGCTTGGCGAGCACCGCCTGGACTGCCTGGAAGAAGGCCACGTCGTCGCGGATTCGGAGCGCCTCCTCGTGCGGGACTGCCAGCGCGAAGGCCTGGGTAAGCTCGCGCACCGCCCGGATGAATCGATCCTTGCCGTCCTCCTGCGCCAGGATCTGCTCCTGGGCCGGGGGGAGCAGGCCGAGCCGTTCCTGGGGCGTCCCGGTGGCCCACTTCGACCAGTTGAAGCCATGGAAGAGTCCGCAGCACACCTCGTACCGCTCCAGCATCACGGCTACGGCCTCGTCCTGGTCGAGCGCCGTGCGGCCGGTTCCGCCGCTCTCGGTGTAGGTGGCGAGGGCGCGCTTCAGCTCGTGCGCGAGTCCCAGATAGTCGACGACCAGCCCACCCGGCTTGTCCTTGAACACGCGGTTCACGCGCGCGATGGCCTGCATGAGCCCGTGCCCGCGCATCGGCTTGTCGACGTACATGGTGTGCAGGCTCGGCGCGTCGAACCCGGTGAGCCACATGTCACGCACCAGGACCATGCGCAGCGGATCGGCAGGATCGCGGAAGCGCTTGGCCAGGCCTTCTCGGCGGGGCTTCGTTCGGATGTGCTGCTGCCAATCTGCCGGATCCGACGCCGAGCCGGTCATCACCACCTTGATCTGGCCCTCGCCGTCTTCCCCGCTCACCCAGTCCGGCCGTACCTTCACGATCTCGTCGTAGAGCTCCACACAGATGCGCCGGCTCATGCACACGACCATGGCCTTCCCGTCCATCGACTCGAGCCGCTTCTCGAAATGCTCGACGATGTCGCGCGCCACCACCTCGAGCCGCTTCTGGGAGCCCACCACGGCCTCGAGCTGGGCCCACCGGGTCTTTAGCTTTTCCTTGCGATCGACCTCCTCTCCCTCGGTCGCCTCCTCGAAATCGGGGTCGATCTTCGGCTTCTCGGCCTCGTCGAGCGCCAGCTTGGCGAGCCGGCTCTCGTAGTAGATGGGGACCGTGGCGCCGTCTTCGACGGCGCGCTGGATGTCGTAGACGCTGATGTAGTCGCCGAAGACCGCACGGGTGTTGGCGTCCCGGAGCTCGATCGGCGTTCCCGTGAAGCCGATGAACGAGGCGTGCGGAAGTGCGTCGCGCATGTGCCGCGCGAAGCCGTCGATGAAATCGTACTGGCTGCGGTGCGCCTCGTCCGCGATCACTACGATGTTGCGTCGCTCGGAGAGCGTGGTGTGGCGGTCGCCCTTCTCCTCCGGGAAGAACTTGTGGATGGTCGTGAAGATTACTCCGCCCGCCTCCACCGCGAGCAGCTCCCGCAGATGGGCGCGGCTCTCCGCCTGCACCGGCGGCTGCCGAAGCAGATCCTGGCAGCACGCTGAAGGTCTACATGCCGCAAGACGAGATCCGCACCGAGGTCGAGGTTCGCACCTGGAAGTGCGAGGGCGAGGCACCCAAGCCGTTCGAGCTGTGCCTCGAGCTTTCGGCCAAGGGTCGCAAGGTCGTCTACTACAGCCGCAAGGACTGGGTGATCGATCCCAAGGACGCACACGATTCGGTGCAGGCGTTGGTCGAGGACGCGCCCGAGCTCGAGGCCGTATTCGAGCACGTCGCCGGTCCCGAAGCGCTCGAAGGCGGGTTCGAATCCGCGCCCGAGCTCGAAGACTATCGGCGCGTGGATTCGCTCCTTCTGGAATAACCGCTGTCACCGCCGGGGCCTCGCGCCCCCACCCCAATGGGCAACCGTACGGCCAGGCAGCGGTTGCCAGCCGGCCTGACGCTGGGTCAAGCTCGATCCTGGGCGTGATGTTCGTCGCGCCCCGGCACCATGAGCAGCGGCTCATCATCGGCGGTTTCCACCGAGGTCGAAGACGAGCTTCGGCTCTTCGTCGCAGACCGCCGAACAAACGAGGGCCGCGACGCCGAGCCGGGCGGCGGCGCGACCATCGGACGCTACGTCGTCCTGTACCGACACGGTCG
>JBNLVK010000221.1:0-10030 GCA_050618055.1 Myxococcota bacterium
GGAGGTGGTGATCGAGGAGGAGGACGGCCTCGACATCGGCCTGGGCGTGGTCGACGAGCCCGACGAAGTCGACGACGACGACGACGACTCGGACGAGTCCTAGTCCGGACGCGCGGCGGAGCTACGCCGGCGGCAGGAACGCGCGGCGCAGGAAGGTCTGGAGCTTGCCGCCGAGCTTCACCCGCAGCGCCTTCTCCGCCTGGATCGCCTCGAGCGAGGCCTGCTCCTGGGAGGCCTGCGCCCCCAGCTCGCGCACGGCGCGGCTCCGGCCCTGCACCCGTGCGAACTCGTCTACCGCCTCGCCGAGCAGCGCCGTGTCGCGCGACCTCGTGCGCCGCGACGCCACCGCCTCGTAGCGCTCGTTCAACGCATCCACCTGCCCCTGGTAGGCCGCCAGCAGCTGGTCGAGCTGCTCGTCGCTGTAGCCCTTGTAGGGGCGCGGCACCTTCGCCTCGGCCTCGAGGTTGCGCTGGTAGTTCCAGGCGCCGTAGCCGCCGATCAGCACCAGCAGGAACAGCAGCGCCATCACCTGACCGCCCGCGCCCGACTTGCCTCTCGCCATCAGACACCTCCCGCGAGCGATGCCTCGACCGCCGCCGCGTCGGGCAGCGCGCCCTGGGCCCCGGCTCCCCGGCAGCCGAGGGCGGCCGCCGTGTTGGCGACACGCAGCACCTGCTCCGGGTCGAGCCCCCGCAGCAGCCCCCAGGCGAAGGCGCCGCGGAACACGTCGCCCGCGCCGGTGGTGTCGACCGCCGCCACGCGCGGGGCCGGCGTGCGCACCAGCCGCTCGCCGATGCGCGCCACGCTGCCCGCCGCGCCGCAGGTCACGACGACCATGCGGACCGCCGGGTCTGCCGCGCGGGCCAGCGCCGCGAGCCGTGCTTCCAGTGAGACATCACTGGAGAACTCATCGGCAAAGCCCTCGGACACGATAGGGAAATCGACCCTGCGCAAGAGCTCGAGGGCTTCCGGCGAGGGACGGTCCGCGTCGAGAAGGACCGGAACTCCGGCGCTTCGCGCCGCCTCTGCCGCCTGCTGGGACGCCGCCGGGTGCTCCAGGTCCACCAGCACGGCGCGGGCGGACGGCCAGGCGGGCGCCGCGCCGGCGGCCGGCAGGCGCAGGGCCGGATCGCGCTGCTCGAGGACGGTGCGCTCGCCGCTGGTGCTCTCGACCAGCACCCAGGCCTGGCGCGTGCGCGCGCCGCGGATCGTCTCCACCCGGGACAGGTCGACGCCGGCCCGGCGCAGCGGAGCCAGCGCCGCGTCCGCCGCGTCGTCGTCGCCCACCGCACCGGCCAGCGCGCAGCGCAGACCCAGCCGCGTCGCCGCCAGCAGCGCCGTCGCCACCTGACCGCCCGGCAGCGTCCGCTCCGACGCGAGCCGCGCCTTCCGTCCGATCGGCGGGAAGCGCTCGACGCCGCCCACCCGGTCGAGCGAGATCTGACCGACGCCCAGCAGGTCGAAGGGAGCGTCGCCGCTCAGTAGAGAACCCGGTACGCGTGCAGGCTGCGCATCACGCGCTTCACGTAGGCGCGGGTCTGGTCGTAGGGGATCTCCTCGACGAACTCGTCGTCCTCGCCGGTGTTCTTCGCCACCCAGCGCGAGACGGCGTGGGGTCCGGCGTTGTAGCTGCCGATGGCCGCCGACTTGCGGCCGTCGAACTCGCGCAGCAGACCCTCCAGGTAGGCCGAGCCCAGGCGGATGTTCACCGCCGGCAGGAACAGGTCGTCGGCGTGGAAGCTGGCGAGCCGCTGCTGCTGGGCCACCCGCTCGGCGGTGGTCGGCATGAGCTGGAGGAGCCCGCGCGCGCCGGACACCGAGATCACCTCGGGCCGGTAGCCGCTCTCCTCGCGCATGATCGAGTACAGCAGCGCCGTGTCGAGCCGCACGCCGGCGTCGCGCACCTCCGCCAGCTCGCTCTCGAAGGGCGCCGGCCAGGCGTGCCACCACAGCTCGAGCTGCTCCGGCACCGGTCCGCGCGACAGACCCTCGCCGTAGCCGTCGACCACCAGGCGCTGCGCGCGGTTGAAGTCGCCGAGGTCGGCGTGGAGCTGGGCCAGCGAGAGGCGATCGGCCAGTCCGCGCGCCCGACGGTCGAGGCCCGCGATCTCGACCCGCGCCGGCTCGACCAGACCCGCCTCGACCAGGATGCGCACGCGCGCCAGGTCCTTCGGCGCGAGCGCCGTCGTGCCCGCCGCGACCGCGCGCGGCACGCGTCCCGCGTCGAAGCCGATCGGGGCCCGGGCGGCGGCGCGCCAGCCGTAGTAGGTGAGCGGGTGGCTCGCGGCCAGCTCGGCGTAGCCCGCGGCGGCACCGGCCTCGCCCCGGGCCTCCCGCGCCCGCAGGCTCCAGTAGCGCGGACGCAGCGCCGCGATCGGATCGCGCTCGGCCCGCGCCAGCCGGTCGAACTGGGTGATCGCCTCGCCGTAGCGCCCGCTGCGGTAGGCCTCCCAGCCGATCCTCCAGCGCGACGTCGCCGCCGCACCCGAGCCCGGCGCCCGGTCGATCACCCGGCGGTAGAGCCCGTGGGCCCGCTCCCAGGCGCCCTCCCCGTCCCACAGCAGCGCCGCGATCAGCAGCGCGCGGATTCCCTGGGACGTGCGCGAGCCGCTGCCCAGCTCCTCCAGGTCGCGCGCGCCCCGCGCCACCTGGCCGGACCGCGCGTAGGCGCGGGCCTGCTGGATGCGGCGCTCCTCGGTGGGGCGCAGCGAGCCGTAGGCCTGGGCCGCCTCCGGGTAGCGTCGCAGGCGGAACAGGGTGGCGGCGCGACCGGCCTCGGCCTTGCGCCGCGACGCCGCCGGCAGCCCCAGCACGATGGCCTGGTCGTAGGCCGCCAGCGCCCCTTCGTTGCGGTTGCGGCGGTAGAGGATGCCGGCGCGCTCGAGCGTGTGGTCCGCGTCGCGGTAGCGGCGTCCCAGCTCGCGCTCGAGCTCGGCCAGCACCCGGTCGGCGGCCTGGCCCAGACCCTGCTCCGGGTAGTTCACCCAGACGTGGCGGTAGATCTCGGCCGCGCGGGAGAGATCGCCCTGGCGCTGGTACGACTCGGCGATGCGCGTGTGCAGCGACGCCAGCCGCGCGCGGTCGCGGGTCAGGCGGGTCGCCTGCTCCCAGGCGATGCGGGCCGCGCTCTCGCGCCCGAGACGGCGCCGCGCCTCGCCCAGCAGCTCCAGCAGCTCGACGCGCGCCGTCGATCCCACGTGGGTGCGCTCGTCGAGCAGGGCGTCCGCGTCCTCGAAGCGCTCGGCCTCGACCAGCGCCCGCATGCGCAGCCAGTCGGCGTAGTCGGCGACGATCGGGTGCTGGACCGCCACGCGGGCGGCCAGCGTCTCGGCCAGCGGAAGGTCGCCGGCCTCGAGCGCGGTGCGCGCCAGGCGCAGGCCCTCGCCCGCTCCGAGCCGCATCTCGGCGACGGGCGGCGCCACGGCGGCGCGCTCCGGATCGGCCGCTGCGACGATCCCCGCCCACACCAGCGCGGCCAGGACGAGTCCCCGCCCGCGCGCCCCTCCACTGCGCACGCCCCGCATCGCGACGAGTGTGCGGGAGCCCCACGGCCTGTCAAACCCGTTCCGCCTCGGGTAGCTTGGCCGCCTTGAACGCCTGCACCCCGTGGCTCGGCACCGCCGCGCTCCTGGCCGCCCTGCTCGGCTGCTCCGCATCCGAGCCGGCCCCGGAGCCCGCCGAGCCTCCGCCGACCGACCCGTCCCAGGAAGCGCCCGAGCCGCCGCGGCCGCGCCGCGGCCTGTGGGTGCTGGCCGAGGGCTCGCAGCGCGTGCTCGACGACGCCCGCCGCGTCGAGCCGCTGCTGGAGAACGCCGAGCAGCTGGGCGCCACCGACCTGTTCGTGCAGGTCTACCGCGGCGGACGCGCCTGGTACGACGCCGACCTGGCCGACGCCACGCCCTACCGGGAGTCGCTGGCGCGCGGCGGCGCCGACGCCCTGGCCCTGCTGCTCCAGCAGGCCTCCGAGCGCGGCCTCCGCGTCCACGCCTGGGTGAACGTGCTGTCGCTCTCGAAGAACGCCGACGCGCCCATCCTGGCCGACCTGGGCCGGGAGGTCGTGCACACCGACCGCCAGGGTCGTTCGCTGCTCGACTACCCGGGCCACGAGATCCCCCAGCCCGACCGGCGCTGGTACCGCATGGGCACGCCGGGCGTCTACCTCGATCCGGCCGCGCCCGGCGTGGCGGAGCGCCTGGCCGCCACCTTCGCCGAGCTGCTGGCCCGCTACCCCCAGATCGAGGGCCTGCACCTCGACTACATCCGCTACCCGGACGTGCTGCCCTACGCGCCGGGCAGCCGCTTCGGCGTGGGCCACGACTTCGGCTACGGCGGTCCGACCCGCGCCCGCTTCCGCGAGGAGACCGGCCAGGAGGCGCCCTTCGGCGAGCGCATCGGACCCGCCAACGCCTGGGACGACTGGCGGCGCCAGAAGGTCACCGACCTGGTGGCGGGCATCGCCGCCGCGGCGCGCCAGACGCGTCCCGGCGTGGTGATGTCGGCGGCGGTCTGGACCTACGCGGATCGCGGCTACCTGGTGCTCGGCCAGGACTGGCGCGGCTGGCTCGAGGACGGCCTGCTCGACCTGGCCCTGCCCATGTCCTACACGCGCGACGATCGGCTGCTCCGCTACATGGCCCAGGGCTTCGCGGGTCTGCCCTACGGCGATCGCATCTGGGTGGGGCTCGGCAGCTGGCTCTTCGCCGAGGCGCCGGAGCGCGCCGTCGCGCAGATCGGCATCGTGCGCGAGGCGGGCGTGGCCGGCCTTGCGCTCTTCTCCTACGACTCGATCGTCGCCACGCCGTCTCTCTGGTCGGTGCTGGCCGGCGGGGAGCCCGGCGATGGGAGCTGACGCCACGCCCGGAGCGATCGATCCGATCGACCTGGCCGACTACGACTACGACCTGCCCGAGGCCTGCATCGCCCAGGAGCCGCCGGCCGAGCGGGACGGCGCGCGTCTGCTGCACCTCGACCGCTCGAGCGGCGACCTGCACGACGGCCGCGTTCGCGACCTGCCCGAGCGGCTGGTGCCCGGCGACCTGCTGGTGGTGAACACGACGCGGGTGGTGCCGGCCCGGCTGCGCGGCCGCAAGGAGACCGGCGGTGCCGCCGAGGCGCTGCTGCTCGGCAAGGCCGACGGAACGCGCCGCTACCGGGCGCTGCTGCGCGCGCGCGGTCGGCTGCGGGTGGGCCAGAAGCTCCACTTCGAGCGCGGCGACGCCCACGCGACCGCCGAGATCCAGGCGCTGGGCGACGACGGCGCGGTCGTGCTGGCCTTCGCCGACGCCACCTCGCCCTACGCGCTGGGCGAGACGCCGCTGCCGCCCTACATCCGCCGCGACGCACCGCGCGACGCCGACGTCTCCCGCTACCAGACCGCCTTCGCCCACCAGCCCGGCTCGGTGGCGGCGCCGACCGCGGGGCTCCACCTGTCGCACCGGCTGCTCGAGACCCTCGAGGCCCGCGGCATCGAGCGCGCCGAGCTCGTGCTGCACGTGGGCGTCGGCACCTTCCGGCCGCCCCGCCCCGAGGACCTGGCCGCGGGACGGCTCCACGCCGAGCCCTTCGTCCTGGGCGAGGAGACCGCCGACGCCATCCGCCGCACGCGGGCCCGCGGCGGTCGCGTGGTGGCGGTGGGCACCACCACGACGCGCGTGCTCGAGGCCCGCGCCCGCGACGACGGCACGGTCGCCGCCGGCAGCGGCGAGACCGACCTCTTCCTGCGCCCCGGCGTGCGCTTCCGCGTGGTCGACGCGCTGCTCACCAACTTCCACCTGCCCCGCTCCTCGCTGCTCGTGCTGGTGGCCGCCTTCGCGGGGCGCGAGCGCGTCCTCGCGGCCTACCGCCACGCCGTCGCCGGCGGCTACCGCTTCTACTCCTACGGCGACGCCATGCTGGTGACCTGATGTCGGCCCGGCCCTCGTTCACGCTGACGGGTCAGGACGGAACGGCGCGCGTCGGCGAGCTGGCCACGGCCCACGGGACCGCCGAGACGCCGGCCTTCATGCCCGTGGCCACCTACGGCGCGGTGCGCGGCGTGGCGCCCGACGAGCTGCGCCGGGCCGGCGCGCAGATCCTGCTAGCCAACACCTACCACCTGCACGAGCGGCCCGGCGAAGCCGTGGTCGAAGGCGTGGGCGGCCTGCACGGCTTCACTGGCTGGCGCGGACCGTGGCTCACCGACAGCGGCGGCTTCCAGGTGACGTCGCTGGCCGACAAGGCGACCCTCGACGAGGAAGGCGTCACGTTCTCCTCGCCGCTGGACGGATCGCGCCGCCGGCTGACCCCGGAGCGCGCCGTCGAGATCCAGCGCGCGCTGGGATCCGACATCGCCATGGTGCTCGACGAGTGCGTGCCGCCGGGCGACGCCGACCGGGCGCGGCCCGCCATGCAGCGCACGCTGCGCTGGGCGGAGCGCTCGCTCGGGACGCCGCGCGCCCCGCACCAGTGGCTGTTCGGGATCGTGCAGGGCGGCGAGTCGGCCGAGCTGCGCCGCGAGAGCGCGCGCGCCACCGCCGACCTGGGCTTCGACGGCCACGCCCACGGCGGCCTCGGGCTGGGCGAGTCGCCGGAGCGGCGCATCGAGATGGTGGCCGTGGCCCAGGCCGAGCTGCCCGAGGCGGCCCCCCGCTACCTGATGGGGCTGGGCCGTCCCCAGGACCTGGTGGACGGCATCGCGGCGGGTGTCGACCTGTTCGATTGCGTGCTGCCCACCCGCCACGCGCGCCACGGCGTGCTGTTCACCAGCCAGGGCCTGCTGCGGCTGAAGAACGCGCGCTTCGCGGACGATGCCGGGGCGCCCGACCCGGACTGCGACTGCACCACCTGCCAGGGGTTCTCCCGCGCCTACTTGCGTCACCTGCTGCGCACCGGTGAGGCGCTGGGCGCCCGCCTCGCCTCGCTGCACAACCTGCGCTTCTACCTGCGGCTCATGGAGCGGGCGCGGAGCGCGATCCGCGAGGGCCGCTTCCAGGCCCTGCACGCCGACGTCCGCGACCGCATGAAGGCCGAGCCGGACTGAGCCCTTCGCCCCTCCCGGCGACCCGGAAGGCCCGTGGCGCCTCAAGGGGGGCGCCGGCACCGCCGATCGTGGAGGACGGGGGGCCGTACGCGATGACGGGCATCGATCGGAGGATTGCGCTCGCGGGACTGTGGGTGCTGGGCGCAGGCCTGCTGTCGATCTGGCTGGGCGAGCGCGCCGGAACGGTCGCCGCCGGGCTGCTGTTCGCCGCCGCCACCCTGGGCGGCTTCGCCGCTCTCGAGCGCCTGAACGCCGCCGAGCGCGCCGCGACCGAGCGTCTCACGCGCCGCCTCACCCACCTGGCCCAGGGAAGCTGGGTGCCCGATGCCGATCTCGGCCCCCGCAGCGAGGCCGACCAGGCCCTCGAGCGCATTGCCGAGCGCCTGAACGACGCGAGCCAGCAGCTCTCGCGCCTCGCCGAGGGCATCGCCTCCATGCCCGACCAGGTGGCCGCCGCCATGCGCGAGGTGGAGGTGAGCGCCGAGGAGCAGGAGGCGGCCGTCGAGGAGACCGCGTCGCTGCTGGCGAACATCAACAAGGAGGTTCGCGACATCAGCGCCGAGGTCGAGAACCTGGCCCGCTCCAACGAGGACACCGCCGCGTCCATCCAGGAGATGGGCACGGCCATCGAGCAGGTGGCGTCCAGCTCCCACTCGCTGCGCGAGACGGTCGAGTCGAGCACGGCCTCGATCCACCAGGTGGGCGTCTCGATCCAGCGCGTGGCGGAGAGCAGCGACGAGGTGCTCGCCGTGGCCGAGGAGACGGCCGCCGCCGCCACCGAGATGGACCGGGCGATCCAGGAGGTGGGCCAGCACGTGAAGGGCGCCGCCGACCTCACGAAGAACGTGAGCGAGAGCGCCGAGGAGGGATCGGCCGCCGTGATGGCGACCATCCAGGGCATTGCCGCCATCCGCGACCAGACCCAGGGCGCCAAGAGCGCGCTCGAGGGTCTGGCGGAGCGCGTGGGCGAGATCGGCGAGATGGCCACCGTCATCAGCGGCGTCTCCGACGAGACCAACCTGCTGTCGCTGAACGCCGCGATCATCGCCGCCCAGGCCGGCGAGCACGGCAAGGCCTTCGCCGTCGTCGCCGACCAGGTGAAGACGCTGGCCCAGCGCACCAGCGCCCGCGCCAAGCAGATCGAGGAGATGATCCGCGGCGTGCAGAGCGAGTCGGCCAACACGGTGCGCGCCATGGACGCGGGCATCCGCAGCGTCGAGGAAGGCGTGGCCCGCTCGCGGGTGGCCGGCGAGGCGCTCGAAGCCATCCGCAATGCGGCCAGCGACGCCAGCGGCCAGGTGCAGGAGATCGCGCGCGCCACCGACGAGCAGGCCCGCAACTCGAAGCACGTGGCCGGCGCCGCCCAGCGCGTGTCGAGCCACGTCCAGCAGATCTCGACCGCCATGTCCGAGCAGTCGAGCGCCAGCGAGAACCTGTTGCGCAACGCCGACAGCTCCCTCGACATGTGCCGCCAGATGGCCCAGGCGCTGGAGGAGCAGCGCTCCACCGGCCGCTACATCACCGGCAACAGCGAGGCCATCACCGAGATGATCCGCAAGGTGCAGTCGGCGACCGAGTCCCACTTCCACGCCAGCGGCGGTGTGGCCGACCGCTTCGCCGCCCTGCTGGAGAACGCCCAGCGCAGCTGCACGCGCATTCCCGAGGTGTCCCGCGTGGTGTCCGACCTGGCGCGCGCCGCCGAGTCGGCGCGCGACGCGGCCGCGACCGAGGCCGCGGGCGAAGGCGAAGAGGCCTAGCTCCGCTCCAGCGCCTCGAGGGCCACGCACACGCCGGCCAGCGCCGCGCCGTCGGGCCAGAGGGCCGCCGCCTCGATGCGCAGCCCGTCCGCGATGCGCGGCCAGACGCGGGCCGCCACCCGACTCCGTAGCGGCTCGAGGCACAGCGCCTCCCCGGCGGCGGCGGCGATCGTGCCCAGCACGATCACGTCGGGCGCGTAGGCGAAGGACGCCTGCACCAGCCCGCGGGCCAGCCAGTCGTTCCAGCGTTCCAGCTCGGCCCGCGCGAAGTCGTCGTCCTCGTGGGCGGCGGCGATCAGATGCTCGGGAGTGATGCGATCCGCACCGCCGGCCAGCGCGCTCACCCGACCGTCCGCCGGCGCCCGCTCGCGCAGGTGGGCGGTCCAGGCGCGCCCGCCTACGTAGGCCTCGAGGCAGCCGCGCAGACCGCACGCACAGGCCCGGCCGTTCCACTCCACCGGCACGTGTCCGATCTCGCCGGCGTGGTCGGCCCGCCCGCGGTAGAGGCGTCCGTCGAGCACCAGCCCGGCGCCCACCCCGGTCGACATCGTGAGGTAGACGACGCGGGACGCGCCCCGCCCCGCGCCGAAGCGCCACTCGGCCAGGGCCGCCGCGTTGGCGTCGTTCTCCAGGAAGGCCGGCGCGCCCAGCGCCCGACCCAGCTCGCGCACCACCGGCACGTCGTCCCAGCCGGCCAGGTTCGGCGGATCGCACACGCGCCCCGCCGGGCGGTCGAGCGGACCCGGCGCCGCGATGCCCACCGCCTCGGGTGTCCGGCCCCCCAGCAGCCCGCGGGCCGCGTCCACCACGGCGACCAGCGTGGCCGCCGGCTCGGCGGAAGGCAGGCGGCGTGCGCCGTGCAGCCGGCCGGCGTGATCGCCGACACCTACGGCCACCTTGCTGCCGCCGATGTCCACCCCAACGATCACGAAAACCCCTGTCCAGACGGTAGCTTGCGCACGACGCCTCAGGTGCGGCCGGGCGCGCGCCGATAGATTTCCCAGTGCCGACAGACGCCTCGGGCAGACTCTGCCGGCGCACGGAGGAGGGTTGCGGATGCATCGCTGGCTCGCACTGGCTACGGCCGCCTGGCTCCTGGCGGGCTGCGTGTCCCCCACGGACCCGCTCGGTCGGGAGGACGCACTCGAGGACGCGCAGCAGCGCTACACCGACCTCATCCGCTGGGGCGAGCTGGAGAAGGCGGCGCTGTTCGTCGACCCGGAGCAGCGCGCCGCCTAGATCGGAAGAGCGTCGT
>JBNLVK010000222.1:0-10115 GCA_050618055.1 Myxococcota bacterium
CATGGCGTTCACCGGCAGCGGCAGCGCCTCCACCAGCTCGCGCAGCACCCGGCGGCCGCGGGCGAAGATGGGGTAGAGCACGTCGGCTCCGGCCTCGGCGTACAGGCGACCGCGCCGCAGGGCCTCGACCAGGCGCTCGCCGGGGGCAGCATCGCCGTGCAGGAAGACGACGATGCGAGCGTTCACGACCAGGGGCACGCCGGCCCGATCCGCCGCGGCGCGCACCTCGGAGAGCAAGCGGGCCTGGCGGTCGGCGTCCCCCAGGGCCCCGGCGCCGTGGTCGCTGTCCTCCAGGTTGCAGCCCACGGCCCCCGCGGCCAGCAGGCGCTCCACCAGCTCGCCCGCCGGCAGGCCGTAGCCCGACTCGACGTCCGCCGTCACCGGCACCTCCACCGCGCCGGCCAGGCGCCCCAGGGCTTCGAACATGGCGTCGGCCGGCGCGCCCTCGTGGTCGCGGAAGCCCAGGCTCTCGGCCACGCCGCCGCTGGTCGTGGCGACCACCGGAAAGCCCGCCGCGACCACCGCCCGCGCGCTGGCCTCGTCCCAGGCGTTGGGGAGCACCAGGGGCGCGTCGCCGTGGTGCAGGGCGCGCAGGGTCAGGGCCCGGTCCGCGAGCGGGTGATCCATCGCCCCACCCTACCGAACCGCGACCCCAGCGCCCGGAGCCAAGGGCGCTCTCGCCGGGGGTTCCATCGCAAGCTAGCCTCCGCGCGCCATGGAGCCCCGGAAGGACCTCCGCAACGTCGCGATCATCGCGCACGTCGACCACGGCAAGACCACCTTGCTGGACGGACTGCTGCGCCAGACCGGCGCCTTCCGCGAGAACCAGCAGGTGGAAGAGCGGGCCATGGACCGCGAGGACCTGGAGCGCGAGCGCGGCATCACCATCCACGCCAAGGACACGGCCGTCGACTTCGAGGGCGTGCGCATCCACCTGGTCGACACGCCGGGCCACGCCGACTTCGGCGGCGAGGTGGAGCGCGTGCTGGGCATGGTCGACGCGGTACTGCTGCTGGTCGACTCGGTGGAAGGCGTGATGCCCCAGACCCGCTTCGTGGTGGGCAAGGCGCTGGAGCACGGGCTGAAGCCGCTGCTGGTCGTGAACAAGATCGACCGCCCCGAGCAGCGCGCCACCGAGGTGCTCGACGAGGTGTTCGACCTGCTGGTCTCGATGGGCGCCAGCGACGAGCAGCTCGACTTCCCCATCGTCTACGCGTCGGCCAAGGCCGGCGTCGCCACCCTGGACCTGGAGACGCCGGGCAGCGACCTGCGCCCGCTGCGCGAGGCCATGCTCGAGCACGTGGAGGGCCCGCGCGTCGACGAGCAGGCGCCGGTGCAGTTCCAGGCCGTCACCCTGGACCACGACGCCTACATCGGCCGGCTGGTGATCGGTCGGGTGGCCCGCGGCACGCTCGAGCGCGGCAGGCTGGTGACCCGCGTGGGCGCCGAGGGCGCCAGCGAGACCTTCCGCGTGACCAAGTTGCTGGGCGCCCGGGGCCTCCAGCGGGTGGAGCTCGAGCAGGCGCGCGCCGGCGACATCGCCGTCATCGCCGGCGTCGACACCATCGAGGTGGGCGACACCCTGTGCGATCCGGAGCACCCGGACGCGCTGCCGCGCATCGCCATCGACCCGCCCACCGTGCGCGTGCGCTTCTCGGTCAACACCTCGCCCTTCGCCGGCCAGGACGGACGCTTCCTCACCAGCCGCCAGATCCTGGAGCGGCTGAACCGGGAGGCGCTGGGCAACGTCTCCATCGAGATCGAGCCGGCCGACACGCCGGAGACCTTCTCGGTGGCCGGACGCGGCGAGCTCCAGCTGGCGATCCTGATCGAGACCATGCGCCGCGAGGGCTACGAGTTCAGCGTCTCGCGTCCCGAGATCATCCAGCGCGAGATCGACGGTCGGAAGTGCGAGCCGGTCGAGGACGTGGTGGCCGAGCTGCCCGAGGGCTTCCTGGGTCCGGTGATGGAGAAGCTTTCGGCCCGTCGCGGCCGCGTCGACTCGATGGAGCACCGGGACGGGCGCGTGAAGATCGAGCTGGTGGTGCCGTCGCGGGGCCTGTTCGGCTACCGCAACGAGTTCCTGTCGGACACCCGCGGCGAGGGCGTGCTGCACCGCACCGTGCGCGGCTACGAGCCCTGGGCCGGCGACCTGCCCGGACGCGGCGTCGGCGCGATCATCGCCAGCGAGGCCGGCAACACCACGGCCCACAGCCTGTCGAACATCCAGCAGCGGGCCACCTGCTTCGTGGGCGCCGGCACGCCGGTGTACGAGGGTCAGGTGGTGGGCGAGAGCCGTCGACCCGGCGACATGAACGTGAACGTGTGTCGCGGCAAGAAGCTCACCAACATCCGCGCCGCCGGCAAGGACGACGCCGCCGTGCTGACGCCCCACCGGGTGGTGGCCATCGAGTGGGCGCTGGAGTGGATGGGCGACGACGAGCTGCTCGAGGTCACGCCGAAGCACCTGAGGCTTCGCAAGCGCACCCTGCCGGCGAACCTGCGCAAGCGCGGATAGTGCCCCCAGGGATCGCCCGCAAGCTGGGTTGCGCCGGCTGCGCAGCCCGCGACACGCATCCGTCCCCCAGGCCCACATCCCTCTCGAGCCCCGCACCGGAGAGAGCCTTGCGCAGCTGTATCCGCCGTCCGCTCCTCGTCCTCCTCTCGCTGAGCCCCATCCTGCTTCCGGTCGCCCCCGCGCATGCGGGCAACGTGATCGTCGCGGGCAGCAACGGCGCCAATGGGACCAAGGGGGCCACGAACGCTCCCGGGGACCCGGGGAATCCAGGCGAGGATGGCGGCGCTGCCGACGCCGTCAGCGCCGGACCCGATGCATTGAACACTGCCCGCGGGACGGGCGGAGACGGCGGCAACGGCGGCCAGGGAGGCACCGGCGTGCTCGGCACCGACGGCGGGCCGGGTGGAGCCGGCGGCGCGGGGGGCGACGCGGCGGCCACGGCCGAGAGCACCCTGACCGATCCGCCCCGCGCCGACGCGACCGCGTTCGGTGGCACGGGCGGCACCGCCGGTACCGGCGGAACCAGCCCCCTTGGCGGAGCGATCGGACCGCACGGGACTGGAGGCGACGGTGGCGATGCGACCGCGTCGGCCACGGCCTCGAACGCCACTTCGTCGAACGTGCGCGCAACCGCTTCGGCCAACGGCGGCGCGGGCGGTTCCGCAGGCGACGGCGGTACGGCGGGAGACGGGGGAAGCGCCTCGCTCGGAACCGTGACCGGCACGTCGACCGGCGGCGGCAACGTCACCGTCACGGGCAGCGCGCGGGGCGGGAACGGGGGCGCAGGCCTCGGATCGGGCGACGGCGGCAACGGCGCGGACGCGCACCTCGTCGACGCCGCCACCGGAAGCACCGGCGGCCTGCTCTCCCTGAACCAGAATGCGACCGGTGGCGCCGGTGGCGGCGCAGAGACCGGAGCCGTGGGACTCGCCGGCAACGCGACCAGCGATCTGACCTTCGCGACCACCGGAAGCGATCTGGGCGTGCATACGATGGCCAATGGCGGCCAGGGCGGAGAGCGCGACGCCAGCTCCGGAGTCGCCGGCGACGGAGGCCACGCCGACGCCAACTCGGATGCGACCGCGACGAACGGCGACGCCACGGCCAGCGCTCGCGCGGACGGCGGAGACGGCGGCTTCGGGCGGGGTGGCGCTCTCGGCGGAGGCGGTGGCGACGCCACTTCCTCGGCCAGCGCAAACGTCGTGGGCGACAGCCTCGTGGCGAGCGCCGACTCGGGCGCCTTCGCTGGCGACGCCGCCAACGGCTCTAGCCTCGACGGCGGGGATGCGGTCAGCGCTTCGAGCGGATCGGCCGTCGGCGACAGCTTCGTCGATGTCGAAGGCCGAGCCTTCGGAGGCCGAGGCGGAACGCAGGGGAGCAGCGGCGGCGACGGGGGAAACGGGGGGGACGCCACTTCCGGCGCTTCGGCGAACACCAGCGGAGCTGGAGCCAACGACGTGCTCTCGGTAGCCACCGCGGGCGATGGCGGAACCGGCTGGGGAGTCGGCAACCACGGCGGCGATGGAGGAATCGCTCAGGCGAGCGCCACCGCGACCTCGACCGGTGGCGATGCCGAGGTCCAGGTATCCCAGACCGGCGGCGACGGCGGAGACGGCAACGCCGGAGCCGCCGGGGGCGCGGGCGCAGGCTCGCACCTGATCGATGCGGCCACCGGCTCTGCGGCCGGCGCACTCACCCTCGTGCAGTCGGCGGCAGGCGGAGAGGGAGGCGACAGCGATACACAGGCCGGAACCGCAGGAGACGCTTCGTCCGTACTCTCCGCAAACCACACGGGCTCGGGATTGCTGCACACCACGGCGACGGCCAGCGGCGGTCGGGGCGGTGCCGGCAACTCCCTGGCGGCCCCCTCGGAGCGGGGCGGAGACGCACACGCAGAAGTCGCGCTCGAAGCCGTCGATGCGAGCTTCGGCCGAGCCGAAGCGACCGGAGGCGTGGGCGGATCTGCTGGAGCCGGCGGCGGAAGCGGCGGGGAAGGAGGCACGGCCACCGTGGGGGCTTCCTCCGCCCTCTCGACCGGCGGCGGGGACGTCCACTTGCTCGCCCGGGTGCGCGGCGGCGCCGGCGGAAACGGCTTCGACGAGGGCGGCGCGGGCGCCGACGCCCAACTGGTGGATACGGTCAGCGGCTCGACGGCTGGCACGTTGACCCTCGAGCAGGAAGTCTTCGCGGGCAACGGCGGCAACAGCTCGACGCAGGGCGGCGCCGCCGGCGAGGCGGTCTCATCGCTCGACGCGACCAACCCGGCCGGGGGAGACCTCGTCGCGAACAGCACCGCGGCCGGAGGCACCGGCGGCGACAGCTCGGCGATGGGGACGACCGGAGGCGACGCCGAGGCGTCCGTCTCTGCGATCGGCACGGGAAACGTCTCCGCGACCGCCAGAGCAACCGGCGGATCGGGTGGCGATGGCGACGATCGGGGCGGCAACGGCGGAAGCGGGACGCTGATCTCCGTGTACGGAGAATCGACCGGCGGCGGCGAGGTGCAGGTACTCGGGTCGGTCGCTGGAGGCTTCGGCGGCGACGCCGAATCGGGCTTCTTCGCCGCGCCGACGGATCGTGGCGGTCGCGGTGCGGATGCCGTGGCCGTCGACGTCGTCGACGGAGCCACGTCGGGACTGCTCACGCTCACGCAGATCGCGAAGGGCGGAAACGGGGGCCGGGGCGCGATCGGAGGAGCCGGCGGAGATGGCACCAGCTCCCTCACCCGCTCCACGACGGCGATGGCCTTCACGCTCGTCTCCGACGCGATCGGCGGCGACGCGGGCAATTCCGGCTCGCTGATCGCCGGCACGGGCCGCGGAGGCGAAGCCAGCGCCCTCGGCGACGCCGAGAACCAGGGCGGCAGCGCGACCACCTTCGTGTCGGCGCGCGGGGGCGACGGCGGACGCGGTGACGGAGTCAACGACGGCGGCCATGGCGGGAGTGCCCAGGTTTCCGCCTCGGCTTCGAGCGTCGGCGACGGCAACGCCGTGATCGTCGGGGAAGACGACTTCTTCGATCAGGACACCGGAGCCTTCGGTGGACGAGGGGGCATCGAGAACTCGGGGGTCGGGCGCGGTGGCCACGGCGGCGGGGCTTCGAGCACGTCCTCAGGAACCGCCTTCGGCGACAGCGCGGTCGGCGTCTTCGACCTGGCGATCGGTGGCGCGGGCGGCCAGGGCTTGTCGACCGCGACGCAGGCCAGCGGCGGAAGTGGCGGGCAAGCCTCGTCCTCGGCATTCGGTGCCAACTCGGGCAGCTCGGCGGTCGTCGTGCAGTCGAAGGCCACGGGGGGTGCGGGCGGAAACGCCGCCGATCCGGGCAGCATCGCGGGCAAGGGCGGGGCCGCGGCCGCTACGGCGGACGGCCACTCTTCGGGCGGCGGCGACGTCAGTGTCACGGCCATCCAGCAAGCGGGTCAAGGGGGCGACGGGACCCTGGGCGCGACGGCGCAGCACGGTGCCGACTCCCACATGAGCGACGCGGTGACCGGATCGACCACGGGCTTGCTCAGCCTGAAGCAGGAGAGCCACGGGGGCCGTGGCGGCGATAGCAGCGGCGGGCTCGGCGGTCGAGGCGGCGACGCCACCTCCGAGTTGAACACGATCAACTCTGGCGGAGGCGGCCTGTCGATCGACGTGCTGGCGAGCGCCGGCTGGGGCGGAACGGGCACCACCGGGGGGCGTGGCGGCGAGGCCCTCGCGTCGGGAATCGGTATGGGCGCCGCGGAGGTCGACGTAAAGACGGTTGCGCGCGGGGGCCGGGCCGCCAACGGCGTCGGCGGTGACGCCAGCGCGTTCGCGTTCGCCGAGGGCTTCGCGGGGGCTGTAGCCGATTCCCTGGCGGAAGCGGGTACCGGTACGCGCCACGGCGCGGCGCTGGCCCGCAGCACCGCCGCCGGCGCGTCGGGCTCGGCACGTGCCGAGGCGCGGTCAGGTGGCAACATCTTCGAAGCGATTCACGCCCGGGCATCGGGCTCGCGCGGCGCGGTCGCGGGCACGACCGTCGCGGAGGCGACGGCGGGAATGCGCGCACCCGCGGTGACGCCCACGGCCGCGGACGTCTTCGCGGTCGGGATCGGCCAACCCCTGATCGCGGACGTGCAAGCGGTCGTGGCAGACGACCCGAACGCTTCTGCAGCGCTTCCGAGCAACACGCACGGAATGGCGCTGGTAGGTGCCGGAGACGAGGGCGAAGCCACGTCGCTGGGCGGCGAGATCGCCTTCGACATCGACCCCAACGCCTTCGCGTCTCAGGACGAGATCGTCGTTGCCGTCGTCGATGTCGCGGCCCAGGGCACCTTCGACTCGCTCGCCTTCAGCGTTGTCTACGAAGGGACGGAGCTGGTCGACGAGGTCTTCACCGACGCACAGAGCGTCGTAGACGGGCTCAACGACCAGGTCTTCCGGATTCAGATCGGAAACCTCTTCTTCGCGCCGGGTCGGCTCGAGATCGACTGGCATCTCGAGAGCGGCGGCAACAGCTCCTCCTTCTCCGCGACGACGATCTTCGGTGTCGTTCCCGAGCCGTCCACCGGGTTGCTGCTGGTACAAGGCCTCCTGCTGCTGCGCATCGCGCACCGACGGAGGCCCCGATCGCCAGCCGGATGACGTCCCATCCCACGAACCCCAGCAAGCGCGGCTAGAGCGGGCCCAGGCGCTTCAGGTTCTCGCGGGCCATCGCGTCGTAGCGGTCGGCCAGCTCCGGCTGCTCCGAGTAGGTGAAGTAGGTGTGCAGCCCGCGGTTCGTGCACTTGGTGCAGAGCGGGACGTCCCGCTTCGCGCGCCGCTGCGCCTCGACGTCCATCTCCAGGTACGAGCCCAGGGAGTGCTTGCCCAGCTCGAACACGGTGCAGCAGGGAATGAGGTTCCCCTTCAGGTCGAGCACCACCTGCTCGTCCAGGAGCCGACAGGGGGCGTCGCGGTACTCGTGTGCCACCTCGATCGCCCGGCGGATCGGCAGGGCGAACTGGGTGTCGACGAACTCCTGCTGATCGCTGGGCAGGTTGCCGTCGATCAGCGCGTGGGCGTTCTCCTGGGGCATCAGGTAGGCCCAGCAGGAGGTGAAGGCGAAGCCCAGCTCCTCGGCGAACTTCCGCATCGGCTCCACCTCGTGCAGGTTGTGGCGGTACTTGTGGAAGAACACCTCCACCAGGGGCCGTCCCCGGCGCGTCGGCAGCGGCGGGTCGACGCGCCCGAGCGCCCGGGAGAGCTCGAGCATGTTCTCCTTCACCTTCTCGACGTCGCCGCGGGCGTGGGTCTGGCGGTAGACCTCCTGGCTGAAGCCGGACAGCGAGATGCGCAGCGAGGTCGGACGGGCGGCGAGCACGGCGTCGATGTCGCGCAGCACGTTCAGGTTGCTGCTCAGGTGGCACTTCAGCTCCCGCGACCGGACGATGCGGATCAGCTCGGGCAGGCGGGGGTGGAGCATCAGCTCGCCCCAGTTGAAGAGGTTGACGGCGGTCACGCGGAACTCGCCGTCCGCCTTGGCGACGATGCGCTCGAAGAGATCGACGTCCACCAGGCCCGGCGGCTGGGAGACGTTGCCCAGGCTGCCCACCGGGCAGGAGGGGCAGCGCAGGTTGCAGGCCCCGGAGACGTCGATGACGATCTCCTTGGCCTCGCGCGGATCGATGCGGGCACGAAGCCCCCGCTTGAAGAGCTTCAGGAAGCGTCGGTTGCGGCGCAGGCGCTGGAGCAGCTCGGAATCCTCGGGTGCTGGCAGACGACGACGGGGGTAGCTGCCCGGCGAACCGCAGCGTAGCGCGCCCTGCCCGAACGCGGCGACGAGCCGCGACTGGTACGATGGCGCCCTCTCAGGAGGCTCACCCCATGGCCCGCGTCGTCAAGCTCGGCATCAAGCGTCCCGCCACCCGCGGCCTGCTTCCCGATCCGCCGGCGCGCGAGGAGCGCTACACGCTCATCTCCGTCGACGACCACCTGCTCGAGCCGCCCCACACCTTCGAGGGAAGGCTGCCGAGCCGGCTCCAGGACCAGGCGCCGAAGGTGGTCGAGACCGAGGAGGGCCACCAGGTGTGGGTCTACGAGGACACACCCTACTTCCAGGTGGGCTTCATGTGCGTGGCCGGGCGTCCACAGGAGGACCAGCGCGTCGAGCCGGCCCGCTTCGACGAGGTGCGCCGCGGCTGCTGGGACATCCACCACCGGGTCAAGGACATGGACATCAACGGCGTGTACGCGTCGGTGAACTTCCCGTCCGGCGTCACCGGCTTCGGCGGCACGCTCTTCTCCGAGAGCAAGGACCCGGAGCTGGGGCTGGCCTGCACCCGCGCCTGGAACGACTGGCTCTTCGAGGAGTGGCACGGCAGCTACCCGGAGCGCATCGTGCCGCTGGGCATCACCTTCCTCTCCGACCCGGAGAAGGGCGCGGCCGAGATCCGGCGCAACGCGAAGCGCGGCTTCACCGCCGTGACGCTGCCCGAGCAGCCCCACAAGCAGGGCCTGCCCGCCGTCTTCGACGCCTACTGGGAGCCGATCATCCAGGCCTGCGCCGACACCGACACGGTGCTGAACCTGCACGTGGGCTCGTCGGGCTTCCCCGCCATGCCGCCCGGATCGCCCATGCTCGAGCTGGGCGCCACGCTCTTCCAGGCCATGGCCTTCGAGAGCTGCGCCGAGTGGCTGTGGAGCGGCTGGGCGGCGAAGTACCCGGCGCTGAAGATCGCCATGAGCGAGGGCGGCATCGCCTGGGTCGCCGGGCTCATCGACCGCTGCGACAACATCATGGCGCGCTCGGGCTACGGCGGCGGCTGGCCCGACGCCAAGATCTCGCCCTCCGACTGCCTGCGCCGCAACTTCTGGTTCTGCATGATCGACGACCCGTCGACCGTCTCGACCCTGCCGGTGATGGGCGTCGAGAACGTGATGTGCGAGTCGGACTACCCCCACGGCGACGGCACCTGGCCGGACACCCAGCAGGTGATCCACGACATGATCGGCCACCTGCCCGCCGAGCAGATCCGCATGCTGACCCACGAGAACGCGGCCCGGCTCTACCGCCACCCGCTGCCCGACGCCTGCAAGCCCTGAGGCATTTCGCCCCAGCCCTCGTGGCGCCCCGGGGCGTGCCGCGCCAGGATCGGGCCCGCCGGGCCGCCCAGGTCCCCCCGCGGCTGGCACGCCCCGTGCTCTACTGGGGGGCATGGACTCACGCGAGGCGCGACGGGAATCCGACCTGATGATGCCCGAGGGCCTGGAGGCGGGCCTGGTGGGCGGCGTCGGTGTGATCGTGGCCTACCTGGTGCCGGACCTGCTGGCCGGCAACTGGCTGCGCACGCCCACCCTGCTGGGCGCCTTCCTGCTCCACGGCGGCGGCGGCCAGGAGGCGCCGGTGGCCGACGCGGGCCTGGCCGTCTTCTACAGCGTGGCCCACTTCGCGGCCTGGGTGGTGGCCGGCTTCGTCGCGTCCGGCCTGCTCACCTGGGTCGAGCCGCGGCCCAGCCGCTACTGGCTGCCGCCCACCGCGCTCGGCGTGTGGATCGCGGCCATGGTGGCCATCGACGCCTGGCTCGCCATGACCGCGCTGCCGGCCGCCTACCTGTGGGTCGGCAGCCTGGTGGGCGCCACCGCCATAGATC
>JBNLVK010000223.1:0-36147 GCA_050618055.1 Myxococcota bacterium
CGACGCGCCGCGCCCGCGCGACCACTTCCACGCGGCGGTGATCGGCGACGCGCTGTACGTGGCCGGCGGGCGGCTGTCCGGCGGCGCCGGCGGCGTGTTCGCGCCCCTGGTCCCCGAGGTCGACGTCTACGACTTCACCACCGGCACCTGGTCGACGCTGCCCGCCGCCTCGGACCTGCCGACACCGCGGGCCGGCACCGCCTCGGCCGCCTTCGAGGGCAAGCTGCTGGTGATCGGCGGCGAGGGCGGCGGCCAGGCCTGGGACACGGTGGAGGCGCTGGACCCGGCGACCGGCAGCTGGTCGACGCTCGATTCGCTGAACTTCGCGCGCCACGGCATGCAGGCGATCGTGTCCGGACCCGGCGTGTTCGTCGTCGGCGGATCGCCCAGCCAGGGCGGCGGCAACCAGAAGAACATGGAGGTCTACCAGAGCGACGCTCCGGTCGGCTCGCCCAGCGTGGCCGGCCTGCCGAACGCGCCCCTCAACGTGCCCTTCGACGGCTGGAACGCGGAGACCATCCCCATCTCCCATGTGGCGGGCAACGAGGGAATCTACGTGGAGTCGCTCTCGCTCTCGGGCCCCGACCTGGGCGACTTCACCATCAAGACGCTGCTTCCCGATCCCTTCCTGCTGCCGGTCGGCGGCTCGCAGGACGTGGTGGTCGACTACGCCGGCGCCACGCCGGGCGCCATGGCCTTCCTGGACGTCACCTACGGCGGCGGCCAGACGCTGAGCGTGATCCTGCTGCCCGAGCCCGGCCTGGTCGCCTCGCTGGCGGCCGGCGCCGCCCTGCTGGGCGCGCTGGCCCGCCGGCGTCGCTAAGCTCCACGCCATGCCGGACACCCCCTACCAGGTCCTCTTCCTCTGCACCGGGAACTCGGCGCGCAGCATCCTGGCCGAGTGCGCGCTGAACCGCCTGGGAGCCGGTCGCTTCCAGGCCCACAGCGCCGGCAGCCACCCGAAGGGCGCCCCGCACCCGCTGACCCTCGAGCTGCTCCAGCGGCTCGGCTACGACACGTCGGGTCTGCGCAGCAAGAGCTGGGACGAGTTTGCGGAGTCGACGGACGGGCCGAAGCTCGACTTCGTGTTCACGGTCTGCGACGACGCGCGCGGCGAGGCGTGTCCGGTCTGGCCCGGCCAGCCGGTCACCGCCCACTGGGGATCGGAGGATCCGGCGGCCGCCGAGGGCAGCGACGAGGAGCGCATGCGCGTGTTCCGCCGCGTCTACACCGAGATCGAGACCCGCATCAAGCTCTTCACGAGCCTGCCCATCGATGCGCTCGACCGGCTGAGCCTCCAGGAGCGCGTCGAGGGCATCGGCAAGGCCGGACCGCTGCCCTAGCGAGCCGAGTGAGCCGACCAGGCCGGTCAAGTCCGGTCCGGGGCGGGCCGACAACCGGGGGCGTGAGGTACGTCTACGGCTGCGTGGCCCTGTTCGCCGGACTCGTCTACTGGATGCTCTTCGGCGAGCCCAGCTACGAGGTCACCGAGATCGCCCGCTTCGCCATCGACGGGAGCGACGCGCTCTCGCGGGACCTCTCGCGGGTGGACGCCACCTTCGACCCGCAGGTGTCGTCGGACGCCGACGGGTCGCTGCGCATCGACGCCCCGGATCGGCTGTTCGTGGAGCTGGCCACCGTGGAGGGCGGGGGCCAGGACCTCTCCTTCCGCGAGCTTCTCTACGAGGCGAAGCTCAAGACCGAGGACGTCACCGGCCCGGTCTTCCTGGTCATGGACGCGGGCATCCACGGCGGCATGCCGGTGGTCGGCCGCGAGAACGCGCTGACGGGCACCCACGACTGGACGACGCTGCGGGTGGCGGCCGGCAACCCGCAGGACACGCGCCTCGACTACCCGACCACCCTCCAGCTCGAGATCGGCGGCAGCGGCACGGTCTGGATCGACGACGTGCGTCTCGTCGCGCGCCGGGCGCGCTAGAACGCTTCGCTGCGGATCCGCTCCGGCGCGACGCCGCGCGCCTCGAGCCCCGCGCGCAGCTCGCCCATGAAGGCGGGCGGTCCGCACAGGTAGAAGTCGGCGTCGAGGTCGGGGAGCAGGCGCTCGAGCGACGCGACGTCGATGCGCCCGACGGCGTCGTGCCCCCGGTCGCCGGGCAGCGGAGCGCTGTAGCGGACGTGGACGCGCAGACCGGGCAGGCGCCCGGCCAGCGCGCGCACCTCTTCGTCGAGCGGGTGGCGGGCGCCGTCGCGCGCGCCGTGGACGAACCAGACCGGCCGCGGGTCGCCGGTCTCGGCCAGGCCGTGGAGCATGGCGACCAGCGGCGTGAGCCCCACCCCGGCACTGGCCAGCACGATCGGCCGCGGGCTCGCCGCGTCGAGCACGAAGTCGCCGTTCGGCGGGCGCGCGTTCAGCACGTCGCCGGGCTCGAGGGCGTCGTGGAGCCAGCGCGAGACGCGACCCCGGTCGTGGCGCTTCACGCTGATGCGGTAGCGGTCGGCGTGGGGAGGGCCCGACAGCGAATAGGTGCGGCCGACCCGCCCGCCGTCCTCGGCGACGAGCTCGAGCGGCAGGTGCTGGCCCGCCCGGAACGGGCGGAGCGGGCCGCCGTCGCGCGCCGCGAACACGAAGGAGCTCACGTCTTCGCTCTCGCGCCGCTTCTCGACCAGGCGCAGCGAGCGCACCGCGCCGCGGTCCTCGCTGAAGCGCAGCGGCAGGGCGCCGCGCAGCTCGACCGCCCGTTCCAGCCGGAAGTGCACCAGGCGCCGCGCGCCGGGGAAGCGCCGGAGCTCCGCCGGCGACGGCTCCCAGGTGACCTGCGTGCGTCCCGTCAGCTGGAGCAGGTCGCCTGCCGCGAAGTCGAGGAACAGCAGCCCCGCGCGCGGGTCCAGCTCCAGGTTGCCCAGCGTGTTGTAGTGGTCGTTGCCCGCGTAGTCGGGGAAGAGCAGCCCGTGCGGACCGTCGACGCGCACGAAGCCCGGCTCGCCGCCCCGGTGCGAAGCGTCCATGCCGAAGGCGGCGTCCTCGCCCTCGGCCCGGTGGCCGCTGGCGATGAAGAAGGTGTCGGCGCCCTCGATCCAGCGGGCCAGCTCCGGGTCCAGCTGCTCGTGCACGGCGCGGCCCGCCTCCGTGCGCGGCTCGGCCGGCTCCCAGTCGCGCTCGTGGATGTACTGGGGGCAGTTGCCGAAGGTCTGGTCGACGGCGACCCGGAAGCCCCAGGTGTGGCGCGACGCCACGCGACCGTTCACCCGGTTGCGCCGGCGCGTCGCCAGCTCGATGCCCAGGAAGCCGACGTCGTCGCCCGCCGCGAGCGCCTTCTCCAGCGCGTCGCCGGCCACCGGCAGCGCCGCCACGTCGAGCGTGGTGGGGTCGGGAGAGCTGGCGAAGCCGGGCGCACCGGCCAGCAGCGTGGCCCAGGGGCGTCCTTCCCGGTCGCGGGCGGCCGCGACCAGGAAGGGCAGGGAGGCGTAGAAGTCGCGGTGCTGCTGCGGCAGGAAGGGCCGCACGGCCTTGCGCGCCCAGGGCTCGATCGCGTCGCGCACGCCCAGGCGTTCCTGCACGCGCTGCTCGCCGGCGTGGAAGGGAGAGAGGGGAGGGAGGGCCCGCATGCGTCTCGGATTCCGGCGATCCTGCGGAGTTACACGGGGGATGCGTAGGCCGAACCCAGCCGATACCCTCCCGCGGCCATGCGACGGGGCTCGATTCTCCGGATCACCGGGCTGGCGATCGCTCTCCTGCTCTTCGACCAGGCGGCGCTCGCTTCGCTCGCGCACCTGCACGCGCCGCCGGCCGCCGGCGCTCCGCCGGCCATCGACGTTGCGGCGGGCGCCGAGAACGGGCGCTCCGGCAGGCACCACGCCGTCGAGTGTCAGGCGTGCCGCGTGCGCGCCGAGATCGAGCGCGACGCCTTCCTGTCCGCGGCCTCCCCGGCCCCGTACGACCTCCCCGGAGCGGCGCTGCCGGTCGCGGCCCCGCCGCTCCTCCTCTCCCAGGTCCGCTGCGCCGACCCGGGCGATCCCCGCGCGCCGCCCGTCCTCTCCTGAACCGAAACGACTCCGTCGACTCTTCAGGAACTCCCGTAGTGCGCCCGACCCGTACGGTCCGGTGCGCGAGGACGAACGATGCACGCCATCCGACTGCTCGGATCGATCGCCGTGCTGGCGCTCGCCGGCACCCTCCCCATCGCGGCTGCGGCCGACGAGGAGCCCCACGCCCACGAACACGACCACGCGGATCACGACGAGAAGGAGGAGATCTTCATCACCGCCTCTCCGCTCACCCACCAGACCGACGAGGTCGCCGCCGCCGTCGACGAGGTGGACCGCGAGGAGATGCTCAACTCGGTCTCGACCACCCTGGGCGAGACCCTGGCCACGCGGCCCGGCATCGCCACCTCGGGCTTCGCCGCCGGCGCCAGCCGGCCGGTGATCCGCGGCCAGGACGCCTTCCGCACCGGCGTGGTCGAGGACGGCCTCGGCACCGGCGACGTGTCGGCGCTGAGCCCGGACCACGGCGTGCCGCTCAATCCGCTGGTGGCCCAGCGCATCGAGGTGATCCGCGGGCCGTCCACGCTCCGCTACGGCGGCGGGGCGATCGCCGGCGTGGTGAACACCCTCACCGGACGCGTCCCGCGCCAGAACCCCGAGACGGCGGTCACCGGCGACGTCTTCGGCGCCTACGGCTTCAACGCCGACGAGCTGATGCTGGCCACGACGCTGGACGGCAGCCTGGGCGACTTCGTCTGGCACCTGGACGGCATGACGACCCAGCAGAACGACTACGACGTGCCCGGCGACGGCGACCAGCCGGGCAGCGACGTCGATGCCCGGTCCTTCGCCGTCGGCGCCTCCTACATCGGTGAGCTGGGGCGGCTGGGCTTCGGCTACTCGCGCTTCGAGAACGAGTACGGCATTCCCGAGGAGGACGAGGACGTCTCGATCGACCTGAAGGCCGACCGCTACCGCATCGAGGGCGACCTCTTCGAGCCGCTTCCCGGGGTCCGCGAGGTACGCACGCGCTGGGCGATCGTCGACTACGATCACGACGAGATCGCCGACGACATGGTCGGCCAGACCTTCGAGAACACGGAGGTGGAGGGGCGACTCGAGGCCCTGCACGACCCGCTGCTGGGCTTCACCGGCGCCGCCGGCGCCCACTTCCGCACGCGCAACGAGGAATTCCGGGGCGAGGCGGCGGAGTACCTGGAGCCCACCGACACGCTCAGCTTCGCAGGCTACGTGTTCGAGGAGGTCACGCCGATCGAGCACGTGGACGTGCAGCTCGGCGGTCGCGTCGAGCGGACCCGTCTCGAGGGAACGCCCTTCGGCCTGAACCGCGGCACCACCGAGCACTTCACCCCGCTGTCCGGGTCGCTGGCGGTGCTGTACCACCCGGACGAGGTGTTCACGGTCGGTCTCACCGGATCGGCGTCGCAGCGGGCGCCGTCGTCGGCGGAGCTGTTCGCGCGGGGCCCCCACGAGGCCACCGCCACCTTCGAGATCGGCGACGCCACGCTGAACGAGGAGACCGCCTACACCGGCGAGCTGGTGTTCCGCGCCGAGCGCGCCGGCTTCCGCGGCGAGGTGGCGGGCTTCCTCACCTACTACCAGGACTACGTCTTCGGCCAGCTCACCGGCGTGACGGTGGACGAGGACGGCGTTCCCGACCCGATGGGCGACCTCGACCAGCTGCTCTACACGGCCCGCGACGCCCGCTTCTACGGCACGGAGCTGGCCCTCGACTGGGAGATCTTCGAGCTTTGCGAGGGGTACCTGGGCGTCGATGCCCAGTTCGACTACGTCCGCGCCCGCTTCACCGAGGGCTCGGACCGGAACGTGCCCCGCATCACGCCGATCCGCTGGGGCGGCGGCCTCTTCTACCGGCACCACGCCTTCAACGGCCGGGTGGGCTTCCTGCGCCACGAGCGGCAGAACGAGGTCGCGAGCAACGAGACGCGCACCGACGGCTACAACTCGCTGGACGTCGACCTCTCCTACCGGGTGGAGGTCTTCGACGGGGACGCGGCGGTCGAGTTCTTCGCGAACGGCCGCAACCTGACCGACGAGCGGGGCCGCAACCACATCTCCTTCACCAAGGACGAGGTGCTGCTGCCCGGCGCCAGGGTGCGCTTCGGCGTGCGCGGGACCTTCTGAAGCGTCCGCGCCGTTCCGGTAGACTGGGCCCATGAGCAGGGGATTCCACCACCTGGGCCTGGCCACCCACGACATGGAGAAGACGCTCGCGTTCTACGAGGACGTGCTGGGCTTTCCGGCGGTCGTCTGCGAGATGATCGAGCCGGAGACCGGCGGCGCGATCCGCCACGCCTTCTTCGACGTGGGCGGCGGCGAGCTGATGGCGTTCATGGAGTGCAACGAGGTGGAGGGCGTGGCGCCCGACTTCGACGCCGGCATCAACCGCGGGCTCGGCATCCGCGGGGGCATGTACCACTTCGCCTTCGCCGTCGACGACGAGGAGGAGCTGCTCCGCAAGCAGGCGGACCTGGAGGCGAAGGGCGTGGCGGTGCGCGGCGTGGTCGACCACGGCTGGTGCAGGTCCATCTACTTCCACGACCCGAACCACCTCCAGCTGGAGTACTGCTGCCTGGTGGAGACGCTGGGCGAGCGTCACCGGAAGGGCCGCTTCGACCCGAGCTGGACGCGCTGGTCCAGGCGCTGAGCGCCGGCGCTCAGGGCACCCAGGCCACGATGCGCAGCGGACCGCCGCTGCCGCCCTCGATCTTCATGGGCAGCGCCACGACGAAGGCGCCGGTGGCCGGCAGGTGCTCGAGGCCCGCCACGTTCTCGAAGCCGGGCACCTCGGCGTCGAACAGCGCCACGTGGCTGCCGAAGTCCCGGGACTGGCCGAAGTCGAGGCTCGGCGTGTCGATGCCGACGGCGTCGACGGAGCGCTCCGCCACCAGCCAGCGCGCCGCGTCCGGGTGGAGCCCGGGGAAGTGGAGCAGCGGGACCGCCTCGGGTCCGACGGCCTCGGTTCCGAAGTAGCGCGCCCGGTCGGGCCAGCGCGCGGACCAGCCGGTGCGCAGCAGCAGGATGGCGCCCTCCGGTAGCCGCCCGTGGCGCTCCTCCCAGGCGAGCAGGTCGGCGACGTCCACCTGGTAGTCGGCGTGGGCGCGCGCCGCCACGTCCACCACCGCGGCCGGACCCACCAGCCGCGCCAGCGGGATGCGGTCGGTGGTCGAGCGGCCCTCGGCGAAGTGGATGGGCGCGTCCAGGTGGGTGCCGCCGTGCTCCGCCGAAGCGAAGGCGTAGGCCGAGTAGAACCAGCCGCCCGGCGTGCGTCCGTGGGCCAGCTCGGTCAGCTGGAAGCCCTGGGTGTCGGTGGGCCAGTACAGCGTCTGCTCGCCGAAGCCGTGGGTCAGGTCGACCCAGCGGCCGGCGGCGCCCCCGAACGCGTCGGCGACGGGCGTCTGGCAGGCGAGGGCGGTCAGGCCGGCGAGCAGCACGAGCGGAAATCGCATGGAAACACCTCCGGCCGGGATTGTCGCGCACCGGCGGGGCCGCAGTCGATCCGCCGGGTTGCGCCCGGGCGGTGGCGTTCCGCTCCCGGCGGAACTCTTTCCGGCGCACCTCTCCGGCCTAAAGGCCGGAGCCGCAAGCGCCGATCCGTGCTGCGTGGTCCGTGAACCCGTCCGCCGCTCGTTCACCCCTGCGCTGCTGCTGCTCTTCGTGGGCAGCGGCTGCGCCGCGCTGATCTACGAAGTCGTCTGGTTCCAGCTGCTGCGCTTCGTGATCGGCGCCTCGATGGTGTCGCTGGGCATCCTGCTGGCCAGCTTCATGGGCGGCATGCTGCTCGGCAGCTTCTTCTTCGACCGCTTCGTGCCCATGGGCCGCCACCCGCTGCGGGTGTACGCCGTGCTCGAGGCCGGCATCGCGGCGTTCGGCGTGCTGCTGCCGCTGACGCTGCCGCTGGTCACCACCGTCTACGCGCCCTTCGCCGGCTACGGCTTCACGAACATCCTGTTCCGCGGCGTGGTGTGCGCGCTCTTCCTGCTGCCGCCCGCCATCTTGATGGGCGCGACGCTGCCGGCGGTCGCCCGCTGGATGGAGACGACGCGCGTGGGCGTCTCGCGGCTGGGCTTCTTCTACGGCGCCAACACCGCCGGCGGCGTGATGGGAACGCTGCTGGCCAGCTTCGTGCTGCTGCGCCAGTACGACGTCTTCGTGGCCAGCGGCTGGGCCGTGGCCCTGAACCTGGCGGTGGCGGCCGTGGCGCTCGGCATCGCGCGGCTCGCGACCCACCGGCCGGAGCCGGCGACCCCGTCGCAGGCGGACGTCGCGGCGGCGCCGGCCGCAGGCATCGGGGAGATCGGCGCCGGCTGGGTGTACCTGGCCATCGGCGTCTCCGGCCTGACGGCGCTGGGCGCCCAGGTGGTCTGGACCCGGCTGCTCTCGCTGCTGATGGGCGCGACCGTCTACACGTTCTCGCTGATCCTGGCGGTCTTCCTGGTGGGCATCGGGCTGGGGGGCGCGCTCGGCGGGGTGGTGGCGCGCCGCGCGCCGCACGTCGGCGCCGCCTTCGCCGTCTGCCAGATGCTGGTGATGGGGAGCATCGCCTACGCCGCCTGGGCCATTCCCACCCTGCTGCCCGACCTGCACTTCGTGCCCGTCGAGGTGCCCTGGTGGAAGCTGCGCTGGAACGACCTGCTGCGCTGCGCGGTGGCAGTGCTGCCCGCCACCATCTGGTGGGGCGCCAGCTTCCCGATCGCGCTCGGCAGCATGGGCCTGGCCCAGCGCGACCTGGGCCGCATGACCGGCCGCATCTACGCGGCCAACACCACCGGCGCCATCCTGGGCTCGCTGATGTTCAGCCTGGGCCTGGTGCCCTGGCTCGGCACGCGCGGCGCCCAGCAGCTCCTGGTGGGCCTGGCCGGACTGGGCGCGCTGGTGATCCTGCTGCCGGTGCTGCGCCGCGCCTGGCCGGCGCCGCCGCGCTTCGCCGCCGCCGCGCTGGCGGGGCTGCTGGCGGTGGTGCTGCTCGGCGGCTTCCTGGGCCGGGGCCTGCCGGTGCTTCCCGAGGGCCTCGTCACCTACGGGCGCTCGGTCGCCGACTGGGGCGTCGAGCACGACCAGTTCGCGTTCAAGGAGGGCATGAACGCCACCGTCGCGACCACGCGCGAGGCCGAGAGCGGCCTGCGCAACTTCCACGTCAGCGGCAAGGTCGTGGCCAGCACCTACCCGAGGGACATGCGCCTCGAGCGCATGCTGGGCCACCTGCCGGCCCTGATGCACCCGAACCCGAAGTCGATTCTGGTGGTCGGCTTCGGCGCCGGCATCACCGCCGGCGTGTTCACCCTCTACCCGGAGGTGGAGAGCATCACGATCGTGGAGATCGAGCCCGACGTGCCCGCCATGTCCGGCGACTTCTTCGGGTCCGAGAACTACCGCGTCCTCGACGATCCGCGCACGCGGGTCGTGTTCGACGACGCGCGCCACTTCATCGCCACCACCGACCAGACCTTCGACCTGATCACGTCGGACCCGATCCATCCCTGGGTGAAGGGAGCCGCGGCGCTCTACACCCTCGAGTACTACGAGCTGGTGAAGCAGCGGCTCAACCCGGGCGGCGTCGTCACCCAGTGGGTGCCGTTCTACGAGACCAGCGAGCCCGCCGTGAAGAGCGAGATCGCCACCTTCCTGAGCGCCTTCCCGCACGGCACGGTCTGGAACACGCTGGAGCCGGGGCAGGGCTACGACGTCACGCTGCTCGGGCAGGTCGGGCCGGCGCGGGTCAGTGCCCGGGAGATCCAGCGCCGCCTGGACGCCAACCCGCGGGTGCGGGCGTCGCTGTCGGTGGTGAACATCCACTCGGCCCTCGACCTGCTCGGCGCCTTCGCCGGCCAGAAGAGCGACATGGAGGGCTGGCTGGCCGAGGCGCAGCTCAACGAGGACCGGAACCTGCGCCTCGAGTACCTGGCCGGCGAGGCCCTCGATCTCCAGATCGGCGACACGATCGTGCGCACCATGGCCCACCGGCTCTCCTACCCCACGAAGCTCTTCGAGGTGACCGAGGAGCAGGAGCGCCAGCTTCGCGAGAGCCTGCGCCGCCATCACCGCTAGGCGCATGCCGCGTGCACCGGTGCTACGCGCCGGCTGCACCCTCATTGCACCGGCCGGCGGATTCCCGGCATCGCTCGCGAGCGCGGGCCGCCGGCAACGGGTCCGGGGGAGGGCAGGCGCCGCGGGGGGTCGCGTGGCGAGTTGCGCACCCGGCGGCACTCGACGGGCTCAAGCGCCCGTTCCCGTGGGTCGATAAGCCGGCCATGGCAGTCTCTCTTCGGCCGATCGTGAGATCTGTGCTCGTAGTCACGGCGCTCGCCCTGGCGCTCGCCTTCGGCGCGGGCTGCGGCTCCGAGCCGGAGGTGGAGGCGGCCGCCGCGCCCGAGCCCGCCGCCGTCGCGAAGCAGGCGGTGAAGCCGGCCGCGCCGAGCAACGCCCCGCCGGTGATCGACGACGTCGACTTCGAGCCGGAGGTTCCGGTCCCCGGCCGGCCGCTGCGCGCCAAGGTCTCGGCCCGCGACGCCGACGGCGACGACGTGTGGTTCGAGTACACCTGGTGGATCGACGGGAGCGAGGTGGACGAGGGGGCCGTCGGCGCCGATCTCGATCTGGCCGACGCCACCAAGGGCCAGATCATCGACCTGACCGTGGTCGCCAGCGACGGCAAGGGCCGGAGCGCGCCGTTCGAGACGCGCGTCGAGCTGGCGAACCGTCCGCCGGAGATCGAAGAGATCGACCTGGAGCCCGGCCGCGAGGTCGTGTCCGGCACGCCGGTGGTGGTCTTCCCGAGCGGCGTCGACCCGGACGGCGACCGGCTCACCTATCTCTACGAGTGGACGGTCAACGGTCGCGACGCCCGCGCGGAGGGCGCGCTTCTCGAGACGAAGCGCATGCGCCGCGGCGACGAGATCCAGGTGCGCGTGACCGCCAACGACGGCGAGACCGACAGCCAGTCGGTGGAGCTTCCGCCCATCATGATCGTGAACGGTCCGCCCCGGGTCGTTTCGGTGCCGCCCTCGGACATGCCCGAGGGGGTCTTCCAGTATCCGGTGATCGCTCAGGATCCGGACGGCGATCCCTCCATCGAGTTCCGGCTGGAGAATGCGCCGGCCGGCATGCGGATCGACCCCTACTCGGGCCTGATCACCTGGGAGCCGTCCGCCGACCAGGCCGGCGTCCACACCGTCACGGTCTTCGCCGAGGACCTGCACAAGGGCGTGGGGCAGCAGGAGTTCGAGGTGCGCGTGCGCGCGCCCGACGAGGAGGAGGCAGCGCCCGCGGAGGCGGCGCCGTGAGATCCCGTCACCCCCGCGCAGGCTTCAGCCTGATCGAGCTGACCATCACCATGGCGATCGTGACCGTGGTGGTGGCGCTGGCGATTCCCTCGATGAACCGCTGGGCCGAGAACGAGCGCCTCACCGAGTCGGTGCGCTCCGTCGACGCGGCCATCGGCTTCGCCCGCAGCGAGGCCATCCGCACCGGCAACATCCACCTGGTCTTCATCGGGCTCGACCCGGGCGGCAGCACGCTCGTGGGACCCGACGGCGACGACGTCCACCTGCTGGTGGTCGACGACGGTCTGGCCGGCTCGGCGGGCCAGAACTGCGCCATCGACGCCGGTGAGGCGAGCCTGGGCGTCACCCTCGAACAGGACGTGACCTTCGGCGTGAGCGCCGCGGGCGGCAAGGTCGCCACCGACCCGGGCCTGGCCGCCATCAGCGCGGGCACCACCTTCGCCGACGCCAGCGGCAACGCGGCCAGCCGGCTGCTGTTCCGGCCCGAGGGCCCGCCGCTGCGCTTCAACACCGACTGCACGATGAGCGCCATCGGGACCGGCGGCGGCGGCATCTACCTGAACAACGGCGACCGGGACAAGGCGGTGGTGGTGACGCCGATCGGAACCACCCGCATCCATAGCTGGAACGCCAGCGCTTCGGCGTGGAGCTCGTGATGCAGGCGCGACGCGAAGGCTTCTCGATGCTCGAGGTCATGATCGCCCTGTCGATCCTGGCGGTGGGCATCCTCGGCATCGGCGCGGTGCAGTTGACGGCGACCAAGCTCTCCGGCGACTCGCGCGTGCGCACCCAGGCCGCCTTCCTGGCCCACCAGCAGATCGAGGTGTTCCGGGCCATGGACATCGGCACGCTGACCGCCACGGTCGGCACCACGAACGATCCGGGCAACCCGATCGACCCGACGCCGGGCGACGGGCAGACGGTGACCTTCAACCGGCGCTGGACGATCACGCCCGACGCCGGGACCGGTACGACCACGGTGCGCGTCGAGGTCGACTACGTCGACAACCTGGGCAACACGCGCACCGTGCGACTCCAGACGCTGAGGGCAGGCACGTGATGCGGCGACGCGACGATCTCGGTTTCTCCACCCTGGAGCTGCTGGTCACCATGGCGCTGCTGGTGCTGATGGTCTCGCAGATCCTGGGCGTCGTGGGGGCCCAGCAGGAGAACGCGGCGGTCCACGAGGACGTGCTCGAGACCCAGGAGGACGTGCGCCTGGTCTCGGAGCTGATCAGCTCCGACGTGCGGATGGCCGGCTTCATGGTTCCCCGCATCGTGGGCATCGCCAGCATCGACGGCGGCAACGCCAACTCGGACACGGTCTGCGTGAGCGACTACCAGTCCATCGACCTGGCCAGCCTGGTCGGGGTGGGCGACCGCTTCGACGGCGCCAAGATCACCAGCACGCTGGGCGGCACGTCCTCGAACGTGGCGCTCGCGCCCACCGAGCTCGACATCGACAACGACGGCGACATCGACTTCGCGGTCAACGGCGGCCTGATCGTCTCCGATGGCAACCGCACCCACTGCGCCCGCATCACCGCCCTCGACACGTCCACGGGCGCCGCCAGCTTCACTCCCCCCACGCCGGGGGGCTTCTCGGTGGGCACCGCCTTCACGCGGGTCGCGCCGGCGGTCGTCTACGAGGTGGGGGGCAACGGCCTGCTGCGCAACAACGTGCCCTTCGCCGCGCAGGTCGAGGACGTCCAGATCCAGTTCGTGGTGGGCGGCACCACCGTGAACAGCATCGACACCCAGGACGCCAACTCGCTCACCACGGTGCTGCTGTCGGTGGTGGCCCGGGCCGATCGCGACGACCTCGACACGGTCCCGGGCCAGCTGCCGCCGGTGGCGAACCGGGTGGCGGGTCCGGCGGACACCTTCAGACGGCGCGTGCTGACCAACCGCATCGCGCCGCGCAACTACCTCTAGGAGACTCGAACGTGAACGCGGACGCACGTCACGACCGGAAGCGAGAGCAGGGCGCCGCCCTGATCGTGGCCGTGGTGACGCTCCTGATGGCGGCCATGATCGCGGTCAACGCGATGCAGCACAGCCAGGAGGAGTCGACGGCCGGCGCTCGCGCGCGCAACACCGCACGGACCGTCCACGCAGCCGACGCGGGCGTCGAGTTCGCCATCGCGCGGCTCTCCGAGAGCCCGCCGAACCTGAACCCCTTCTCGATCAACGTGGACGGCACGACGGTCGAGTCGCGGCCGCGCAGCCAGGCGACGCCGCAGCCGCTGGTGCAGGACAACGCCGGCGCGCCGCCCGAGGGCTACTCGATCAACGTCGGCTCCGGCTCCGGCTTCGCCGGCAGCGTCTACCTGGTCAACGTCACGGCAACCAACGGCAGCTCCGCCGCCGAGCTCGAGGTGCGCTTCAGCCGCCTCGAGTCGGGCGGAGCCGCGTACTAGCACACAGAACTTCCCCGGCGGGGCGGAACGGGAATTCGAAAGGGAGTTCCAGCATGGCCCGAACCAATACACTCGCGAAGATCACCCGCTCGGCCCTGGGCTGGCGCGGGCTGCTCGTGTTCGGCGCGTTCCTGGCCTGGCCGGCGGTCTCGCAGGCGGCCAGCGAGTCGGACATCGCCCTCTTCTCCAGCTCGAGCGGCGCTCCGCCCAACATCATGCTGCTGCTCGACGACTCGGGTTCCATGGACGACGACCCCAGTTGGTGCACCGGCGGCTCCGGCGGCAGCGGCCGCGGCGGGCGCAGCGGCGGCGGCGGTGCGGGCGAGTGCGACGACGACGGCGGCGGCGGCTTCGGCCGGGGCCGGCGCGGCGGCGGACGACGCGGCGGTCGCGGTGGTCGCGGCGGCAGCAGCGGCGGCAGCAGCGGCAGCGGCGGTGACACCTGCGACGACGCGGACGATCCGGTGCTCGACTGCCGCCCCAAGTGGGAGATCATGCGCGACGCGGCCATCAACATGGTCAACGTCATGAACCCGTCGGACGGCGTGGGCGGCTACGCCCAGAACGTGCGCTTCGGCATCTTCATGTTCGACGACAGCCACAACGGCGGCATGCTGATCGAGCCGATCGCCGACGACAACACTGCGGACATCCTGAACGCGCTGAACACCAAGATCGACGCTGACGGCAGTACGCCGCTGGGCGGCTCGCTGGTGGACATCGGCCGCTACTTTGCCGGCGCGACCAAGTGGGGAACCGGTATCACGGCCCTGCCCCAGTTCGGAACGCTGGCGTACGCGGCGTCCGCCCCGGAGCCGACCCAGGAGCAGAACGTCCCGAGCCCGATGGACCTGTCCTGTCGCGAGAGCTTCGTGATCGCGCTGTCGGACGGCGACGGCCAGGACACCAGCGGCTCGAAGTACCCGAACGCGAACCTGTGGGCCACCGTCGGAGACGCCGACAGCGACGGCCAGGAGACCCTCGCAACCAGCGAGGAGTGGTTCGACGATGCCGCCTACAAGATGGCGCGGACCGACTTCCAGCCGGGCATCTCGGGCACCCAGAACATCGAGACGCACACCATCGCCTTCGACCTGGGCGGGTCGGGCGCGACGCTGCTGAAGAACGCGGCCACCTACGGCAACGGCACCTACTACGAGGCCAACAGCGACCTCGACCTGTCGGCGGCCTTCCTCAACGCGACGGCCAACATCTTCGCGTCGCTGGGCTCGTTCACCGGCGCGACGGTGGCCTCCAGCCGGAGCCGCCAGGGCGACCTGTTCATCAACTCCTGGTTCGCGCCCTCGGACAAGCCCATCTGGGCCGGCCATCTCCAGGCCTTCCGGGTGGCGCCCGACGGCGACATCCAGACCCTCGAGTCGGGCGCCTACGTCGACGCCATCGACCCGCTGACGGACAAGCTGATCAAGCCGCCGCTGTGGGACGCGGCCGACAAGGTGAACGCGGACACGAGCCGGCGGATCGTCACGGCCGACGCCAGCTACAACGCGACGCCCATCGACCTCACTCCGTCGAACGTCAGCAACGCCGAGATGGGCATCGACTCGAGCCACATCGACAGCTACCCGAACGTGGCGTCGCTCGGCATCGATACGACCGACGAGCTGCGCGCGGCGATCATCGCCTACGTGCGCGGCTTCGACGCGTTCGACCAGGAGGACCCGGCGGGCGTCACCGACCTGCGCGACCCGGTGCTGGGCGACTTCTTCCACTCGACGCCGATCATGATCGGACCGCCCAGCGGGCTGCTGATGCACGAGCCGGGCTACGCCACCTTCCACAGCACCTACGAGCACCGGGATCGCGTGGTCTACGCCGGCACCAACGGCGGCATGCTGCACGCCTTCGACGCCGGCGAGTGGAAGACCGGCGACGATCCGCTCACCACCGACACCACCGAGAACGGCTACTACAGCTTCGGTACCGGTCCTGGCGGAGCGAACGGCGGCGAGGAGCTGTGGGGCTACGTCCCGCGGCGCCTGCTCGACGAGATCCCGTTCATCCCGGTGAACTCGCCGCGCGTGAACTACTACGTGGATGGATCGCCGACCGCGGCCGACGCCTGGCTCGGCGACAAGGCGGGCGGCACGGCCAAGGTGAAGGACGCCAACGAGTGGGCGACCGTGCTGGTCAGCGGCTTCCGCAACGGCGGTCGCGGCTACGTGGCCCTCGACATCACGGATCCGAGCTCCGGATCCTACCCGAAGGTCCTCTGGGAGTTCACCGACACCGACCTCGGTGACTCGTGGTCGCAGCCCATCATCACCCGCATCAAGATGGCGGAGACGGTGGGCTACGGCGACCACTGCGGAGCCAACGACGGCGACGGCGACTGCCGCGAGCAGTGGGTCGCCATCTTCGGCGGCGGCTTCAAGAGCAACGCCAACCCGAACGACGAGGACTACGGCGACACGACGACCCACCCGAACTGGACCTTCCGCAGCAAGGCCATCTTCGTGGTGGCGCTCGACACGGGCAACCTGCTGGCGAAGATCGCCTACGACGCCAGCGACAGCACGCTCGACGACATGAAGTACGCGATCCCCGGATCGCCGGCCGTGCTCGACCTGGACTTCGACGGCTTCGCCGACGTGGTCTACATCGGAGACGTCGGCGGCCAGATGTGGAAGTGGGACATCAGCAACAAGGCCACCACCTCGGGCGGCCTGGTCAACAACTGGACCCACGGCGTCTTCTTCAAGACGCCGGTCACCGACCTGGGCAGCGGCAACTACCACTACCGGAGCTTCTTCGAGGCGCCGGCCGCCACCTACGTGAAGGGCGAGCTGGCGCTCGCCTTCGGCTCGGGCGAGCGCGAGGGCCTGTTCTACGCGGGCAGCCCGAGCCATGCGGACAACAACCGCTTCTACGTGATCCGCGACCCGAAGCCCTACGGCACCGGTTCGATCCCGGGGACCCCGATGGCCGAGACCGACGCCACCATCACGGACGTGACGGACGGCTCGAACCAGCCGGGCGTCGACGGGTACTACATCGAGGTGCAGGACGGCGAGAAGTTCATCGCCGAGCCCACGATCTTCGCGGGCTACGTGATCGCGGCGACCTTCAACCCGCAGGCCGGCTCGAACATCTGCATCACGGCCACGGGCCAGGCGTCGCTCTACGTCTTCCAGGTGGCCACCGGCATCGGGTACTTCGACGACGGCACCGCCGACGTGGCGGCCGATCGCTACGTGGTGGTGGGCGGCGGCCTGCCCTCGAAGCCGAAGGTCAGCACGGGCGAGGACCCGGCCGACGACGTGGTCTACATCAAGACCTCGAGCGGCCAGATCATCACCTTCGACCCGCCGCCGCGACCCTCGGACCCGGTCGGCCTGATCTACTGGCGCCAGGTCTTCTAGCGAAGGTTCGCGACCGGCTCGCGCCGCGCGTCCCGTGATAGGCTCCTCCCATGCGGGAGGGGCCTTCCGGGATGCGCGTGCTCGAGCTGGGCGGCAGCGTGGCGGCCGCCTTCGCCGCGCGCCTGCTGGGGGACGAGGGCGCCGACGTGGTGAAGCTGGAGGGGCCCGACGGCGACCCCAGCCGGCGCCGCGGTCCCTTCCCGGACGGGCGCCCGGACCCGCAGCGCAGCGGCCTTCAGCTGGCCCTCGACACCAACAAGCGCGGAGCGTGCGTCGATCCGACGACCGGCGCGGGCCGCGACGAGCTGTTGCGGGGGATCGACTGGGCCGACGTCTTCGTGCACGGCTGCTCCGCCGAGCGGGCGGCGGCGCTGGGCATCGACGCCGACGCGCTGGCCCTGCGCCGGCCCGACCTGGTCACGCTCCAGATCACGCCCTTCGGAGCCGCCGGACCTCGTGCCGGCTACCGCGCCGAGGAGCTGACCGTCGCCAACGCCGGCGGCTGGACGAGCCTGTGTCCGGCGGCCACCGAGCGCCCCGACCTGCCGCCGCTCGCGGTCTTCGGCCACCAGTGCGCCTACATGACCGGCGTGGCCGGGGCGACGGCGGCCCTGGCGGCCTGGCGGGCCGCGCGTGCCAGCGGCGTGGGCGAGCACATCGACCTGTCGGAGCAGGCCTACACCGCGTCGGTGCTGGAGAACGCGATTCCCCAGTACGGCTACCAGGGCCTGGTGGCCACCCGCTACGGCACGCGCCAGATCATTCCCTGGGGCATCTTCCAGTGCGCGGACGGACCGCTCTTCCTGGTCTGCGTGGAGCAGGACCAGTGGGAGCGGCTGGTGGCGCTGATGGGCGATCCGGAGTGGGCGTCGCTGGAGGTCTTCGCGACGAACCTGGACCGGGCCCGGAACCACGACGTGGTGCACGGCTTCGTGCAGGAGTGGCTGGCCGACAAGCCGGTGCTCGAGACCTACCACGAGCTCCAACGTCACCGCATCTGCGCCTCGCCGGTGATGAGCCTGGCCCAGATGGCCGCGTCGGAGCACCTGGTCGCCCGCGAGTTCTTCGTCGACGTGGAGCACAGCGGGGCCGGGCGGCTGCGCCACCTGGGTCCGGCGGTGCGCACGGAGGCGGGGCGGAGCGCCGTCCGCCGCGGCGCGCCCATGCTCGGCGAGCACGACGCGGAGATCCTGGGGGGCGGCCTCGCGCCCCGCGAGCCGGGGCGCGTGCCGTCCAGCTCCGCGCCCGGGCTCCCGCTCGAAGGGATCCGCGTGGCCGATCTCTCCTGGGCCTGGGCAGGGCCCTTCTGCGCCATGAACCTGGCCCACCTGGGAGCCGAGGTGGTGCGCTTCGAATCCGCCGGCCGGCCCGACCTCTACCGACGCCTTCCGGTGTACCCGAAGGACGTGCCGCCGTCGCTCGACGCCTCGGGCATGTTCAACCAGTGGCACCAGGGCAAGAAGTCGGTGGCGCTGAACCTGTCCGAGCCGCGGGCCGTGGAGATCCTGAAGGACTTCATCGCCGAGAGCGACGTGGTGGTCGAGAACTTCGCCACCGGCGTGATGGAGCGGCTGGGCCTGGGCTACCCGGTGCTGGCCGAGCGCAACCCGGGCATCGTGCTGGCCAGCATCAGCGGCTACGGCGAGACGGGTCCCTACCGCCACTACATGGGCTACGGGCCGGCCATGCCGCCGCTCACCGGCCTGTCCGCCGCCACCGGCTTCGTCGGGGGCGGACCCTCGGAGGTGGGCGTCTCCATGCCCGACCCGACCGCCGGCATCACCGCCGCCTTCGCCGTCTGCGCGGCGCTGGCCCGCCGTGACGCCACCGGCCGCGGCAGCCACCTGGACGTGTCGCTGTGGGAGGCCACCGCCGTCTTCTCGATCGAGGCCTGGATGGACCACGTGATGAACGGCGCCGAGCCCGAGCGCCAGGGAAACCGCGACCCCTGGATGTCGCCCCACGGCTGCTTCCCCGCCCGCGGCGACGATCGCTGGATCTCCATCGCCTGCTCCGACGACGCCGCGTTCGCCGCGCTGTGCGACGTGCTCGACCCGGCGCTGGCCCAGGACCCGCGCTTCGCCGACCTGGCCGGGCGCAAGCAGCACGAGGACGCGCTCGAAGCGGCCCTTTCCGAGCGCACCCGCGAGCACGACCGTTGGGATCTCACGGAGAGGCTCCAGGCGCGCGACGTCGCCGCCTTCCCGGCGCTGACGGCCGAGGACATCGCCCACGATCCCCACCTCGAGGCGCGCGGCTTCCTGGAGCGGCTGCCCCACCCGGTGGTGGGCGCCCGGGTCCACACCGGCATTCCCCACCGGCTGCGCAACCGGCCGAACGGCGTGCGCTCGCCGGCCCCGTGCCTGGGCGCCGACACCGAGGAGGTGCTGGGCCGCGTGCTGGGCCTGTCCACCGACGAGGTGCACTCGCTCCGCGACGCCAAGGTGCTTTACTAGACGTCGTGAACGACTTCGAGCGCCTGCGCGGCGACGCCGACCTGGCCGTCTACATCGACCTGAAGAGCCCCTACGCCTACCTGGCCATCGACCCGACCCGCGCCATGGCCGCGAAGCATGGCGTGCGCATCGACTGGCGTCCCTTCACCCTCGACATTCCCAGCTACCTGGGGTCAGCGAAGCTCGACGCGAAGGGCAAGGTGGCGAAGCAGAGCCGCACGCCCCAGCAGTGGAGCGGGGTGAAGTACGCCTACTACGACGCGCGTCGCTACGCGAACCTGACCGGCAAGACGGTGCGCGGCACCGTGAAGATCTGGGACTCGAGCCTGGCGGGCATCGCCATGCTGTGGGCGAAGCGCCAGGGCGACGTCGCCTTCGACCGCTTCCTGGGCGAGGTCTACCCGCGCTTCTGGCGCCGCGAGCTGGACATCGAGGATCCGGCGGTGCTCGACGCGGTGCTGGCCGACAGCGGCGCCGACGTCGAGGGCTTCGGCGCCTTCGTGGTGGGCGAGGGACGCCGCGAGCACGACGCGATCAACGAGGCGGCCTTCGACGCCGGCGTCTTAGGCGTGCCGACCTACCTGGTGGCCGACGAGCTGTGGTTCGGCCGCGAGCACCTGCCGCGGGTCGCGTGGCTTCTCTCCGGCCGGAAGGGGCCGGCGCCGGGCGTCGCGAACCGGAGCTTCGCGGCGTGAGCCTCTCCGCCGACATCGACGCGTCCACCCTGACGGTCCTCCTCGACGTGCGGCACCCCTTCGCCTGCCTGGCGCTGGGGCCGACCCGCGCCCTCGGCGAGTCGCTCGGCATCGACGTGAACTGGCTGCCCATCGAGGCCCAGCCGCTGAACCCGCCCAGCACGCCCGCCCCCGGCGACGATCGCGGCGTGCGCCACAAGCGCTACCGGGCCCAGGCCATCGCCCGCGAGATCGACGTCTACGCCGCGGCCCAGGGGCTCGTGCTGCGCGACCCCTACCGCGCCGGCGACGTGGCCGCGGCGAACCGGGGCTGGCTGTGGGTGCGCGACCGGGCGCCGGCGGCGCTCCCCGACTGGCTCGAGCGCCTGTTCGCCGGCTACTGGTCCGTCGAGCTCGACGCGTCGGATCCGCGGGCGGTCGCGGCGACGATCGACGCGGTCGGTGCCGACGGCGCCGGCTTCCTCGACTGGTGCGACGGCGACGGCGCCGCCGCCGCGGAACGACTCGCCGCCGAGCTGCGCGAACGCGGAGTGTTCGGCGTGCCCGCCTACCTGCTGGAGGACGAGGTCTTCCAGGGCCGCCAGCACCTGCCGATGATCCGCTGGATCCTGGAGGGACGCAGCGGACCGGTTCCCATCTAGGGAGCGGGCGGCACGCGACGGGCCAGGCGGCGCCGCGCGGCGTCGCTGGGGGCGGCGTCGAGGACCCGTTCGATCTCCGGCCCGGTGAGGGCGCCGTGCACGAGCAGGTCGGCCAGGCACCAGGTCTGCTGGCCTGGACGGCCGAGCCGGCGGACGTGCTCGAGCGCCTCGTCGACGTCGTCGAGCGAGCCCGCCGCGATCATGCGCGAGAGGGCGCGGCGCGTGGCCCAGCCGCCGCCGAGCGCGTCGAGCAGCTCGGCCCGGCCGGCGCGTCCGCGTGCCTTCGCCGGGGCGTCGCTGCGCTGCAGCTCGCGCAGCACGCGCAGCCGCTCGGTGCCGTTCAGCTGGGTGATGCCGGCGGCAGGCGGATCCGGTTCCGGCCCGGCGAGGGGGATCGGCTCGGGGGCGGGCGGTGGCAGGTGGACGGGCGCGGCAGGGAGAGCGGGCGTGGGCGTGGACGCGGGTGCGGGTGCGGGTACGGGCGCGGGCTCGGGCTGCGGCGCCGGCTCGGGCTCCGCCACCACGCGCGCGCGGCTGGAGGCCAGCACCTCGGTCGGCCGCTCCACCACCTGGGGGACCTCGGCGGCCGCCGCCTCCGGCTCCTCGAGCTGGCCGACGACCACCGGCTCGGGCTCCGGCGTCGCCTCCTCCTGCTCCTCCCGCTCCTCCGCCTCCTCCTCGAGCGCCTCGGTCAGCGTGAGCATCAGCAGGTCGCGGGTCGTCTGCTTGTCGCCCTCGCGGATCGAGCGTGCCAGCCTGCGGATCTCCTGCGGGTCGGCCTCGCCCATGCGCTGGAAGGCGGTGCCGATCATCTGCTCGGCCTCGTCGAGCTCGCCGTCGCGCAGGAACGACTTCTCGATGCGCCGCCAGGCCCAGCGGCTGCCGACCCGCAGCGCCACCTGCTCGCGCTGCGCCGGCGAGAGCGATCGCAGGAGCGCCCAGGCGCGCGCCAGCACGCGCAGCCGGCCGCGCAGGTTGCGCTCCCGCCCGAGCGCCCGGAGCAGCTCCTCCAGGCTCTGGATCGACTCGGCCACCGGCGCCGGCCCCGCCCCGGCCTACTCGCGCTCGGGGGCGTGCTCGGAGACGCGGGTGGCCAGGTTCTGGGCGGTGGCGCCGGGCAGCGCCGCGATGCCGCGGATGAAGTCGTCCAGGTCGACGCCGGCCAGCTGCTGGAGGATCGGTCCGAGCTGGGAGAGCACCTGCACCACGTCCTCGGTGAGCTTCGCGGCGCCGGTGCCGTTCCCGGCGCCGTTGCCCTGGCTGATGATCGTGGTGGTGCCGGCGCGCGACAGCGGCTCGGACACGGCCGCCGCGATGTCGGGAAGCACCTTCAGCGCCTCGATCGACAGGCCCGCCTCGTTGTAGAGCTTCAGCGCCTCGGCCAGCAGGCGCCGCGCCTCGGCCTCCGCCTGGCCCCGCGCCTGGATCGCCTCGCCGTCGGCCACGCCGATCTCGCGGCGTTGGGCCGCCTCGGCCGCCGCCTTCGCCAGGCCCTCGGCCTTCACCGCCAGGGCGATCTGCTCGCGGCGCTGCCGCTCCGCCGAGGCCTCCTGCTCGATGCGGTACTTGGCGGCGTCGGCGTTGCGCTCCACCTCGTACTTGCGCGCGTCGGCCTGCTCGCGGACCGTGGCGTTCAGCTCGAGCTTCTGGCGCTCCACCTCCTTCTCGGCGATCTGGATGTTCTGGAGCTTCATCTCCATCTCGCCCGACTTCTCGGCGGTGGCCCGGGCCACGTCGACCTCCTGCTGGATCGCCGCCTTCTTGAGCGACAGGTCCTTGTCGGCGTCGGCGATCTCGCGGTCGACGTTCAGGCGCTGCTGCTCCTTGGCCCGCCGCGCGTTCTCCTCCTCGATCTTCGCGTCCCGGTCCGAGTTGGCCGTGGCGATGCGCGCCCGCTTCAGCGCCTCCTGGATCTTCGGCTGGCCCAGCGCGTCCAGGTAGCCCTGCTCGTCCTGGATCTCCTGGAAGACGAACGACTTGAACTCGAAGCCCATGGCGGCCAGGTCCATGTGGGCCTCGTCGCGCACCTTCTCCTGGAAAGACTTCTGGTCGCGGTAGAGCTGCTCGATGGTCAGCGTGCCGATGATGCCGCGCAGGTGGCCGGCCACCGTCTCCTGGATGGTCGACTGCACGCCGGCGGGATCCACGCCCAGGAACGCCTCGGCCGCCCGCTTGATGAACTCGACGGTGGCGCGGATCTTCACCTGGGCCACGGCGCGCACGTTGATCGGGATGCCCTGCTCCGTGTAGACGTGGGGCATGTTGATCTCGAGGGTCATCATCTTGAGCGAGAGGCGTTCGAAGTCCTCCCAGCCCGGCCAGATGAAGGTGCCGCCGCCGTGGACGATGCGGAAGCCCTCGGCGCGTCCCTCCTCGTCGACCACCCGGTCGCCGCCGAAGCGCTGCTTGCGGCCGAAGACGATGAGCGCCTCGTCGGGCCCCGCCTTCTTGTAGCGCGCCTTGACGAACACGTAGGCGCTGAACAGAAAGAGCAGGACGCCTCCGACGAGGAACAGTCCGTCGAACACCGGCATGGCTCCCTCCCTCCCGTGGACCCGTGCCCATCCTACACGCGGGGAGGCCGGACGAGTAGAGTAGCCGCCGTCCATGGCGATCCGGCGCGCAACGCCCCTTGCCCTCGCCGCCCTGCTCGCAGGCTGCGGGGCGGATCCGCCCGACCCGGCGCTGCACCGGGTGGTGTCGCGCCCCGGGGCGGTCGAGCAGGCCTGCGCCGACCCGGAACCCCTGCGGCGCGCCTTCTTCGGCGATCTCCACGTCCACACGGCGCTGTCGCTGGACGCCTGGAGCTACGACCTGGACCTGCGTCCGCGGGACGCCTACGCCTACGCCTTCGGCCGGCCGGTGCGCCTGCCGCCCCGCGACGCGGCGGGCCGCGGCACGCGCGAGGTGCGCATCGCCCGTCCCCTCGACTTCGCCGCCGTCACCGACCACGCCGAGTTCCTGGGAGAGCAGCGCCTGTGCACCGACCCGGAGTCGCCGGTGCATGCCAGCGAGACGTGCACGGCGATCCGCGAGTCGACCACGCCGCTCGACAACCCGGTGACCTTCGACATCATGGATCCCTGGCCGCGGCGCGCGGCCGACGTGTGCGGCGACGACGGATCGCGCTGTGCGGTCGCGCTGGACGCGGGCTGGCAGGAGACGATCGCGGCCGCCGAGGAGTGGAACGATCGCAGCCCGGCCTGCCGGCGCACCACCTTCATCGGCTACGAGTGGAGCTCGGTGCGCCTGGGCTCGAACCTCCACCGCAACGTGATCTTCCGCAACCACGTCGTGCCCCGGCGCCCCATCAGCTACCTGGACGTGCAGCGCGAGTGGGAGCTGTGGCGCCTGCTGCGCGACGTCTGCCTGCGCAGCGGATCCGGTTGCGACGTGCTGGCCATCCCCCACAACTCGAACATCAGCAACGGGCGCATGTTCGCGGTCGACTACCCGGGCGTCCATGGCTTGCGCGCCCAGCGCGAGCGGGCCGCACTGCGCGCGTCGCTCGAGCCGATCGTCGAGGTGATGCAGCACAAGGGTGACTCCGAGTGCGTGCCGAATGCTCCGGACGTGCTGGGCGCCACCGACGAGGCCTGCGCCTTCGAGAAGTTCGGTGCCGTGCGCCACCAGGGCGCGGATCCGGGCGCCTGCTGGGACGTCGACTGGCTGCCCCACCTGGGGCCGGGCGCGTGCCGCTCGCACCGCGACTTCGTGCGCTACGTGCTCACCGAGGGCCTGCGCGAAGAGGCGCGTCTCGGCGTGAACCCGTTCAAGCTGGGGCTCGCGGCCAGCACCGACACCCACAACGCCCTGGCCGGCGGCGTCGACGAGCGCGACTGGCCGGGGCACCTGGGCGTGGCCGACGCGGATCCGCAGCGGCGCCTCTCCGAGGCGCCGCGGGTGATGGGCAACATGGCGAACGGTCCGGGCGGCCTCTTCGGCGTGTGGGCCGAGGAGAACAGCCGCGACGCCCTGTTCGACGCCATGCGCCGGCGCGAGGTGTTCGGCACCAGCGGACCCCGCATCCGCCCACGCTTCTTCGGCGGCTGGGACCTCCCCGCCGACCTGTGCGACGGCGCCGACGGGACGGCCCGCGCCGACGCCGCCGGCGTGCCGATGGGCGCCGACCTGCCGCCGCGCGCGGGTGCGCGCGGAGCGGGGGCGCCGTCCTTCCTGGTCCAGGCCGCCGCCGACGCCGGCACCGCTTCGGCCCCCGGCGGCGACCTCCAGCGCATCCAGGTCGTGAAGGGCTGGGTCGACGACGCGGGGCGCCTCCACCAGCGCGTGTTCGACGCCGCCGGCGGACCGAACGACGCCTCCGTCGATCCCGCCACCTGCCAACCCATCGGCCGCGGCGCCCGCCAGCTCTGCGCCGTCTGGCGCGACCCCGCCTTCGACCCGGAGCGGCGCGCCGTCTACTACGCCCGCGTGCTCGAGAACCCGAGCTGCCGCCATTCGGCCTGGCAGTGCCTGGCGCTGCCCGAGGCGCAGCGCCCCGACGGCTGCGCCCACCGCCTCATGCAGGCGGTGCAGCAGGAGCGCGCCTGGACCTCGCCCATCTGGTACACGCCGGGGGCCTGACTGATACCCTGGGCCCGGGAGGACGCATGGACCAGGCCGCGTGGTCGGCGCGCATCCGCCGCCAGATGGAATACGAGTCCGCTCGCGAGGCCCCGCCCGACGGCTTCCCGACGCTGCCGCCCATTCCCACCGGCCGCTACGTGGACCCGGCCTTCTTCGCGCTGGAACAGGAGCACCTGTGGCGGCGCTGCTGGCTGCTGGTGGGTCGCGACGAGGACTTCGCCGGTCCGGGGAGCTTCCGGACCTTCGAGCGCGGCGGCGCGCCGCTGCTCCTGGTGCGCGGCAACGACGGCGTGCTGCGCGGCTTCTTCAACACCTGCCAGCACCGCGGCGCGCCGGTGGTCCGGGACCGCTGCGGCGCGGCGAAGCGGTTGCGCTGCCAGTACCACAGCTGGACCTACGACCTGGACGGCACGCTCCTCCAGGTGCCGGACCGGCGCGACTTCGCCGACCTGGACACGGGCGCGCGCTCGCTCCGTCCGGTGCGCTGCGAGGTCTACGACGGCTGGGTGTTCGTGAACCAGGACCCGGACGCCGCGCCGCTGCGCGAGTGGATGGGTCCGGTGGCGGAGGAGTGGTCGCCGCTGGGGGGCGCCTCGCTGCGCGCCCACGCCACGCGCCGCGAGCGCGTGCCGGCCAACTGGAAGGTGGTGGCCGACGCGTTCCTCGAGACCTACCACGTGAAGACCATCCACCCGGAGAGCGTGGCCCGGCTGCTCGACCACCGGGGCGCGGCCATGGGCCTGTTCCGTCACGGCCACTCGCGCATGGTGACGCCCAAGTGGGAGCGGTCGGTGCTGCGGGAAGGGGAGGGCGGACTGCCACTGCCCTGGATCCCGGGGCTCGATCCGCTCTTCTCCGACACCAACCCGGCCTACAGCCTGTTTCCCAACCTGATCACGCCGCTCGACACCATCGGCTTCCCGTTCATCCTGTTCTGGCCGGTCGACGCGGAGACCACCGACGTCGAGTGGACGTTCTACGGTCCGCCGGCGGAGACGCCCGAGGTGGAGAAGGCCTGGGAGCTCTACGTCCAGGTCTTCGACGGCGTGATGAACGAGGACTTCACGAACCTGGCGCCCATGCACCGCTCGATCGCCTCGGGCGCGTTGCGCTCGATTCCGCTGAACTACCAGGAGCGGCGCATCTACCACCTGCACGAGGAGATCGACCGGGTGATCGGCGTCGAGCGCATTCCGGAGGCGCTGCGCGTCACTCCGGTGCTGGAACCCTTCCACGAGAACGGAGCCCCCACGTGATCTACCTGCACCACTACCCCGCCTCGCCCTTCTCCGAGAAGGTGCGCCTGCTGCTCGGATACCTCGACCTGCCGTGGCGGTCGGTCGAGATCTCGAACATCATGCCGCGCCCGCTGCTGATGCCGCTCACGGGCGGCTACCGCCGGACGCCGACGCTCCAGGTCGACGCGAACGTCTTCTGCGACTCGGCCGCGGCGGCCCGCGCGCTGGCGCGCCACACCGGTGACACCACGCTCTTCGCGCCGGGCTTCGCCGCCACCCGGGTGGCCGAGTGGGCCGACACGCAGCTGTTCCGCGTGTGCGTGGCGCTGAACTTCGCGCCGGCGGCGCTGGGCCCGATGCTCGCCCAGATCGACGCCAAGCAGGTGGAGGCCTTCATGAAGGACCGGGCCAAGCTGACCGAGGGCGCCAGCCTGACCAGCTTCTCGCCCGAGGCTGCCCGCACCTTCCTGGACGCCTACCTGGACGAGCTGGGCAGGGCCTTCGTGTCGGCGCCCTTCCTGTTCGGCGATGCGCCCTCGATCGCCGACTTCTCGGTGCACCACTGCCTGTGGTTCCTGGCGAACAACCCGATCAACAAGGAGCTGCTCGCCCCCCATGCCGGGGTGGGCGCCTTCATGGAGCGGGTGGCCGCCTTCGGCCATGGCAAGCCGGAGGACGCCACCGGCGAGGAGGCGCTCGAGGCGGCGAAGCAGAGCGAGCCGGTGCTGCCCGAGCTCGAGACCTGCCTGCCGCCCGGCTTCGCACTGGGCGAGCGGGTGGCGGTCACGCCGATCGACTACGGCAAGGTCCCGGTGGAGGGCGAGCTGGTGGCCTGCTCGGCGCAGGAATTCGTGCTGGCGCGCGAGACGCCGGAGACGGGCCGCGTCTTCACCCACTTCCCCGCCGCCGGCTTCGAGGTCACGCGACCCGCATGAGTGTCACCATCTACGACCACCCGCTCTCCCCCTACGGCCAGAAGGTGAAGATCGCGCTGGCCGAGAAGGGCGTCCCCTTCCAGGCGCCGCTGCCCCAGGACATCGGCAGCGGCAGCGCGTCGGGCGACTTCGCCCAGGCCAGTCCGCGCGGCGAGGTGCCGGCGCTGGTCGACACCGACGGCACCCGCGTCTTCGACTCGACGGTGATCCTCGAGTACGTCGAGGACCGCTGGCCCGATCCGCCGCTGCTGCCGGCGTCGCCGGCCGAGCGCGCGCGCGTGCGCATGCTCGAGGACGTGATGGACACCCACTTCGAGGCGATCACCTGGGGGCTCTCGGAGATCGAGTACTTCGGCCGCGCGACCGGCGAGCTGGCGGAGCGCATGAAGGCGAAGGCCGCGGAGCAGATGGCCGGCTGGATGGGCTGGCTCGCGTCGCAGCTCGGCGAGCGTCCCTGGTTCAACGGCGACGCGTTCGGCTGGGGCGACCTGTGCGTGGTGCCGTTCCTGAACGGCGCGGCCGGCTTCGGCTTCGCCGCCGAGGGCGCGCTGGGCGACTGGCAGCGCCGCGCGAACGAGCGCCCGAGCGTGGCGGCCGCCGCGAAGGCGGCGCTCGAGGCCGCCGCCCAGGGCTCGGGGGTCGGTCTCGAGCAGGTGCGGGCGCTGCTCGATCAGGGCCTGTTCAAGCGCGAGTACCGGGACCACCGCCTCGAGTGGATGGTCAAGACGGGCGGGCTCGAGGTGGTGGCCGACGGCATCGAGAAGGGCAACGTGCGCTTCATCGATCCCTTCGCAGCCACATGACGATGCCGCTCATGCGCGTCTCCGGGTCGGCGCCGAAGCTCGGGTCGGTGTAGGTGTCGGCGGCGCGCTCCAGCGCGAAGCGTCCCGCGTAGAAGCGCTCCACCCGTCCGACCACGCGGGCGCGCTCCTGGGGATCGCCGTGGGGCACGCCGCGGCGGTAGGCGCGGTAGAAGATCAGCATGCGCGCGTCGGGCGCGCAGGCGTCGGTCAGGTTGGCGACGTAGGGCGGCAGGTCGTCGTCGCGCATCTGGTGGAAGCAGCCGCGGTCGATCACCACGTCGAAGGGCTTCTCGCCGGCGGGGGCCTTCCTGCGCAGGTCGGCGACGTCGAAGCGCAGGGCGGGGCCTTCCGGGTACATCGACCGGGCGCGCTCGATCGCCGACGGCGCGATGTCGACGCCCAGCGCCGTGAAGCCGTTGCGGCTCATCCAGTCGGCCACCACGCCCTCGCCGCAGCCGGCGTCGAGCACGTGACCGCCCCGCGGCAGCCAGCCCTCCTCGACGGCGGCCACGATCTCCGGCGACACGGGACGCCCCAGGAAGCGGGCCTGCATGTCGGGCTGGCTCCACTGCTGCTCCCACCAGGCCGCCTGCGACGTGCGCGACCTGGGCCGGGGCGTCTCGCGCCGTCCGTGGGGCTTGCGGTCCTCGCGCCGTCGGTGGGGCGAGAACAGGCGGTGGAACAGGCCGGCCATGGCCGCCGAGCATACTCCCCGGTTCTGCTAGTGTCGCCCTCCCAACAAGGAGAGGATCCCCATGGAGCTGGATGGAGCGAGTGTCATCGTCACCGGCGGAGCGTCGGGCATCGGAGAGGCGAGCGCGCGCCGTCTCGCACTGCTGGGCGCCAAGCCGGTCATCGCGGACCTGAACGAGGACAAGGGCAAGGCCGTCGCCGAGGACCTCTCAGGCGTCTTCGTCAAGACCGACGTCGCCGACGCCGACCAGGTGCAGGCGGCCGTCGACCAGGCGCTGTCGCTCGGACCGCTGCGCGCGCTGCTCAACGCGGCCGGCATCGGCAACGCGAACCGCACGGTGAACCGGGAGGGCCAGCCCTTCCCGCTGGAGCAGTTCGAGTTCGTGATCCGCGTGAACCTGATCGGCAGCTTCAACTGCCTGCGGCTGGCCGCCGCCGCCATGTCGAAGCAGGACCCGGTGGACGCCGACGGCCAGCGCGGCGCGATCGTGAACCTGGCCTCGGTGGCCGCCTTCGACGGGCAGATCGGCCAGGCGGCCTACTCGGCGTCGAAGGGCGGCGTGGTCGGCATGACCCTGCCCATCGCCCGCGACCTGGCGGCCGTCGGCATCCGCGTGAACACCATCGCGCCGGGCCTGATCGACACGCCCATCTACGGCCAGGGCGAGGCCAGCGAGCAGTTCAAGGCGCGCCTCGGCCAGAGCGTGCTGTTCCCGAAGCGCCTGGGCTCGGGCGACGAGCTGGCCTCGATGGTCGTGGAGCTGATCACCAACGACTACATGAACGGCGAGACGCTGCGCGTGGACGGCGGCATCCGCATGCCTCCGAAGTAGGAGGGGCCATGGCGAACGAAGTCCTGACGGAAGCGCGCGGGCGGGTGCTGCTGATCACGCTGAACCGGCCCGAGGCGATGAACGCGGTGGACAGCGCCCTCGGCCTGGCCCTGGTCGACGCCGTGAAGCAGCTCGACGACGACGCCGGCCTGACCGCCGGCGTGCTGTGCGGAGCGGGGCGCGGCTTCAGCGCCGGCATGGACCTGAAGGCCTTCGCGAAGGAGGGGCCGCCGAAGGGCTTCGACACCTTCCTGCGCGACGGCAGCCAGAAGCCGCTGATCGCGGCGGTCGAGGGCTTCGCCCTGGCCGGCGGCCTGGAGATCGCGCTGACCTGCGATCTGCTGGTCGCCGCGAAGGGGGTGAAGCTCGGCATCCCGGAGGTGAACGTGGGCCTGTTCGCCGCCGGCGGAGCGCTGCTGCGCCTGCCCCGCCGCGTGCCCTACGGCGTGGCCATGGAGATGGCGCTCACCTCGGACCCGATCAGCGCCGAGCAGGCCGCCGAGTACGGCCTGGTCTCGCGGCTGGCCGACAAGGGCCAGGCGGTGGAGGTGGCCCTCGAGCTGGCGGAGCGCATTGCGAAGAACGCGCCGCTGGCCGTCGCGGCGAGCAAGCAGATCATCCGCGAGACCCAGGGCCGCACCGAGGAGGAGTTCTGGAAGTTCCAGGGCCCGCTCACCGGGAAGGTCTTCGCGTCCGAGGACGCGAAGGAGGGGCCGGCCGCGTTCGCGCAGAAGCGCGAGCCGAAGTGGACGGGGCGCTAGGACGGGCGCGGAGGCCGGCTAGGGCAGGACTCCCGTCACCGTCCGCAGGTCGTTCACCACCAGGCGCTCGTCGAGCAGCCCGGTGCTGTAGATGTTGCGCACGCGGCGCTGGTCGTCGACCAGGAAGAGCTTGAGCACGTGGCGCAGGCGGTCCGAGGCCTCCGCCTGCGGCACCCACACCGCGTCCTGACCGAAGTCGGCGAGCACCGGCGCCAGCGCGTCCGGTCCCTCACTGGTCAGGAACTCCCAGCGGCCCTTCGGTCGCAGGTTCTCGGCCAGCGCGGCCATGCGCTCGGGCGTGTCCCGCCCCGGGTCGAAGCTCACCGTCACCAGCTTCACCCGCGGCGCCAGGGCCGCGTCCTCGGCCAGCTGGCGGTCGACCCGGAGGAGGGTGGCGGTGGCCAGCGGGCAGGCCTCGCCGCAGGAGAGGTAGACGAAGGACACCAGGGCGGCCTCGCCCGGCGCCAGGTCGAGCAGCGGCGCGGCGCTGCCGTCGGTGCCGAGCAGCTGGTGCTCCGAAACCCGGTCGATCGGCGGCAGCTCGTAGCTGCCCGCCGCCGGCGCCTCGTAGCGGTAGCGCGACCCGGCCGCCTCGTGACCCGCCCCGGAGGACGCGGCCAGGGCGATGCCGAGCGCGACGAGCACGGTGCGCCTCACGGCGTATGCGCCACCTCGGTCGCGGTCGCGCTCGACGTCGCCTCCCGGCCCGCCCAGAAGCCCAGCTGGCCGAATCGCATCAGGTGCGGGCGGCCCAGCTTCTCGGCGCGGAAGTCGATGTCGAAGGTGGGCGACAGCTCCTTCCCGTCCCAGGTGAAGGCGCGCAGGAACTGCTCGTCGTTGCCGCCCACGCCGTCCCAGTTGGCCAGCAGCGACGACGTGAAGTAGATGCGCTTGCCGTCCCACGACTGGCTCACCATGTTCAGCTGGTCGCCGATCTTGCGCTCGTAGATCACCTTCGGCGCGCGCGGGTTCTCGATGTCGAAGACCCGCACCTTGCCGTCCATGAAGGTGTCGACGAACAGGTACTTGTCGTCGGCCGAGATGCTGATGTCGACCGCCAGCAGCGGCTGCTCCTCGGGCGGGCCGATGTCGGCCACCTCGACGGCCTCGAAGGTGCCGTCCTCCTTGCGGAAGACGCCCCAGAGCTTGCCGGTGAGCGCCGCCTCGATGAAGGCGTACTCGTGGGTCGGGTCGAGGGCCCAGCGGATCTCCAGCGGCGCGCCCGGGATGTCCAGGGTCTGGAGCGGCTTGCGCGCGTGGTAGTCCCAGACGACCGCGGTGCTGCCGAACTTCTTCATCGCCTCGGCGTCGCCCATCAGCTCGGGCAGCTTGCGCATGTAGTTCCGGTGGCCGGTGAACGACGAGGTGAGCATGCGGTTCAGCGTGGCGTTCACCCGAGCGTCGTAGCCGTACTCGGCGTCCTCGGGCATCCACACCGTGCGGATGTACTCGCCGTCGTTCGAGTACTCGACCAGCGCCGTCCTGCCGCCGAAGTCTTCGGCGTTCGAGAGCGCCGGGATCAGCATGCGTCCGGGCAGGGCGTAGTAGCCGTGGGGCCCCACCACGCCGCCGCTCTTCTCGACGAAGTCGTCGATGGTCTTCACCAGCTTCGGCTTCGCCGGGTCGCTCGCCACGTCGAAGATGAAGATGTGGCTGGTATCGAGCCCGCCCACCCACAGGTGGCGCCGGTCGTCGGTGAAGCCGCCGTGGTGGGCCTCGTGCTGGCCCCCCACCGAAGCGCTGGCGACCACCTTGCCGTAGTCGTCGCGGGCCGGGTTGGCGCCCACGGTGACCAGCTTGTCGGAGCCGTCGCCCAGCCCGTCGATGCCCAGCGTCCAGACGTAGACGTAGTCCTCCTGCCCGGAGAGCTTCGGCATGTACGGCGACTGGCAGGTCTCGTCGGCGGCGGCCGGCGCTGCCAGGCAGACGAGGAACAACGCAACCCGGAGAAGCGCGTGGATCTTCATGGGTCCCCTCCCGAAGGTGGGGTCCATGCTACACCCGCGGCCGGTCGAGCGGGGAGGGGCCGGACGATCGGGCTAGAGCGCGCTGGTCGCGATGCGCGGGACCGTGCCGTGGGCGAGGGGTCCACAGACGTGCAGGGCCTCGAGCAGACCCAGGGCGTCGGCCGGGTCGTCGCCGGGCAGGGGCGAGAGGGCGTGGCCCTCGCCGGCCAGCTCGGAGCGGCTGGTCATCTCGATGGGTCGCATGCGCCAGCCGAGCTCGCCGAGCAGCTCGAACACCGAGCCCTTGCGCACGGCCAGGACCCAGCCGTCGGCGAAGGCGAAGGCGTGCTCGGTCGACGCGACCACGTGCTCCTCGCCGATCGCCACGCGCACCTGGGCGAGCGTCGCCGCGTCGGGCACCAGCACCACCCGCACCGGCGCCTCGGCCCGGCGACGGCGCCAGGGGGTGGGCTCCGGGGGGAGCCCCTCGCGGCGGCGTCGCGGCCGCAGCGAGAGGAAGGCGTTCAGGAGCAGCAGCGAGCCGGTGGTGAGCCCGGCGAGGGCGAAGCCCGGGTGCGCCGCGGCCAGGTCGCGCGCCCGGTTCAGCTCCACCCAGGCGTGGCGCCGGGCCCGCCAGGCGGGGGTGGCGGGCGTGGGGGCGGCGAACACGTCGAGCTCCGCGGCGGCGACCTGCCGGACGTCGATGGGCAGGCCGTCCCAGGCCAGGGCGCGCAGCACCTGTCGCGCCGACGCGGTGCCGATCGCGTACACGCGCCCGTCCACCAGGGCCAGTGCGCCGGGACGCGCGTGCGCCACCTCGGCGCTCGAGAGCCCGCTGGCGAGCGCTGCCACCACGGCCTCCGAGTCGACGAGCGTCACGTCGACGCGACCCGAAGGCGGCAGCGCCGACCAGTGCTCCGGCACCCGGGCGGGCAGCACGCGCTCGAGCGGCAGCAGTCGGTCGACGCCGGAGAATGCCACTCCGGCTCCGATCGCCACGCACACCAGCAGGCCGACGAGGGCTCGCTTCATGCGCCCCTGCATGTGCAAGATCGCTGCCAGCGGCAGGGGATCGGCAGTGCGCCGGCAACGGCGCCGGCATCCGGTCGACGCCGCGAGGTGGCGGGCGGCCTGCGCATGCGCTGCCGGTGCGCCTTGAAGTGACGTTTCTCGGCGTCCGGGCGCCGCGGAGCGTCCCTCGAGGCGCGCCGAACCCGGCGCGCCGGTATGATGGCCAGGCGGCGGAGCGGGAGGCTCACATGCGGATCGGACCGGGCATCGGGGGAGCGGCACTGCTGGCGGTCGCGGTCTGGTGGGCCTTCGGCTCGGAGGCTCCGGATGATGCGCCCGCTCCCCCCGCGCCCCGAGCCGAAGCCGGGTCCGCAGCCGCGGCGGCGCCGTCGCAGCCCCGTGCGCCTGCGCCGGGTGGACCCATCGGGCGCTTCGAGCCGTCGCCCGCCGAGCGCGGCGATCCGGACGCGCCGCGCACCGCGCGGGCCTTCGACCTGGACGCGGGGCCCGATCCCACTCGCGACCCGTCGCGCAGCGCCGGTGGCGCGACGCCGCCGCGACGCGCTCCGGCCGTTCCGGGCGAGTCGCGGATCGGCGACGCCGAGCTCTTGCGCCTGGCAGAGGAGGAGGAGCTCGACCAGGCCCGCCGCGATGCCGAGGACCTGGCGGACGTGGAGGACGCGCTGGCCGACAAGGCCGAGGCGCTCGAGTTCCTGCCGCCGGACCAGCTCGAGGCGCGCATCCAGCGCGAGATGCGCCGCAGCCGGGTCGACTACGACAGGGCGAAGACGATGGTGCTCTCCGACTACGCGCTGGCCGTCTACCTGGCCCGCCAGAAGGCGGGGCCCGACGCGACGCCGGCCGAGATCCAGGGCTTCGTCGACCCGCTGCTGGGGCTCATCCCGTCGCTCACCCCGGAGCAGAAGCTGGCGAAGAAGCGCGACGCCGTCGGCGCGCTCTAGTCGGCCGTCTCCGGGCCGGCGGGCTCGCCGACGAACACCTTCGGGATGCGTCCGGCCGGGTAGCGCAGCGGGCCCTTCGTCTCGGCCTTCGGCCAGCCCCGACCGTTGGGGGCGCGCCCGCCCTCGTCGTAGCCGAAGCCGGGCGGACGGTAGAAGCGCTCGGGTGAATTGTCCGCCAGCCCGAAGCGCGCGTAGTAGGGGGCGTCGACGAAGAACAGGTTGATGCCGGCCCGGTTGCCGTACACCAGCTCGTAGCCCTTGCGCTTTCCCAGCTCGTAGAGCGACTGGATGCTGGCCCCGTAGTAGTCGGTGGAGTCGGCGTGGTTCATGGGGTGGTAGCGCACGACGGCGCGCTGCGGCGGCGCGAAGGCCGCGTTGTACTCGATCAGCACCACCTTGGGACGGAACTCGTGGATCACCTTCCAGATCCAGTAGTCGTTGCTGTCGATGTCGATCACCAGCAGGTCGAGGTCCTTCGGTACGCCGTGCTTCTCGAACAGGAACTCGATGTTCCCCGGCCAGACCCAGGCGAGCAGGTTGGTCACCCGGGGCAGCTCGGCGTAGTTCTTCTTCAGCTTGGCGAACTCGACCGGGCTGCCCTCGATCTGGAGCCCGCTCCAGCCCTGCTCGTAGAGGTGGCGCACGTTGCTGTTCTGCACACCGTCGCCGGCGCCGAACTCCACCGCGTAGCGCGGTCCGGGCTCGATCAGCTGGAAGATCTTCTCCAGCACGCCGTCCTCCCCCGCCTGGGAGTAGACGCTCTTCTCGTGATTCGAGAGGTCGACGGGCTCGGCGCCCGCCGGAAGGGCCGGGAGAACGAGGAAGAGGACGACGGCGAGCAGCAGGGGAACGCGGGTTCGCTTCATGGCGGGGAGTCTATCCGTTCCGCGCTAGCCTGCGGAGATGAGCGACACGAAGACCTCCGCCGCCGCGGGAGGCTGCCTGTGCGGCGCCGTCCGCTACACCCTCGACCGGTCCGCCGTGCTCGGCGCCGCCCACTGCCACTGCCGCGACTGCCAGCGCTGCACCGGGTCGGGTTTTGCCACCTTCGTGTTCGCGCCGGACGCGGCCTTCGACGTGCCCGCGCAGGGTCTCTCGAGCTTCGCCGTGAAGGGCGAGAGCGGAGGCACGGTCGAGCGCTTCTTCTGCGGCACCTGCGGCTCGCAGCTCTTCAGCCGCGTCGCGGTGATGCCGGGCGTGAACTTCGTGAAGGCCGGCAGCCTGGACGACGCCGGATGGGTCGAGCCGGGCGCGAGCTACTGGGGCGCCAGCGCCTGGCCCTGGGCGCCGCCCTGCGCGGGCCTGACCGTCCACGAGCACAACCCGGGCTGAGCCGGCCTCGTCAGGCGCGCAGCGGGCGGCGCTGCATCAGCTCGAAGTCGGCGCCGCGGCTGCCGCGCGCCAGCCGCAGCTCCGGCGGATCGTCCCGGGGCTCGGCGTCGCCCCGAGCACCGCGGCCGGTACGGCATCCAGGTCGGTCTCGGTGACACCGAGTTCCTGCGCCATCTCCACG